>PXDB01000101.1 GCA_003565155.1 Nitriliruptoraceae bacterium | reverse complement strand
GACCGGGGTGACCGCTTCGACCGGGGTGACCGCTTCGACCGGGGTGACCGCTTCGACCGGGGTGACCGCTTCGAAGCCCGGACGTCCGCACGTCGGACCGACCCTGGCGAGCGGGGTGCGGTGGCACAGCGCGCGGACCGCGGTGAGCGACCCGCCTTCGGTGCCGCGCTCGATCGGGCCCGTGCCGCTCTCGACACCATCACCGACGTCGAGCCCGGCCTCAAGCGCGCGGTGAAGGAGACCCTCGGCGCCATCGAGGTCGCGGGTGCTACCGACGCCGAGAGCCTGCGGGCCGCCAGTTGGCCGCTGTCCCTGCTGGCCGCCACGCAGCAGGCCACGGGCGAGGACGTGGACGCCGAAGGTCTCGTCACCGCGCTCGAGGACGCGGATGCCGGCGAGCTGCTGCGCGAGCTGTCCCACGGTGACGCCGCAGCCGTCGTCGATGAGCTGGCCGACAGCGACACCGCTGCCCGGCTCGGCGACCTGGACGAGCCCGACCGGCTGGTCGCGGAGGCCGAGGCGCTGCTCGCCGACCTCGCCGCCGACGGGGCATCGATCGGTGCGCAGCCATCGGTCGACGCCGCGGAGGATGCGACCTCGCTGCGCGGAGACGGTGCGGACGCGGAGGTCGGGGCGCTGGCGGAAGGGGTCGCCGCTGCGGACCGCGCCGATGGTGCCGAGGCTGCCGGCCCGTCGGCCACCCCATCCTCCGCCAACACCGAGGATGTCGCCCGGGTCGAGCAGCCCCGCGTGGAGCGCGTGGACACGCGCACGGCCGCAGAGCCCCGGATGACCGGACAGCAGCTGCGGGCCGAACCACCCAGCGGATCGGAAGCTCGGGTCGCGGGCGTCGGCGGGGAGCTCCCGCAGACAACGGACACCCTGCGTGGTGAGCCACCCCGCCCCCCCCAGCTGCCCGCTGGTGTGCAACGGGTCCTCGAGCTGGTGGCACAGCTGGAGAAGATGCCGCCGCCGCGCCAGCTGGTCCTCGACCTCGGCGATCTGCGGCTACGGGTCGGGATGGAGGACGGTCAGGTCAAGCTCACCGTCCTCAAGGGCGACGGCCGCGCGGCCGATGAGCTGCTCTCCGACGCCCACGACGCCCTCGCCGAGCAGGGGTTCGACCTCGCCGGAGACGGTGACCCGGACCCGGGCGACCGCGAGGAGCAGCAGGACGGCGGTGCGGGCCCCCGCAGCGCCGAGCCCGTCCCGCCGCGACGCCGCCCGGCGGACACCGGACTGCGGCTGTGACCAGCATCTCGATGCAGGAGGACCACGATGCCTGAGGCGATCGGCGCACCCACCCAACCCCAGCAGATGGGCCTGCACGGCTCCGTGGACAGCGCGATGTCGGCGCTCGGCGGGATGGACAGCGAGGGCTTCCTCAAGCTGCTCGTCGCCCAGATGCGGTACCAGAGCCCGATGGAGCCCCAGGACCCCGGGGACCTGATGACCCAGACGGCCTCGCTCGCCCAGCTCGATGCGACGCAACAGCTGCTCCAGGTCCAGCAGCGCAACATGGGCCTCCAACAGGCCGTCGCGGCGACCAACCTGCTCGGCAACGAGGTGACGGGTCTCGGGCCCGATGGCGCTCCGGTCAGCGGCACCGTGCAGTCCATCCGTTACACCCCCGCCGGACCGGCCTTGACCGTGGCCGGCGTCGAGGTCGGGCTCGGTTCCGTCACCGAGGTGCGCGACGGCACGACCGCGCGCGCCAGCGGTGCCACCTCGCCGTCGGCGACCGACCCGGATGCCGGCGCGCCCGAGGTCTGGAACGGACCGCTGCACGCCGACGGGTCGAACACCACCTGAGCCGCAACGCCCCCACAGCCACCAGCACCACTTCCTGTCCATCGACCTCCCACCCCCGACCACCCGGACCCGGTGGTTCCCACGATCCGCGCACGGCCCCTACCCACGCTGGCGGCGCCAGCCGCACGAAGAGGACGAACCATGCTCCGCTCGATGTTCTCCGCGGTCTCCGGACTGCGGTCCCACCAGACCATGATGGACGTGACCGGCAACAACATCGCCAACGTCAACACCACGGGCTACAAGTCGTCCCGGACGACCTTCCAGGAGACCCTGACCCAGCTCACCCGTGGTGGCACGGCCGGCGGTGGCGAGGTGGCCGGTCGGAACCCGATGCAGGTCGGGCTCGGGACCCAGGTCGCCGCAACCGACCTGGTGTTCACGCAAGGTGCCTCCCAGGCAACCGGTCGCCCCACCGATCTCGCCATCCAGGGTGACGGCTTCTTCGTGGTCGAACAGGCTGGAGAGGCCTACTACACCCGTGCGGGGGCCTTCTCCTTCGACTCCGCTGGCCACCTGGCGACGCCCGGCGGTCAGAGACTGCAGGGCGAGAACCTCCTGGACGGCGCGGAGGGGGACATCCTGGTCGACCCCGAGGAGTACACCGACATCACGATCGGTGCTGACGGCACGGTCACCGGTCGCGACGAGGACGGTGAACTGGTGGACCTCTGGCGGATCTCCATGGCGCGTTTCCCCAACGTGGAGGGGCTCGAGCACGAGGGCAACGGGCTCTTCCGTGACTCCCCCGCCGCTGGGGCCGCCATCGTGGGCTTCGCGGGGGAGGACGGCCTCGGCACCCTCCAGGCGGGCACCCTGGAGATGTCGAACGTCGACCTCGCCCAGGAGTTCACCAACCTGATCCTGTCCCAGCGGGGGTTCCAAGCCAACGCACGGACGATCTCCACCTCCGATGAGCTGCTCCAGGAGCTGGTGAACCTGAAGCGCTGATGGCGCGGAGGACAGCCAACGCGGTTGGGGACGCGGGGCGGGCCTTCGGGTCCGCCCCGTCGCGTGCGTTCGGGTCCGCGCGGTCGCGCGTGTGCGGGCCCGCACTGTCGCGTGCTGCGGTCGCCAGCGCCCACCCGGTGCCGCTCCTGCGTGACCCTCCTGCGTGACGCTTCCGCGTGACGCTTCCGCGTGACGCTCCCGCGTGACGCTCCGTGGATCCGGGCGGGATGGTCCCCCCTACTTGACCGCTGAGGGTGATGGCCGACGGGGAGGGTGCGCGCGATGGATCGCGTGCCCCACACGACGACGCACACGGAGGTGCGACCGTGATCCTGGTCCATCGGCTCCGCGGTGAGCCCCTCTACGTGAACTCGGATCTCATCGAGTCCGTGGAGGCGAGCCCGGATACGGTGTTGACGCTGGTGGACGGCCGACGGATCTTCGTCGAGGAGCCGCCCGCCACGGTCGTCGACCGGTTCGTGGGATTCCGCGCCTCCCTCCTGGTCGCGGCCGACGAGCTGAAGGGCCAGGGCCCGACGTTGTCGGTCGTCCCGGAACCGGACCACTGCTCGACCTGCGACCAGGAGGGTTGAGGCGTGGACCCCATCTTCTTCGGCGGCTTGGTGATCACCCTGTTGGGGATCATCATCGCGATGCTGATCGACGGCAACTCGATCGGTCCCCTGATCGGACCGTCGGCCTTCTTCCTGGTGTTCACCGCCTCCATCGGCGCCGGGATCATGGCGTACCGGAAGACCGAGCTGCTGGCGATGCCCAAGAGCGCCGTCAAGGCGGTGCGCTCCGAGGTCCCGGACGTCCAGGACACCATCACCGAACTCGCCAAGCTCGCCGAGGTGGCCCGTCGCGAGGGCATGCTCGCCCTCGAGGACAAACTGGAGGAGATCGACGACCGGTTCCTGCAGCTCGGGGTCCAGCTCCTGGTGGACGGTGTCGACGAGAACGTGGTCAAGGAGACCCTGGAGATCGAGCTGGCCGCCACCGACGAGCGGCACCGGACCGCCATCGACTTCTACAAGGGTCTGGCGGGCTACGCCCCCACCTTCGGCATGGTCGGCACGGTCATCGGCCTGATCAACATGCTGGGCAACCTGGAGGACCCCGGCCAGCTCGGCCGTGGCATGGCGCTCGCGCTGCTCACCACGCTCTACGGCGTGATGATCGGCAACCTGATGTTCAACCCGATCGCGATGCGCCTCGAGCGGCTGAACGACGTCGAGATGGCGGGCCTCGAGGTGGCGCTCGACGGCATCCTGTCGATCCGCGGCGGTGCGAGCCCCCGCGGGGTGATCGAACGTCTGGAGTCCTACCTGCCCCCGTCCGAGCGCGTCGGGATCGGGGACCGGTTGAACAAGACCGATAACTCGGCGAAGGCGGCCTGACATGGCACGCCCAGGCAGCGCACGGGGACGCCGTGGTGGCAAGCCACAGGAGGACACGCGGAGCCGGTGGTTGACCACCTACGCCGACGCGGTGACCCTCCTGATGGCGTTCTTCGTCCTGCTCTACGCCATGTCGGAGATCGACGTCATCAAGTTCACCGCCTTCCTCGAGGGCTTGCGTGCGCCCTTCGGCAACGAGGCCGGCGACGGCCTGCTCCCGGACTTCGACGGGCTCCAGCCTGACGAGCAGCCCACCGATCCAGCGGAGGAGCGCCCCGACGCGCCCGACCGCGACGAGGACGAGCAGCAGGATCCGCCCGAGGACGCCCCTGACACGGTGCCGCAGGACCCGTCGGCGATGCTGGGGCCCGAGGCTCCGCCGCTCACCCAGGACGTCCTCGAGGAGCTGCAGCAGCGACGACTGGTGGAGGACCGGCTCGACGAGGTCCAACGCTCGCTCGACGAGGCCGTGCAGGAGCATGGGCTGGAGATCCACGTCGAGATGCGTCGTGAGGAACGCGGTCTCGTCGTGTCGATCGCCAGCGACGACATCCTCTTCGCCCTCGGCTCCACCACCATCAACGAGCTGGGACGCGAGGTCATCCGCGTGGTGGCGCAGACCCTGGACGACTACCCGAACCCGCTGTTCATCGAGGGCCACACCGACGACGTCCCGCTCGACCGCGACGGCTACACGAACTGGAACCTCTCCACCGACCGGGCGGTAGCGGTGCTGGAGCTGATGATCGAGGAGCACGACCTGCCGCCGGATCGGGTGGGGGCGGTCGGCTACGGGGAGTACCACCCCCTCGACACCAACGACACCGCCGAGGGGCGAGCCCGCAACCGTCGGGTCGACATCGTCGTGCTCGTCGAGGAGGTGGAGCTGTGAGCGTCACCGAGACCATCCCGGTGGACGGCACCGAACTCGATGGCCAGAAGGGCGGTGGCAAGGGCAAGATCGTGCTGCTGCTGGTCGCGGTGCTGCTGCTGTCCGTGGGCGGCGGTGGATGGTGGTTCTTCCTCGCCGAGCGGGAACCCGCCCCACCCGGTGAGGGTGAGGTCCTGGTGCTCCCGGCGCTGACCACGACCACGGGCAACAACACGCTCCGGCACGCCCGCATCTCCCTCGGGATCGTGCTGGTGGAGGGGGAGGACCCCGAGGCGTTGGAACCCAAGGTCCCGATCCTGCAGGACGCACTCCTCCAGGAGGTCGCCGAGATGGATGCGGACCAACTGCGCAGCCCCGCCGGCTCCGACCAGCTACGGCAGCAGCTCACGGCCGACGCCCACGACATCTGGGGTGAGGAGGTGGTGCGTCGGGTGATCCTCACCGAGCTGATGGTCCAGTGACGCGCAGCGCAGCCAGGTGACCGACAGCGCTTGACCCCGTCACGTCGCGGTCGACAGGGGGTGGGAGCTGGAGGCTGAGCCCCGTGACCACCACCCCGTGAGCAGCGCGTCGTGAGCATCCTGACCGGTGCCCGGTCCACCTCGGTGTCGGAGGTGGACTTCCGGCGTCCCAGCCGGGTCAGTCGTGATGCCATCGTGGCGCTGGAGGCCAACCACGAGCTGTTCGCTCGGCGACTCTCCACCGCGTGGAGCGCGTCGAGCTACGCGGCGCTCGAGGTCGAGCACGTCGCAACGGACCAGCTCTCCCTCGACGACTTCGTGCGTTCACTGCCGCTGCCGACGGCGCTCGGGGTGGTCCACGTCGGCGCGCTCGATGCGACCGCCTTCATCCAACTGGACATGCCCTTCGCCCTGCTGGTGGTGGAGCGTCTGCTGGGTGGACCGGGCGATCCCTCGACCGGTGACGTCGACCGGCGGCCGACGGAGCTGGAGCAGGTCCTGCTCGCCCACGAGCTGCTGGAACCGGCGGTGGTCGCCATCGACGAGGCGCTGAAGGATCTCGCCGGTGACACCTCCGAGCTGCGCAGCGTGGAGATCGCACCGCAGCCACTCCAGCTCGGCTCGCCGGGAGATCTGCTCCTGCTGCTGACCTACCGGGTGGAGATCCGCGGTGATCTGCCCGCACAGGGGTTGGTCACCATCGCCTACCCCGTGGCGCCACTGGTGCCCCAGCTCGACCGGCTCCTGCTCGGTGGCAGGAGCAGCGAGGACAAGGTCGATGATCTGAACACCGCACCCCTGGCCGACACCATGATGGAGGCCGCCCTTGACGTGCGCGTCCGGATCGGCCGAACACCGCTGGACGCGGCGGTCCTGGCCAGACTGCAACCGGGTGACGTCCTCCGGCTCGACCATCCGACGGACCGGCCGGCGGACCTGGTCGTGGACGAGCACCACCTCGGCACCGCCCACCTCGGTAAGCGTGGCCGCAAGGTCGCCGTACAGGTCGTCGAGCCGCCGACCCCGCCGCGCCAGGGCGGCCCGCCCGCTGCTGCGACCGCCGTCGACCCGGCGGCCCCGGCCAGCGTGGCCGGTCACCCGACGAAAGCTTCGCCGACCCACCCGACCGACCCTCGCGATGAAGGACGACGCTGATGGGCACCGACGCCGCTGCACACGTTGACCTGCCCGATCTGACCACCGGTGCCGGCCCTGGCGCCCCGGGGGACCTGTCCCTGTTGGGCGACGTGGCGTTGACGGTGACCGTGGAACTCGGCCGGGTCCGGCTGCCGCTGCGTGACCTCCTGCGACTGCAGGAGGGCAGCCTGGTGGAACTCGACCGTCTCGCCGGAGCCCCCGTGGACGTGCTGGCCAACGGCACCCCTGTCGCCAAGGGCGACGTCGTCGTGGTCGGTGACGAGCTGGGGGTGCGCATCTCCGAGCTGATCAGCCGGGGCATCACGTGATCGACTCGCCGCTGCTGCTGCTGGTGGTGATGGCCGTGATCGCCGTCGTACCGCTGGCGCTGCGCCGCCACCGTGCCGCGAAGCCGGACGGGCTCCGGGTGGTGTCGAGGACCGCCCTGTCGCGCAGCGCCGTGGTCGCCGTGGTCGGCGTCGGTGAGCGACGCCTGCTCGTCGGTGCAGGTGACCAGGGCGTGCACCTGATCGCGGACGTCACCGGCGTCGCCGACCTCGAGACGTCCGGCGCTGCCAGCGGCTTCGGCGGCGCACCCGGTCGCCATGACCGCAGCACGACCACCACCGCCGGGGACCTCGACCTCGGCGTCGCGCTGTCCGGCGCGACCCCGGGTGGTGCTGGCGCTGCGAGCAGCACCCTGTCAGGTACGACCCTCACCGGCGGCACCGTCGTCGGTACGCCCCCGCTGCTCGGCCGCATGGACGCGGTCGGCGGCATCCCGGTCGGGACCCCGCTGGACGGTGATGCGCTGGACGCGCTCGTCGCCGGTGCCGCCCCGGCTACGACCACCGCAGGGCCAAGGATCGGCCTCGTCGACCGTCTGCGCGCGATGACGGTCCGCACCCCCACCCAGGGGAGGCCCTTCCATGTCCCGCTCCGCCGCTAGCTCGACGCGCGCACGGCTTACCGCGCTCGTCCTGCTCCTCGCTGCCCTCATGGCGGTCGGCGCGAGCGTCGGTGCCGGTGAGGCCCTGGCCCAACCCGTCCCGGACGTCCTGCCACCGGAGGTGCCCACCGCGCCGAACCCGCCGACGGCGCCCGACGTCGAGCCGGCTCCCGGTGTGACCATCAGCATAGAGGACGACCCCGGGCTGTCCCGTACGGTCACCACGGTGCTGCTGCTCACCGTCGCGGCCGTCGCCCCGATGGTCCTGCTGCTGATGACCACCTTCACCCGGTTCGTGGTGGTCCTCGGCCTCGCCCGTCAGGGTCTCGGCCTCCAGGCGGTCCCGCCGGCGCAGGTGCTGATCGGCCTGGCGCTGTTCCTCAGCCTGTTCTCCATGCAGGGCACCTTCACGCAGCTCAACGAGGTCGCGGTCCAACCGCTGCTGGCCGGCGAGGTGGACGCCCTCGAGGCCGCCGAGCTCGGCTACGAGCCGATGCGCGAGTTCATGCTCGCCCAGACCGAGGAGGACGACCTGCGGATGTTCCTTGAGCTGCAGGGCGCCGACGCGCCGGAGACGGCCGCCGACATCGGTCCCACCGCGCTCATCCCCGCCTTCGTGATCTCCGAGCTGCGCACCGCCTTCACCATCGGGTTCATGGTGTTCGTGCCCTTCCTGATCATCGACCTGGTGGTCGCGGCGGTGCTGATGTCGCTCGGCATGGTGATGCTCCCACCGATCTTCGTCTCCCTGCCGCTGAAGCTGCTGCTGTTCGTGCTCGTGGACGGCTGGAGCCTGCTGTCGCGGTCACTGGTCGGCTCGGTGATCGGATGAGCACATGAGTGATGCCCAGGTCATCGACATCATCACCGAGGCGATGCTGGTCGCCGGTCAGCTCGCCGGCCCGCTGCTGATCGTGGCGCTGGCCGTCGGGGTGTTCGTCTCCTTGCTGCAGACCGTCACCCAGATCCAGGAGATGACCCTGAGCTTCGTGCCGAAGGTCGTCGGCATCGCCCTGGTGTTCGTCATCGGTGGCAACTGGATGCTCCGCCAGGTCATCGCCTTCACCGAGCGGCTGTGGTCCAGCATCCCCACCTTCATCATCGGCGGCTGAGGCGTGGACGTCCCCGGCATCTCCGCGCTGGCCATCGATCCGAGCTGGGTGACAGGTGCGGTGCTGGCGGTCACGCGTGTGGGGGCCTTCATCCTGCTGTTCCCGCTGCTGGGGCGCACCATGCCACCAACGGCCCGGCTGGCCTTCGCCTTCGCGGTCGGCTTGGCGCTCGCCCGGCCCGTCCCGGCGTTGCTGGAGATCGGTGACCTGGTGGCCGCAGCAGCCATCAACCTCGCCGTCGGGGCGGCCATGGGCTGGCTGGTCGGGCTCGTGCTGCACATCTTCGCCGTGGCTGGCGGGATCCTGGACCTGATCTCCGGGTTGATGGTGTCGCAGGTGTTCGACCCGTTGATGGGCCAGTCCGGTGGGGTGTGGACCCGGATGTTCAACCTCGTCGGTATGACGCTGTTCGTGGTGATCGGCGGGCTCGGTCTGGTGGTCACAGCCCTGTTCGCCTCCGTCGAGGTGATCCCGCTCACGGCCACCCTGGCACCGGTCGGAGGCCTTGGGGAGTTCGCCATCGCACAGGTGGCGCGGGTGGTGCGTGCCGGGGTGGAGCTGGCCCTGCCGATCATGGGGGTGATGCTGATGCTGGAACTGGCCCTCGGTCTGGCCGCCCGGTTCGCGCCCCAGGCCAACGTCTTCCTCCTCGGTCTGCCCGCCAAGCTGCTGACCGCCATCACCGTGGTCGGCAGCGCGTGGGTGCTGTTCCCGGAGCTGATGGATCAGATCCAGAACGGGTTCGGTCGGGATGTGCAGACCGTGCTGCGCGGGTTGACCGCGGGCGACGGCTGAGGGTCGCGGCGTGGTCACGCCGCGGTGTTGGTCCGCTTGGTCCGCGGTGTTGGTCCGCGGTGTTGGTCCGCGACGTTGGTCCGCGACGTTGTCCCGTACACCTCGGGGGAACGCCGTGGAGCAACAGCTCGTTGGCGCCGGTTGGCCCCGGCGGTCCGTGACGGCGGGCCGGGTCCGTGACGGCGGACCGGGTCCGTGACGGCGGGCCGCCGTGAGTGCTTGAGCGACCGCGCGCGCGGCCGATGGGCAGCGTGTGTGGACGGAACCGCACGATCCTCCCAGCCCACGGACGGCGCAGGTGCGACGATCCGTGGTGGTTGAGTGGCGAAGGACGGCAGGACCGAGAAAGCCACGCCGCAGCGTCGGAAGAAGGCGCGCGACGAGGGCCAGGTCCCCCGCAGTCAGGAGGTGGCTGTCGCGGGGTCCTTCCTCGCGTTGGTGGGGGTGATGGCCATCGGCGGCGGGTGGATGATCGATCACGCCATGGCCGAGGTACGCCAGATCTACGCCACCGCCGGCGCTGACGGGGCGATGGGGGCCATCCCCATGCGTGCCTTCACGCTGTTCTTCGTCCTGGCCGGACCGTTCCTGGCCGCCGCCGCCGTGACCGGCACTGCCGCCGGGGTCGCGCAGGTCGGGGGGAAGTTCAACGCCAAGCTGGCCAAGCCGAAGGCCAAGCATCTGTCGCTGAAGAAGGGCCTGGAGAAGTTCAAGCCGAAGATGATGGCCTGGGAGCTGACCCGGACCATCCTCAAGCTCGGTGCGGTGTTCGGCGTCGTGTGGCCCACCATCTCCGCGTGGCGGGAGCACATCCAGAACGACCGCACCCTGGCCGGCGCCATCGATCGGCTCACCGGTGCCTACGGCGGGATCATCGTCCGGGCCGCAATCCTTGCCCTGCTCATCGCCGCCCTCGACTTCACCTTCCAGAAGCAGAAGAACGAGAAGCAGATGATGATGTCCCGCAGGGACATCAAGCGGGAGTTCCGCGACAGCGAGGGTGATCCCTACCAGAAGGCCGCCCGCAAGCAGCGCGCCTCGGAGTTCACCCGCAACCGCATGCTCAACGACGTCGCCACCGCCGACGCGGTGGTCGCGAACCCCACCCACCTGGTCGTCGCCCTGCGCTACGACCCCAGCGAAGGGGCGCCGCGGGTGATCGCCAAGGGTGCGGACCACCTCGCCACGCGGATCAAGGACATCGCCCGTCGCAACGGCGTGCCGGTCACCACCGATGTGCCCCTGGCCCGGGCGCTGTTCAGCCAGTGCAAGGTCGGCCAGCACGTCCCCGTGGAGCTCTACCAGGCGGTCGCCGTGGTCCTGGCTGCCGCCTACCGACGCACCGGTCGTGCACCCGGCAGCCGCCTGCCCGAGCGCAACGCCCCAGGCCGCCGAACCGTCCGCCTGGGAGGCGCCGTATGAGCGCCCCGAGCATCCGCAGGCCCGCCGGCACGATGCTGACCCGCACCGCCGTTCCCGTCGTACTGGTCGGGGCGGTGGTGGCCATGGTCGTACCGATGCCGCCGCAGCTGCTCGACATGCTGCTGGCCACCAACCTGGCCTTCGCCCTCGTGATCCTGCTGGCGGTGCTGACCCTGCGCGACACCCTGGACCTGTCGACCTTCCCGTCGCTGATCCTGATCACCACCCTGATGCGGCTCGCGCTGAACGTCTCCTCCACCCGGCTGATCCTGCTGGACGGCTACGCCGGCCGGGTGATCGAGACCTTCGGGCAGTTCGTGGTCGGTGGGTCCGTGGTCGTCGGTCTCGTGGTGTTCCTGATCCTGGTCGTGATCCAGTTCGCGGTCATCACCGCCGGGGCGGGCCGCGTCGCCGAGGTGGGGGCGCGGTTCGCCCTCGACGCGATGCCCGGCAAGCAGATGGCGATCGACGCCGACCTCGCCGCCGGGCAGATCGACGAGAAGGAGGCCAAGGAGCGCCGTACGCGCATCGCCCGGGAGTCGGACTTCTACGGCGCGATGGACGGTGCCTCGAAGTTCGTGAAGGGGGACGCGATCGCCGGCATCGTGATCGTGGCCATCAACCTCGTCGGTGGCCTCATCATCGGCATCACGATCCAGGGGATGGCCGCAACCGACGCCGCCGCGACCTACTCCCTGCTGACCGTCGGCGACGGGTTGGTGTCCCAGATCCCGGCGCTGATGATCTCCACCGCCACGGGTCTGTTGGTGTCCCGGGTCGACGATGACGACGACCTCGGTCCGGTGGTCGGGCGGCAGCTGTTCAACGAGCCCCGGGCGCTTCGGATCGCCGCGCTGGTGCTCGGCACCATCGGGCTGATGCCCGGGCTGCCGAAGATCCCCTTCGCCTTCCTGGTCGGGGGCCTGCTGTTCGCCGCCGCCCGCACCGCTGCTGCCCAGCAGGTCGAACAGGTCGAGGAACGTGCCGCCGAGGAGCAGGCCGTCGAGCCCGACCCCGACGACCCCCGGGCCCTCATCGACCGGATGCGGGTCGAACCGCTCGAGCTGCACCTCGCCTACGACGTGCTCGATCTCACCGACGTCGAGGCCGGCGGCGACCTCCTCCAGCGCGTCAAGGCCCTGCGCCGCCAGATCGCCGACGAGCTGGGCGTGGTCATGCCCTTCGTGCGTACCAGCGACGACGTGATGCTCGAGCCGGCGACCTACCGTGTCCTCGTCCACGGCGTCGAGGTGGCACGGGGCACCGCGCCCCGCGACCGCGTCCTGGCGCTGCCCGCCGGCGACGACGCCGACCTGGGTGGCGTCCCCGGCGAGGAGACCATCGAGCCGGTGTTCGGCCTCAAGGCCTACTGGGTGCCCCACGAGGCGCGCAGCCGGGTCACCGCCACGGGTGCCACCGTCGTCGACCGCTCCGCGGTGGTGGTCACCCACCTCGCCGAGGTGGTCCGTGACCACGCCGACGACCTGCTCACCCGCCAGCAGGTGCAGCAGCTCGTGGAGTCGCTGCGCATGGACGAGCCGCTGCTGGCCGACGAGGTCGGCACGGAGACCCTGCCGATGGCGCTGCTGCACGACGTCCTGCGCCAGCTGTTGGCCGAGCGGGTCCCGATCCGTGACCTCGCCCGCATCGTCGAAGCGGTCGCCAACCGGGCCCGTGAGAGCCGCAACGTCGAGCAGCTGGTCTCCGCCGCCCGGGTCGCGGTCGGGGCAGCGATCGTCTCGCGCCTGGCGCCGCGTGGGGACCTCTCGGTGATCACGATCGCACCGGAGCTCGAAGGTGAGCTCCACGAGCGGGTCCGTGACCTCGACGGGACGCTCCAGCTGTCGCTCGAACCGGAGCGGCTCGCGCCGCTGCTCGCCCAGACCGCGCAGCTCGCCGACAGCGCTGGTGGGCTCCCCACCGCCGTGGTCGTCGGTCAGCTGCTGCGCCGCCCCCTGCGCCGCGCGCTGCTCGCGGCCGGACTCGACCTGCCGGTGCTCGCCTACAACGAGCTCCCCGGCCACCTCAACCTCAACGTGATCGGAGCCGTCGATGCGCAGACTGCTGTCGAAGCCTGAGACCGCGACCGCTGACGATGCGCCGCCGTCGGGTACCGACGCCGGCGGGGGGCATCTGATCGGTGACCCGGGACGCGCGGCTGCTGCCGCCGTGGCGGGTGGCACCGCCAGCGGGTCGCCGGAGGGCACCGCGGGCGACGCTGACGACGCTGGTCCGGTCGCCGGTGCCAGCGCCGTGGTCGAGGCCGCCACCGCCGAGGCCGCCATCGCCGAGGTGCACGGCCGCTTCGGTGCCGGCGCCACCATCGTCGAGGCCCGCCGGGTCCTGCGGGGTGGCATCGGCGGGTTCTTCGCCAAGGAGCACGTGCAGTTGCACGTCGCGGCGGATGACGCGGCCACCGCACCGAACGGGGCCGCTTCCACCGGTCAGGCCGCGACGGGTGCCCCGGCGACCACGGTCTCCCCACCGCCGAGCCAGGGTGATGCCCACGATGACGTCACGGCCAGGGCGGTGGCGCTGGTGGCCGAGCTGAGCGGCACCATCGGCCAGCCGACGGCCCCCGCAACGCCGGTGGACCGCCTGCTCGGGGACGATGAGGCCGGCCACGCGGCGGCCGGGCGCCGTGACGGGGAAGCTGGCCACGCGGCTGCGGCCGCGTCGCGCGTGGACGACGCGGTGGACTTCGGGACGTTCCTGCGCAGCCAACTCGCCCATCGATCGGGGGAGAAGGCACCTGGAGAGGTGGACCGGACGTGGCCCCGCGACGTGGGTCAGGGGCCCACCGTCCCCGCCGAGGCTGCTCCGGCTCCGGATGGCGCCGTGCCCGCCGACGTGGTGGCCGACAACGCCCCCTCCGAGGTCGCGCCGATGCGCTGGCCGGGCAGCCGGCAGCCCTGGTCGGTGTACGGCGGGATCGCCGAACCCGCGCCCACCGTGACGGCTCCCGCGGCCGCTCCTGCCGGCGTCGCACCGAAGGGCGCACCAGCCGCTGCCACGCGTGCGGCGCCAACCCCGTGTGCGAGCTCCACACCGCGCACGGCGGGCCAGGGGCCCGATGCGAGCAACGGCGCTGCCGTGGACGCCGCCGGGGAGACCACCACCGGGGACGGGCCGGCCTGGTCCACCACCCGGCTGCTGCACCTCGGGCTCCCGGCGAGCCTCGTCCACGACCTCGAGGTCACCGACCCTGACGACGATCTCAGCTGGGTCGCCGCACTCACCGACGCCCTCCGGCCGATCTGCCGCCCTCTGCCGAGTGGCCCCGCGGTCCTGGTCGGGCCCGACGCCCCGACCCTTGCCGAGGTGGTGGACCTGCCGGTCGCGCGCAGCCGCACCTGGCTCGACGCCCTCGGCGCCAACCGCTGGCGGCACCTGGTCATCGGCGGCCGGACGTGGCGCGCGGAGCTCACCGATGAACCTCTCGCCGTGTCCTGGGTGCGTACCGAGGACCTCCCCGACGCGCTGCGGTGCGCCACGGAGCTGGGCCTGGTGCTCGGCTACGGCCCCCAGGGCGGGCAGCTGCGTCGGGCCCGCCCGCTGGACATCGCGCTGGCAGTGCGCGAACTCGTGGAGCAGCCATGAGCCCGGGACCCCTTCGCCGGATCACCGCGGTCGTCGGCCTGCTGGCGCTGGCTCCGATCGCCGCGATGCTGTTGACCTCCGCTCTGACGCCCCAGCAGGCCGCTGCGCGGGCGGTGATGGTGGTGGTCGTGGTACTGCTGGTCGGCAACCTCGTCCGCATCGTGATCACGTCGCTGCTGCACCGTGTCGAGCGGGATATCCCCGACGGGGACGTCCCGGCGGCCGGTCCGGCTGGGGTGGGACGTGCAGGTGAACGCGCCGCCGCCGCGTCCGGCGGCGTGGGGACGGTAGAGGACGGTGCGCCCCATCGACGGGCCGAGGACCGAGCCGACGTGGGTGGCCGCTGACACCTGCCGCCCCCTGCGCGCTGCTCCTGCTACCGGCGCCGCTCCGGCAGGCCGAGCAGCAGGTCGCCGTGCCGGAGCTCGTCCAGTGCGGCGTTGTCGTACCGCAGCAGGGTGCCGCGACGCACCACGGCCAGGACCAGGCCGTGCGCCTCGCTGACGGGCCGGCCGATCTCGTCGGGGAGCACCTCGCGCTCCTCGATCGCCAGTCCCTGGGAGGTCTGCAACAGGTCGGTCACCACCGCCGCGACGTTGGGGTTGCGGCTGGTCACGCCGAGCAGCCGCCCGGAGGTCTCCGCGGTGGTGATCACCGCGTCCGCTCCGCTCTGGCGCAGCAGGTGCGCGTTCTCCCGTTCCCGGACGGAGGCGACGATGGTGGCGTCGGGGGCCAGCTCACGGGCCGTGAGCGTGATCAGCACGGCCGTGTCGTCGCGTTCGGGGGCCACGATCACCGCCCGGCACCGCTCGAGCTGGGCCTGCAGCAGCGTGTGTGAGCGGGTCGCGTCGCCCGGGACCACGGTGTAGCCGTCGGCCGAGGCGGCCTCCGCGACCTTCGGGTCGCTCTCGACGATCACGATGTCGCCACCGTCGAGCCCGTCGCCCTCCAGCGACCTCGCCGCCGAGCGGCCCTTGACCCCGTAGCCGCAGATCACGTGGTGGTCCTTCACCCGTCGTCTCCATCGCTCGTGTCGCAGCTTCTCGCGCCAGCGATCGGTCAGCAGCTCGACGGTGGTGCCCACCACCACCAGCAGGAAGGCCACCCGTGCCGGGGTGATGATCAGCAGTGCGGCGAGCCGGGCCTGGGTCGTCACCGGCGTGATGTCGCCGTAGCCGGTCGTGGTGACCGTCACCGAGGCGTAGTACAGGGCGTCGAGCAGCCCGATGGTCCGGCCCGTCTCGTCGATGTAGCCCCCACGGGTGGCCAGCACCGTGAGGGCGACGACCACCAGCAGCCCGAGCGCCACGGCGACCCGCCGGCTCAGCGCCAGCAGTGGGGAGCGTTGCGGGACCGGGACCCTGGCCCGCACACCGTTGATGACCCGACCTTTCGACCCTGGAAGGCGGACGGTAGTCCCTCCGCACCCAGGGACGACGGCTGCTTGACTCGGGTCCAGCACCACCCACCCGTGCCCACGTCGCCGGCTGCGCTCGATGACGGGTCCCGGGCCCCGACGTCCCCGCCTGAACGAGGTCCCCCCGTGGCAAACCGTCTCTACCTCGCCTCCCTGGAGCCGCGGTCCGGTCGTTCGATCGTGACGCTCGGGGTGATGGAGCTGCTGACCCGCAAGCTCGGCGATGTGGGCTACCTGCGCCCGGTGGTGCCCTCCAGCAAGGAACCGGATCCGCGCAGCGAGCTGATGCGCCGCCGGTTCCAGCTGGACCTGACCCCGCAGGAGATGGCGATCCTCGGCTCCGACCAGGTCGCGGAGCTGTTCGGCGAGGGGCGCGGCGACGAGGTGTTCAAGGAGATCCTCGACGCCGCCCAGTCGATGGAGGAGCGCTTCCCCTTCGTGCTCTACGACGGCTCGGACTACACGGGTGCTGCGGCGTCGCTGGAGTTCGACGTCAACGCGCAGATCGCCAACCACCTCGGTGCCCCGGTGCTGGTCGTGGTCAACGGCGCTGAACGCGTCCCCGGCGAGGTGCTCGACGCGCTCAGCATCGCCCGCGAGTCCCTGATCGCCGAGGGGTGCACCATCGCCGCGGTGGTGGTCAACCGCGTCGACCCACGGGCCATCGACGAGGTGCGTGCCACCGTCGAGGCAGCGGACGCGCCGGAACCGGTCTGGCTGGTCCCCGAGGTGCCGATGCTCGCCATGCCCACGGTGCGCGAGATCGTGGACGAGCTGGATGCCGATCAGCTGGCCGGCAGCGTCAGCGACCTCGACCGCGAGGTGGACGAGATCAAGATCGCGGCGATGAGCCTGCCCAACGTCCTCGACCACTACGAGGAGGGGGCGCTGCTCATCACGCCCGGTGACCGCCCGGACGTGCTCGTCGGTGCGCTGCTCGCCCGCATGGCCAGCACCTACCCCAACATCGCCGCGCTGATGCTCACGGGTGGCTTCCCCCTGCACGCCAACGTCGAGAAGCTGCTCGACGGTCTCGGTGAGATCAACCTGCCGCTGCTGTCGGTCTCCACCGACACCTACACCACGGCCCGGCGTGTCGCCGCCGTGCCGGCGGTGCTCAGGCCGGGCAACGCGCGCAAGCTGGAAGCGGCCCTGGCGGCCTTCGAGGACCACATCGACACCACGGTGCTGGCCGACCGCATCGAGGTGTCCCGTACCGAGCGCGTCACCCCGCTGATGTTCGAGTACGAGCTGCTGCAGCGTGCCCGCAGCGACCGCAAGCGGATCGTGCTCCCCGAGGGTGAGGACGAACGGATCCTGCGGGCCTCCGAACTGCTCCGCCGACGCAACGTTGTGGATCTGGTGCTGCTCGGCGACGCCGAGGTGGTGCAGAGCCGGGCGGATGCCGCCGGGGTCGACCTCGAGGGGTTGGAGCTGATCGACCCGGCGGAGTCCGACCTGCTGGAGGAGTTCGCCACGGAGTACGCCCGGATCCGTGCCCACAAGGGCGTGACCATGGACTTCGCCCTGGAGTCGATGCTCGACGTCAACTACTTCGGGACGATGATGGTGCACCGCGGCCTGGCCGACGGGATGGTCTCCGGCGCCGCCCACACCACCCAGGCCACGATCCGGCCCGCCTTCGAGATCATCCGCACCA
This sequence comes from Nitriliruptoraceae bacterium, assembly GCA_003565155.1. Lineage (GTDB taxonomy): Bacteria > Actinomycetota > Nitriliruptoria > Nitriliruptorales > Nitriliruptoraceae > T1Sed10-7. The sequence goes on along the minus strand of PXDB01000101.1, from coordinate 80,549 downwards.
AGCCGGGGGTCTCCATTGTGTCCTCGGTGTTCCTGATGGCGATGTCCGACCGCGTGCTGGTCTACGGCGACTGCGCGATCAACCCGGAGCCCGACGCGGAGGGGCTCGCCGACATCGCCATCAGCTCCGCGGTGACGGCGGAGGCCTTCGGTGTCGAGCCGCGGGTGGCGATGCTGTCCTACTCCACCGGTGAGTCGGGCAAGGGGCGGGCCGTGGACCGGGTCCGCGAAGCCACGGCGCTGGTGCGTGAACGCCGACCCGACCTCGAGGTCGAGGGTCCGATCCAGTACGACGCCGCGGTGGACGCCGGCGTCGGTGCCGCCAAGCTGCCGGGCTCCAGCGTCGCGGGCCGGGCGACGGTGTTCGTCTTCCCCGACCTCAACACCGGCAACAACACCTACAAGGCGGTGCAGCGCTCCGCCGGCGCCCTGGCGATCGGACCGGTGCTGCAGGGGCTGAACAAGCCGGTCAACGATCTCTCACGTGGGTGCACCGTTGACGACATCGTCAACACCGTGACCATCACGGCGGTCCAGTCCCAGGTGTGAGCGTCGCATCCTCACCGCACCCGGGTCCGGGCCACCGCCACCTCGACGTCCAGGAGTCCCGCATGCAGGTGCTCGTCCTCAACTCCGGTAGCTCCTCCATCAAGTACCGCCTGTTCGACGACGGCCGCGGCGGTGACAGCCCTCACGGGGTCGGTGACGGCGCCAGCGTCGGTACCGATACCGGCGGCGGGGCCCTGGTGCTGCTGGCCCGCGGCCTGGTGGAACGCATCGGGGAGTCCACCTCCACGGCAGCCCAGACCGTGGTCGCCGCCGACGGTACGGCGACCGAGGACGTCGAGGACGGCATCGCGATCGCCGACCACGCTGCGGGTTTCCGCTGGATCGTCGACCGGCTCGAGGGCAGCGGGCTCGCGGACGACCTCGGCGCGATCGGGCACCGGGTCGTGCACGGAGGCGAGGAGTTCTCCGCCCCGACGGTGATCGACGACGCCGTCATCGCCCGCATCCAGGCGCAGATCCCCCTCGCGCCGCTCCACAACCCGGCGAACCTCACGGGCATCGAGGTGGCTCGCGAGCTCCGACCGGACCTGACCAACGTCGCGGTGTTCGACACCGCCTTCCACGCGAACCTGCCGGCGGCCGCCTACCGGTACGCCGTGCCGGAGCAGCTGCTGACCGAGCAGGGGGTACGCCGCTACGGCTTCCACGGGACCTCCCACGCCTACGTCGCCCGCCAGGCCGCCGCGGCGCTGGGCCGGGCGGAGGAGGAGTGCAGGCTGGTCACCCTCCACCTCGGCAACGGTGCCTCCGCCGCGGCCGTGGACGGTGGGCGCAGCGTCGAGACCTCCATGGGGCTGTCACCCTTGGAGGGCCTGGTGATGGGCACCCGCTCCGGTGACCTGGATCCCGCCGTGATCTTCCACCTGCTCCGTGAGGCCGGTATGACGCCCGACGAGGTCGAGCGGGTGCTCAACCGCGAGAGCGGGCTGCTCGGGCTGTGCGGTGACAACGACCTGCGCACGATCGAGGACCGCGCCGCCGCTGGGGACGCGGCCGCGCAGCTGGCCCTGGACGTGTACGTGCACCGGATCCGCAAGTACCTCGGTGCCTACGCCGCCGTGCTCGGGCGGCTGGACGCGGTGGTGTTCACGGCCGGGGTGGGCGAGAACTCCGACACCCTGCGCGCGGCGATCTGTGCCGACCTGGAGGTGCTCGGGGTGCGGTTGGATCCGGCCCGCAACGACGGCGTGCGGGCGTCCACGGCGCCCGGTGGGGTCGCCGCCGTCCACGCCGACGACAGCGAGGTGGCGGTGCTGGTCGTCGCCACCGATGAGGAGCGCGAGATCGCCGAGCAGACCCTGCGGGCCCTGCGGGCCCTGCGGGCCTGAGGCATCGGGCCCGCAGCGCCGCGGGCCTGCGGTGCGGGCCGCGCGCTGCCGTCGGGTTCCCGGTCCGCAGCCGGTACGACGTTGTCCCCGCTGGTGTGGCGTCGCCCGCCGCCACGGACTGGGGAAGTCTGGTGCCGTATGCGGGCCGGATCTTCCCCAGTCCACCGGGAGCGGGCGTGCCGCTGGGTCCGTCGGCCGACGCCTACCGGCGCAAGGGTTGCCGGGCCCGGTAGGTCCAGGACCGCCACAGCCACTCGGCGGGCCCGAACCGGAACCACCGCAACCACAGCGGGCAGGCGGCGAGCAGGAGCAGCCACGTGCCGGCGACCACGATCAGCGCGCTCGTGGCGGACCAGGCGCCGTAGGTCCCGGCACCGATGAACACCACCGTGGTGACCAGGCTCTGGGTCAGGTAGGCCGTCAGTGCCATCCGCCCGACGGCGGCCAGCGGCTTCCACGCACCGACCCGGAGCGCCAGTAGCGTGAGGCTGGCGAGGTAGCCGACCGCCAGCAGTGGTGCCCCGATCATCTGCACCGGTGTGGCGGCCAGTTCGACCCAGGTCACCTCCAGTTCTCCGGTGGTGCCGGTGGCGGCGCCGACGGGTCCGACCATGCCCAGTACCAGGTTGGCTGGCAGGCCCACCAGTAGCCCGACCGCGGCGAGACGGCGCAGCAGGGGTCGGTGGCCGGCCAGATCGGTGGTCACCCCGGCCCGGGTGGCGGCGTAGCCCAGCAGGAACAGCGCGAGCAGCCACGGCACCGTCACCAGCGTGCCGCTCTGCACCAGCAGCGCCTCGAAGGCGCGCGCCGACAGGATCTCGCCCAGGCTGCCGTCGGTGTAGGCCGCGATGGTGGCCTCGCGTCGGCCGTCGAAGAAGGTGCCCATGGCGCCGCTGAAGGGATCCTCCACCTCGGCGTCGGGGAGGAGGTCCTCCATCGCGGCGGCGAGCCCGACCAGGGCCGTCGTCGCCAGGGTGAGCAGTGCCACGATGCCCCCGGACCACCACAACGCCGTGCGCGGCCGGACATCGACGAACAGCAGCAGCACGAAGCCGGTGACGGCGTAGGCGAACAGGACGTCGCCCGGGAACAGCAGCAGCATGTGGCCGAGCCCGAACGCCGCCAGCAGGGTGTAGCGACGTGCGAGCAACCGTTGCGGTGATGTGCCGCGGGACCGGGCCCTGGCGACCAGCAGTCCGGCCCCGATACCGAACAGGATCGAGAAGCTGGAGATGAACTTGCCAGCGGCCAACCAGCCCACGAGGAAGCTGGTCACCTCATCGGCCCCGGTCGCCGGCTCCGGCAGGATCCCGGCGAGGGCATCGAACAGCGCGGGGCCCCGCATCAGTTCGATGTTGACCAGCAGGATGCCGAGCAGCGCGAAGCCCCGCAGCAGGTCCAGGATCGGCTCCCGGTCACTGCCGGTGGTGGGGGTGGGGGCGTTCCCACTCCAGGATCCGGGGGCGGTGGGCGCCGGCGCGGGGACCGGGGCCGGCGGCGGGGATGCCCCTGGTCCGCCGACCCGCGGGGTCGGCGGTGGCGGTGTCCCTGTGGGCGGCCGGGCCGGGTCCGGTGGTGGACCGGCCGGGGGTGGCGGACCCGTGCTCACCCGACGTGCTCCTCATGGCCGAGCGTGCGGAGCGCCGCACGCAGCCGCTGCGCGGCCGCATCGAGGGCCGCCGGGTTCGGGTCGCGGTCGATCCGGCTGAAGTCGAGGTCGGCCAGCTCACGCAACGCGGCGACGTGGACGTGACAGTGCGGGACCTCGAAGCCGGCGATCGCCGTGCCCACGCGGGGCGGATCGAAGGCCTCCTGGATCGCCTGGCCGACGATGCGCGTCACCTCGCTGACGCGTTGCCAGGTGGCCGCATCGAGGTCGAGCCAGTGGTCCACCTCGACCCGTGGCACGACCAGCGTGTGACCCGGGGATAGCGGCCCGATGGAGAGGAAGGCCACCACCACGTCGTCGCGCCACACGAAACGGCCCGGGAGCTCCCCCTCGATGATCCTGGTGAACACGCTCGGCATCTGCGGCCTCCTGCGCACGTGGTGACCTGCGGTCGTCGGGCTGCGTGACGGTGCAGCGCGGGGCGAGCTGGCATCCGGGTGGCGCCCCTCCCGCTGCCGCGCGGTCGGTCGGCGCCGGGCGCCACGGGAGTGGAGCGGGTGACCGGGATCGAACCGGCACCTCCTGCTTGGAAGGCAGGGGCTCTACCATTGAGCTACACCCGCGGGGGTTGCGAGCGTAGCGAGGACCCGGCCGCGGCCGGCGGCTAGCGTGGTCCGTTCCGGCCGGATGCCCCGGCCGGCGTCGATCGACGGTCGATCGCGGATCGATGTCGATCGACGGTCGATCGCGCATCGCTCAGGAGCTACGCATGACCACGATGAAGGAACGGCTGCGGATCGTCCCGGAGTTCCGACCCGACGAGTACGACCGCTTCCGTGACCTGGTGTTCGGCAACCTCGAGCGCCGCCTCGAGCGGTGGCAGCCGGAGCAGGTCGAACTGGAGTTGTCGGTCAACGAGCGCGACACCAACTCCCAGCGCACCGTGCTGGCGTGCTGGATCGCCGGGCTGCCGAAGATCGTGGCCACCTCGATGGAGCAGGATCTCGACAAGGCGGTGGTGGAGGTCCGCAACGACGTGCGACGCCAGGTCAACCGCCAGGTCACGCGCAAGGAGGACGCGCGCAACCGCGGCGAACGCTGACCCGCGCCGGGTGGTCGGGTCGCCGCCGGCGGTCATGGTCGGGGTGGCCGGATTCGAACCGGCGGCCCCCTGCTCCCAAAGCAGGTGCGCTAACCAAGCTGCGCCACACCCCGTGGCGGCCGGCAGCGTAGCCAGCACCATGGCGGGGTGGCTGCGGCCACCCCGCCGCGGGGACGCACACCTCGGCCGCCCGCCCCACCTCCGCGGCCATCCCTGCGCCACCCCGGCAGACGCGCGAGCGCACCGCCCCGCGGGCCCGGCGGTCCCGACCGCCGGCCAGGGTGCCGGATGGACAGGGCGGTCCGTAGCTGGAACCATCCGCGCCCGAGACGTGCGCGCGACCTGCCCCACGGGCAGCGCCCGCCCCCGGCGCCCCGAGGTCGACGCGCACGACACCCTTACCCGCCCACGCACCGAGGACCCACCCACCGTGAAGACGTCCCGAGAGACGATCGACCCTGTCCAGGTCAAGCTGACCGTCGAGGTCGAGCCCAAGCGCGTCAAGCAGGCCATGGACCGCGCCGCCCGTGAGCTCGCCAAGCAGGTCGACCTGCCCGGCTTCCGCAAGGGCAAGGTGCCGCGCAAGCTCCTCGAGCAGCGCTTCGGTCAGGGCGTGATCGCCCAGACCGCCATGGAGGAGGCCCTCAACGAGTACTACGGCGAAGCCTTGCAGGCCGAGGAGCTCGACCCCGTCGCGCAGCCGGAGGTCGAGGTCGACACCTTCGACGAGGCCGAGGGGTGCGTGTTCACCGCGACCATCCAGGTCCGCCCCACCTTCGACCCGCCGGACCACACCGGCATCTCCGTCACCTTCCCCGAGTGGGACGTCGACGAGGACGAGGTGGACGACCAGCTCACCTCGATGCGGGAGCGCTTCGCCGAGGTGGACGAGGTCGAGCGTGCCGCCGGGGACGGCGACCTGGTGACCCTCAACCTCGAGGTCGAGGTGGACGGCACGCCGCTGGACGACGCCACCGTCGAGGACGCGCTCTACGAGGTCGGTTCCGGCGGTGTCACGCCGAAGCTGGACGAGGAGCTGCTCGGCAAGCAGGCCGGGGACACCTTCAGCTACGAGGACGAGCTGCCCGAGGACTACCCGGTCCACGGCGGCGAGCCCGCCACCTTCCACATCTCGGTCACCGACGTGCGGGAGAAGACGCTGCCGGACCTCGACGACGACTTCGCGACCTCCGCGTCGGAGTTCGACACCATCGAGGAGCTGCGCACCGATCTGCGCAACTCACTGCAGCGCCGCCGGGTCGAGCAGGCCCAGCACGAGCTGCGTGGCCGGATCCTCGAGGCCTACCTGGCCCGGGTCGAGCTCCCGCTGCCGCCGGCGATGATCGATGCCGAGGTGGAGAACCGCACCCACGACCTCCAGCATCAGGCCGAGCGGTTCGGGATGAGCACCCAGCAACTGCTGGAGGCCCAGGGCATGGACGCGGACGGCTACGAGGAGCAGGTGCGCAGCCAGGCGGAGGGCTCGGTGAAGGCCCAGCTGGTCCTCGACGCCCTCGCTCGTGAGATCGAGCCGGACCTCCAGCCCGCCGACATCGATGCGGAGATCATCCGCCACGCCGAGGCCAACGGGGTGGATCCGCAGGAGATCGCCCGCATCGTCCAGGAGCAGGGGTCCCTACCGGCGCTGATCGGCGACATCGTGCGCCGCAAGACCATCGATGCGATCGTCGCCGCCGCCGAGGTGGACGGGGGCCCGAGCGAGGAGGAGCTGATCGAGCTCGGGCTCGTCGAGGACCCGAACGCCCCGGCCGAGGTGGATGACGGCGATGTCGAGGCGGCCCGAACCGACGACGCAGACGACGCACCGGGCATCATCGTCCCCGGCCAGCAGGACCGCCCGGACGACGATGGTGGGGAGAGCGAGCTGATCGTCCCCGGTCGGGACTGAGCACCCGTCGCGGCCCCGGACGCTGCGGTCCGGGGCCGTTCAGGGACGCACGCCGTAGCGCATGACCCGCGGTGGCACGTCGGGTGTCACGCGCCACGCGGTGTCTGGATCACGGGGCCGGCGGTGTCGGGAGCTCGATCGGCTCCGAGTCGGGATCGAAGCCGGCGCTGGCGAGCAGCTGCTCCGCGATCCCGTCGTCGAAGTCGTCGACGTCCGCGGTGTAGTTGAACAGCGCCAGGGCGCCGTCCTCGCGCTCGGCGATGATCGACACCTCGGAGATCTGCGTGTCGATCTCGCCCTGTTGGAAGGGGAGGTCGAGGTAGCGCAGCTCCACCGCACGCTCGGCGCCGGTGACCTCGACCTCCTGATCGACGTCCGGCTCCTGCTCGACGGAAGCTCTCGCGTCGTCCAGGAGCGCATCGAAGCCCATGTCGTCGGGCAGCGCGTCGGGCAGTAGCACCTGTGCGGCCAGCTGTGAGAGGCCCTCCGGCGCAGCAGCGACGGTGATGCCCTGCGCGAACGCCATCTGGTCGAAGTCCCAGCCCTCAGGCGCGGGCACGATCAGGCCGTTGGCGGCGAGGAGGCCGTCAGCGACCAGCTCGTTCGGGTCCTCCATGCCGGCCGTGGGGTCCTCGTCGAGCCCTTCGAGCCCCTCGAGCTCCTCCTCGAGCTCCTCGAGCTCTTCGAGCCCCTCGAGCTCCTCGGTCTCCTCCACGCCGTCGGGATCGCCCGGGTCGTCGGCCTGCGGGTCCTCCTCGGCATCGGCGCAGGCAGCCAGCAGCAGGGCCCCCGCCGTGGCCGCGAGGATGGCACGACGCGACCGGCCGGGGCGGCGTCGAACGGGGGTCGTGCGGGGTGGATCGGCGTGCGGTGAGGTGTGACGCACCGTTGCTCCTACATCGTGGAGGACGAACGGTACGGCGGTGTCCGACCATGCGCGAGGCGGTGGGTGCTCGATGGTCCCCGGCCGGACGCGGCTGGTAAGCGGGCGGAACACCCACGGCTGTGCGCGGGTTGCGCCGCCGTGGCGAAGGCCCGGCTCCGGCATCAGGTGCAGCGGTACGCTGCGCCGACCGGTCCCGAAGACCAGCCAACCCCCTCGCCAGCACCCTCAACGTGAAGGAACCGTGGTGGAACACGCCCCGATGAGCCCCGGCGGGTTCGCCCTGCCGTCTCCGGACAACTACGTCGTCCCGACGGTGATCGAGCAGACCAACCGCGGTGAGCGCGCCTTCGACATCTACTCCCGTCTGCTCCAGCAGCGGATCATCTTCCTCGGTACGCCCGTCAACGACGAGATCGCCAACGTCGTGATGGCGCAGCTGCTGCACCTCGAGTCCGAGGACCCGGACAAGGACATCGCCCTCTACATCAACTCCCCGGGCGGGTCGATCACCGCGCTGTTCGCGATCTACGACACGATGGAGTTCATCGGCAACGACGTCTCCACCATCTGCATGGGCCAGGCGGCCTCCGCCGCGGCGGTCCTCCTGGCGGCCGGCACCCCCGGGAAGCGGTTCGCGCTGCCCCACTCCCGGGTCCTGCTGCACCAGCCGTCCGGTGGCGCGGAGGGCCAGTCGGTGGACATCGAGATCCAGGCCCAGGAGATCCTGCGGATGCGCGACCTGCTGAACGAGATCCTCGGGGAGAAGACCGGCAAGACCGCCGAGCAGATCGACGCGGACACCGACCGCGACTTCATCCTCGACGCCAACGCCGCCAAGGAGTACGGCCTGGTCGACGAGATCATCTCCAGCCGCAAGGCCAAGAAGGGCTGACCCGCCGCAGCGGGTGGGCGTGCGCGCCGCGTGCCGACATGGCACGCGGCGTTGCCGTACCATCACCGGATGCGGAGGAGGCCCACGCGGCCCCGGGGGCCACGGTCCCCGAGTGCACCGACGCTCCCCCGCTGATCGACGTGCGACGGGCAGCGACGAGCGAAGGACCGCGAGGATGGCGAAGTTCGGCGAGGGTGACGCCCTGCTGAAGTGCTCGTTCTGCGGCAAGTCGCAGAAGCAGGTCAAGAAGCTCATCGCCGGTCCCGGCGTCTACATCTGCGACGAGTGCATCGATCTGTGCAACGAGATCATCGAGGAGGAACTCTCGGAGCCGGCCGAGCTCGAGCTCGACGAGCTGCCGAAGCCCAAGGAGATCTACCGCTACCTCGATGACTACGTCGTCGGCCAGGAGACCGCGAAGAAGACCCTCGCGGTCGCGGTCTACAACCACTACAAGCGCATCCAGGTCGACGACCGCAGTCCCGGCAACGCGGAGGCCGTCGAGCTGCAGAAGTCGAACATCCTGCTGCTCGGCCCCACCGGCTCGGGGAAGACCCTGCTCGCGCAGACGCTCGCCAAGCTGCTCAACGTCCCCTTCGCCATCGCGGACGCCACCGCGCTCACCGAGGCGGGCTACGTCGGCGAGGACGTCGAGAACATCCTGCTCAAGCTGATCCAGGCCGCCGACTTCGACGTCAAGAAGGCCGAGACGGGCATCATCTACATCGACGAGGTCGACAAGATCGCCCGCAAGTCCGACAACCCCTCCATCACCCGTGACGTCTCCGGAGAAGGGGTCCAGCAGGCGCTGCTGAAGATCCTCGAGGGCACCGTCGCCTCCGTGCCGCCGCAGGGTGGTCGCAAGCACCCCCACCAGGAGTTCATCCAGATCGACACGAACAACATCCTGTTCGTGTGCGGAGGGGCGTTCGCCGGTCTCGAGCAGATCGTGGAGCAGCGCCAGGGGCAGCAGGGTGTCGGGTTCGGCTCCGACGTCAAGGCCCGCCGTGAGAAGGACATCTCCGCACTGCTCAGTGACGTCCTGCCCGAGGACCTCGTGCGCTTCGGGCTGATACCGGAGTTCATCGGGCGCCTGCCCATCGTCTCCTCCGTGGAGCCGCTCGACCGCCAGGCCCTGGTCGACATCCTGACCCGGCCCCGGAACGCGCTGACCAAGCAGTACATGCGCTTCTTCGAGTTCGACGGTGTGGAGCTCGAGTTCGCTGACGAGGCGCTCGAGGAGATCGCGGACCTCGCCGTGCTGCGCGAGACCGGCGCGCGGGGCTTGCGGGCGATCATGGAGGAGGTCCTGCTCTCCACCATGTACGAGCTGCCGTCACGCGACGACGTCGGCCGGTGCGTGATCGATGCCGACACCGTGCGCAAGCGGACCAACCCGACCCTGGTGCCCCACTCGACGCTGCGCGCCGCGGACGAGCCCCGGGAGCGCTCGGCCTGAGCAGCGCCGCTGGCCCGGGAGGGCCGCACGACGGCGACGCCGAGGTGGCGTCCCACGCCGAGGTGGCAGCGCCCGACGCCGAGGTGGTGTCGCCTGCCGAGGTGGCAGCGCCCGACGCCGAGGTGGTGGCCGTGTCGCGCGACGAGGTCGCGGCGGTGCAGCCGCGGCTCGCCGACCACGTGCGCCGGACCCCGGTGCTGGAGCTGGCCGCGGCGGACCTCGGGCTCGCCGGGAGACAGCTCGCGCCGGTGGTCGCCAAGCTCGACCTGCTGCAACCCACCGGCTCGTTCAAGGTGCGCGGTGCCACCGCCCTGCTGACCGACCCGGCCACGTCCGACCGGGTGCGCGCGTGCGGCGTGATCGCGGCCTCCGGGGGCAACTTCGGCCTCGCCATCGCCTGGGCCGCGGACCGGCTCGGGTTGCCGGCCACCGTGGTGGTGCCCGCCACCTCGCCGGAGGCCAAGCTCGCTCCGATCCGGGCGCTGGGGGCGGAGCTGCTCGTGGTCGAGGGCGTGTACGCCGACGCCTTCGCGGTGGCCGAGCGCCTGCGTGACGAGCGCGGTGCCGTGCTGGCCCACGCCTACGACCAGCGTCAGGTGGTCGCGGGGCAGGGCACCGCGGCCGCCGAGCTGCTGGCCCAGGTCCCCGATCTGGACACGGTGCTGGTGGCGGTCGGCGGTGGGGGGCTGCTGGCGGGGACCCTGGCGGCGGTCGGCGGTGACGGCGTCGTCGCGGCGGGCGGTGGCGGTGACGGCGGCGTCGTGGCCACGGCTGGCGGTGACGGCGGCGTGCGGGTCGTGGCGGTGGAGACCGAGGGCACGGCCACGCTGCACGCCGCCCTGGGAGCCGGCCGGCCCGTGGACGTGGACGTGTCCGGTCCGGCGGCCTCGGCGCTCGGTGCCCGGCGGATCGGTGCCCACGCCTGGGCCGCCCGCGGCCAGCTGGAGCGCTCGCTGCTCGTCAGCGACGCCGAGGTGGTCGACGCCCAGCGACGGTTGTGGGGCACGGCGAGGCTGGTGGCCGAGCCCGGAGGTGCCACGGCGCTGGCGGCGTTGACCGCGGGCCGCTACCGCCCGGCGCCGGGCGAGCGGGTCGGGGTGATCGTGTGCGGCGCCAACACCGACCCGGCCAGCGTCACCCGACCCCCTGGTAGGTCGTAGGGGGTTCTCCGGGTGGTCCGGTCGCCCGCGGGCTGTCACGGTGGTGGGAGAGGCCACGTCCCCGCAGCGCGTCGGGGGCAGGGCCCGCCCGCCGCGCACCGGGAGGGACGCCGTGGAGACCATGACCGATCGACTCGACACCTGGGTGGAGTTGGGCCTGGTCACGCCCGAACAGGCGCAGCGCATCATGGCCTACGAGCGTGGGGAGCCGGACCCGGGCCGCGGGGCCGGCGGTGCGGCGTTCGGCGGCGCGAGCGGCGATGCCCCCCCGGCACCGCCGAGCGGACCGCCCCGTGCCGAACGCCGTGCCGTCGGCCCCACGAGCCTGGCCGAGGGGCTCGGCTACGTCGGCGCGGCACTGGCGCTCGGGGCCATCGGCCTGCTGCTCGGTGAGCTGTGGCGTGAACTGCTGGTCGGCGGCCGTCTCGCCCTGGTCGGGGTCGTCACCGCCGCGGTGTTCGGCGCCGGTGCGGCGCTGAGGTCGGCCACGGCACCGGCGCTGCACCGGCTGACCAACGTGCTGTTCGCCGCCGGTGTGGCCGGGGTGGGCTGGTTCACCAGCGTGCTCACCGGTGACGTCATGGGCATGGACTGGGACACCCGCGGCGCGAGCGTCGGCGCGGTGATGTTCGTGCTGGCCCTCGGCCTGCAGCTGTGGCGGCGGGGCTGGCTGCTGCAGCTTGCCGCCCTGTTCTCCGCGCTGTTCGGGACGGGGATGGCGCTGTCGGTCCTCGATCCCCAGCTGGACCTGCGCTGGTACGGGCTCTCCTTCGCCGCGATCGGCGCGGCGTGGGTGGTGCTGTCCCGCGGTGGCTGGCTGGGCCCGCGGGTGCTCGGCGAGACCACCGGCGCCCTGGCGGTGCTGCTCGGTGTGCAGGTGGGTGGCTGGGGTGACGCCCGCACCGTGACCCTGGCCATCGGGGTCGCGATCGCCCTGCTGCTGGTCGCCTCCGCGGTCCACGGTGACCACCTGCACCACCTCGTCGTCGGCGCCGTCGGGCTGTTCGCCTTCAGCCCCCAGCTGGTCTTCGAGCTCTTCGGCGACCGCATCGGTGGCCCGGCCAGCCTGCTGCTGGTCGGCCTGCTGCTCGTCCTGCTGGCGGTCGGGGTGGGCCGTGCCCGTCGCGAGGTCGGCCCCGAGCACGCGGGCGGGGAGGGCGGATCATGACCACCTCGACGCAGCAGGTCGCCGCGCCTGACACCGGCGCCCCCCGACGCAGCATCCTGGCGCTGGTGGCCGCCGCCGTGATCATCGCCGTGGCCGTCGCACTGGTGCTGGTCTTCGGGGTCGCCCGTCCACCGCAGCTGCCGACCCTCGCCGAGCAACCCGATCCCGCCCCACCGGCCAGCGTCACCTGGAGCCGGTGGCAGGAGGGGTTCGCCTGCGTGGACACCCTCGCTCCCGACGGGACCGTCACCGAGGTGGCGTGCGACCTCTCGGGGGACGAGGTCCTCGCGTGGGACGACGAGGGCATCGCCCTGTGGGTGTGGGAGCCCCGGGAGCGGATCGAGCTGCTCGACCCGGCCACCGGGGAGGTGACCGGCACCCGCCCGGCGAACGGGCACCGCCTCGACGAGCGGCACACCGACGACCTGCGGGTCCGTCACGTTGACGGGACCCTGACCGTGCGGTTGGCCGACTCCGGCGCGCTGCTGTGGGAGGTGGAGGCCCACGAGAACTACCGCGTCCACCAGGGCAGCATCTCCCCCGACGGGCAGTGGGTGGCGATGTTCGACAGCGCCGGTCGGCTCCTGCTGGTCCCGGCGGACGGCGCGACCCAACCCCGCGTGTGGCACGACGCCGAGCAGCAGTGGCAGGCGCCGGTGTGGGAGGGCACCCCACTACCGGCGGCGGACTCCGGCTGAGCCCGCGCCCGCGCCCGTCGGCTGCGCCCGCGCCCGTCGGCTGCGCCCGCGCCCGCCGGCTGCGCCCGCGCCCGCCGGTTGCGCCCGCGTCCGCCGGTTGCGCCCGCGTCCGCCTCCTGGGAACCGGAAGTTGTGCACCAGAACAACTTCCGGCGCGCTCAGGCGTAGCGGGCCCAGATCCAGCAGCATCGGCCGCCTTGAGTTGCGTCGGGGAACAACTTGCGGCTCCCGGGGAGGCGGGAGTCCGACGGGAGGCCAGCAGGGCGGGAGTCCGATAGCAGGCCCGCGAGCCGGGAGTCCGACGGCAGGCTCCCGGGTAGGCGGGAGTCCGCCGGCTGCACCCGCGGAGCGGGCGCGCGCGGGCAGGACCGCGGCCGGTCGGCGGGAGGGAGCGCGCGTGCGCGGTGGCTACGCTCGGCGGCCGGGCGCGCACGAGCCGCGCCGACGGGTGAACCCGCCGCGGCCCCGCGCGCCGCTCCCGCCCCCAACGCCCCACGGACGCCCCGATGCCGAACCTGCCCAAGGCCTACGACCCCGCGGCGGTCGAAGCCGATCTGTACGCGGACTGGCGTGACGCCGGCCTGTTCCACGCCGAGCCGGATGATGACGGTGCGCCCTTCTCCATCGTCATCCCGCCGCCGAACGTGACCGGGTCCCTGCACGTCGGCCACGCCCTGGACAACACGATCCAGGACGTGATCATCCGCCGCAAGCGCATGCAGGGCGCCAACGCGGTGTGGATCCCCGGGACCGACCACGCCGGTATCGCCACCCAGAACGTCGTGGAGAAGCAGCTCGCCGAGGAGGGCACCGACCGGCACGCGCTGGGGCGCGAGGCCTTCCTCGAGCGGGTCTGGGAGTGGAAGGCCACCTCGGGCGGTCAGATCCTCACCCAGCTGGAGAAGCTCGGCGCCAGCGCTGACTGGCAGCGTGAGGTGTTCACCTTCGACGGCCCCCGCTCCGAGGCGGTGCGCGAGGTGTTCGTGGCGCTCTACGAGCAGGGCCTCATCTACCGCGGTGAGCGCCTGATCAACTGGTGCGTGCGCTGCCACACCGCCCTGTCGGACATCGAGGTGGAGCACGAGGATGAGCCCGGCGAGCTCGCCCGCTTCGTCTACCCCCTGGCGGACCCGGAGGCCGTGCCCGCGGAGCTGCTGGCGACCGTGGATGACGACGACGCCGGACTGACCCGTGCCCCCAACGGCGAGGTCGGCATCGAGGTGGCGACCACCCGGGCGGAGACGATGCTCGGGGACACCGCCATCGCCGTCCATCCGGACGACGAGCGCTACGCGGCGATCGTCGGCCTCGCGGTGCGCCACCCCTTCCAGGACCGCACCTTCGCCGTGGTCGCTGACGACTACGTGGATCCCGGGTTCGGCTCGGGTGCGGTGAAGATCACCCCCGCGCACGACCCCAACGACCACGCCATCGCCGAGCGCCACGACCTGGAACTGATCGACATCATGGACGACACCGGCGTGCTCACCGCGGTGGTGGGTCAGCGCTTCGCCGGCCAGGACCGCCTCGTGGCCCGGGACAGCGTGAAGGCGGCGCTCGAGGAGGCCGGCCTGCTGGTGCGCGTGGACGCCCACGAGCACTCGGTCGGGCACTGCTCGCGGTGCGCCACGGTGATCGAGCCGCGGCTCTCCCTGCAGTGGTTCGTCGCGATGCGCCAGCTCGCCGACGCCGCTGCCGCAGCGGTGCGGGACGGCCGGACGGTGTTCGTGCCCGAGTCGCGCACCAAGCCCTTCCTGGAGTGGCTGGACAACCTCCACGACTGGTGCATCTCCCGCCAGATCTGGTGGGGGCACCGCATCCCCGCCTGGTACGGGCCCGAGGGCGAGATCCGGGTGTCGCGCGACGACATCGACGAGGAGGGTTGGACCCAGGACGAGGACGTGCTCGACACCTGGTTCTCCTCCCAGCTATGGCCCTTCAGCGTGTTCGGCTGGCCGGAGCAGACCCCTGAGCTGGAGACGTGGTTCCCGACCTCGGTGCTGGTGACCGGCTACGACATCAACACCTTCTGGGTGTCGCGGATGCTGATGATCAGCCTGTGGTTCACCGGCGAGGTGCCCTTCCACGTGGTCCACAACCACGGCCTGGTGCGCGACGAGCACGGCAAGAAGATGTCGAAGTCCTTCGGCAACGTGATCGACCCGCTCGACCTCGTGGACCGCTACGGCGCGGACGCGACCCGTTTCGCCCTGCTGCGTTCCGCCGCTCCCGGTGCGGACGTGCCCCTTGCCGAGGAGTGGGTGGAGGGCACCAAGCGCTTCGCCAACAAGCTGTGGAACGTGGGCTCCTTCCTCCTGGCACGGCTCAAGGAGAGCGAGGGCCGTCCCGGTGCCGACCTCGCAGCGCTGCCGCCGGTGGAGGAGCTCGACCTCGAGGACCGCTGGATCCTCTCCCGGCTCCACGCCGCCCACACCACCGCCGATGCGGCCTACGAGGCCTACGACTGGGCGAGCGTGTGTCGGACGCTCTACCACTTCGTCTGGGACGAGGTGGCCGACTGGTACGTGGAGGCGGTCAAGCTCCGCCTCTACGGCCAGGACACGGCAGCGGCCGCGACCGCGCGTCGGGTCGGCCGCCACGTCCTCGAACATGTGCTGCGGCTCCTGCACCCGGTGATGCCCTTCGTGACCGAGGTCCTGTGGCGGGAGCTCACCGGCGCCGCCGGCGGACGCGACTCGCTGATGGTCGCCCCCTGGCCGGACGCGCCGCAGGAGTGGCAGGACCCGGAGGCCGAGCGTGCCTTCGCCGTGCTCCAGGACCTGGTCACCGAGACCAACCGCTTCCGCTCCCAGAACAGCGTGGCGCCCTCGAAGCGCTTCGAGGTGGTGGTCGCCAGCGACGAGGAGCCGCTCATCGCCGAGCAGGCGGCGCTGATCGCCTCCCTGGCGGGGCTGTCCGAGGTCACCGCCACCTCGGCGCTCGAGGAGCGTGGCAACACCTCGACGATCCGGTTCGGCGCCGGACAGGCCCAGGTGGAGCTCGCCGGGCTGATCGACGTGGACGCGGAGCTCGACCGCCTCGCAAGAGAGGCGGAGAAGGCCCGGGCCGACCTCGCACGGGTGGAGGGCAAGCTCGCCAACGAGCAGTTCACCTCCCGGGCTCCCGCCGAGGTGGTCGCGAAGGAGCGTGAGAAGCGCGACCGGTCGGTGACCGCGGTCGCCCTGCTCGACGAGCGGATCGCGGCCCTGGAGCAGCTCAGGGGGTAGTGCCCCGGCCGGCCCGGCGCGCTCCCGTGTCCGGTCAGAGGGGGGCGCTCAGCGGTGACACGGCCACGCTCACCCCGACACGCCACGCTCCAGCAGGGCGCGCGGTGGCCAGGACGCCGCGCCCATCTCCCGGGAGATCGTCACCGCGGTACGTCGCACCTCGTCGAGCAGCCCCCGGTCGGTGGGGACCTGGGAGGTGGTGGTCACCACCCCCACGGCACCGATCGCCACGTCGTGGGCGTCGAAGATCGGTGCCGCGACCTCGGACTCGCCGAGGATCGACTCGTCGGCGGCGGTGGCGAGCCCAGCCTCGCGCACCGCGGTGAGCTGCGCGGCGAGCGCGTCGCCGTCCACCACGGTGCGTCCGGTGAGCTTCGGGAGGTCGTCGCGGTCGAGGAGCGCCTCCGCGCGCAGGGGGTCGAAGGCGAGCACCGCCTTGCCGAGCGCGGTGCCGTGTGCCGGGATGTCGATGCCGATCTCGCGCATCTGATGGCTGCCGTCGGGGCGGAACACGTGGTGGATCACCACGATGTCGTCGCCGAGGGGTACCCCGACGCGCACCGCGCACCCGCTGCGTTCGGCCAGGGACTCGGTCCAGCTCAAGGACCGCAGCCGGAGCTCGTTGGAGTCGAGGTAGACGTTGCTCAGCCGCAGCACCCCGGGTCCTAGCGCGTAGCGTCCGCTGGCGTCCTGCTCCACCAGGCCCCGGGCGACCAGGGTCGCGACGATCCCGTGGACGGTGGAGTTGGGCAGGGAGAGGCGCAGCGCCAGCTCCGTGAGACGGAGGCGTCGGGCGCCCTGCAGCTCCATCAGGATCGCGATGGCGCGGTCGACGGACTGGATCATGCTCCTGCCGCCGTCCGCAGGGCGTCGAGCACGATGGCCGCGGAGGTGGCGCCGGGATCCTGGTGGCCCTCGCTGCGGGCACCGAGGTAGCTCGCACGACCGCGGCGGGCGCGCAGGGGCACGGTGGCCACCGCGCCGTCCTCGGCGGCGCCCACCGCCAGCCGGAGGACCCCGGCCAGGTCCGCGCCGGAGTCCGCGGCGTCCAGCGCACGCCGGGAGGCCGGCGAGAGGGCGTCCACCATGGTCTTGTCGCCCACCTCGGCGGCGCCGAGCTG
This sequence comes from Nitriliruptoraceae bacterium, assembly GCA_003565155.1. Lineage (GTDB taxonomy): Bacteria > Actinomycetota > Nitriliruptoria > Nitriliruptorales > Nitriliruptoraceae > T1Sed10-7. The sequence continues at coordinate 63,421 of PXDB01000101.1, read as the reverse complement.
CTGCACGGCTTCCAGGGCGGCGACCAGCGCCCGCGCGACGTCGATGGCGGCAGCGGGCCCCTCCTCAGGCAGGTTGCGTCCGAGGGCGGTGAACCAGGTGCCGTACAGCGGTCCGCTTGCGCCGCCGACGGACCTGGACAGGGCGTAACCCACGGCGCTGATCAGCCGTGACGCGCTGGCACCCTCCTGCTCGCCGATGGCGGTCAGGGCCGACCGGGCGCCCCGGGTCATGTTGGCGCCGTGGTCGGCGTCGCCGATGGCGGCGTCCAGCTCCGTCAGACGCGCCTCGGCGGCCCGGAGCCGGCGGTCCAGCTCCGCGATCCAACGGTGGACGATCCCCGGGTCGAGGTGGCTGGCGGGGGCAGCAACGGGCTCGTTCCCCGCGGGCCCCGCGGGCAGGGGGGAACCGGAGGTGTCGTTCGGGATCTCCACGTCCGTGCCTCCGTCGAGGTCTTGACACCCTAGTGGGCTGGTGCTTCGATGGTCACCGTTCGATGATGCCGAAATGTGTTCGGTGCCAAGCGTCCTGCGCGGCACGGACATGGCAGCCGACACCGCGCCGCCGTGGCGCGGGCGTGGGAGGCGCTCCTCCTGCGCTGGGATGGCAGCGGGCAGCACGCCCGCGGGAGAGGGCAGCAGATGAAGAAGCTGATCAACGCCGCCGAGGACGTCGTCGCCGAGGCGCTGGAGGGCATGGAGAAGGCCCACCCACAACTGCAGATCAACCACGAGCTGAAGGTGATCGTGCGTGGGGACGCGCCCGTGCAGGGCAAGGTCGGGCTCGTCTCCGGTGGCGGGTCCGGTCACGAGCCGATGCACGGGGGTTTCGTGGGCAGGGGCATGCTGGACGCCGCCTGCCCCGGTGAGGTGTTCACCTCACCCACCCCCGACCAGATGCTCGAGGCCACCAAGGCCGTCGACGGCGGCGCCGGGGTGCTCCACATCGTGAAGAACTACACCGGTGACGTGCTGAACTTCGAGATGGCTGCGGAGCTGGCCCAGGCCGACGGCATCGAGGTCTCGGCCGTGGTGATCGACGATGACGTCGCGGTACAGGACTCGAGCTTCACCGCGGGGCGTCGCGGCGTCGGGGCGACCGTGCTGGCGGAGAAGATCTGCGGTGCCGCCGCGGAGGCTGGCAAGGACCTCGCCACGGTCACGGAGCTCTGCGAGCGCGTCAACGCCCAGGGCCGCTCCATGGGGATGGCGCTGACGTCCTGCATCGTGCCGGCGGCCGGCAAGCCCACCTTCGAGCTCGGTGATGACGAGATGGAGATCGGGATCGGCATCCACGGGGAGCCGGGCCGCGAGCGCCGCCCCGTGGCCAGCGCGGCGGAGGTCGCCAAGCAGCTGGTCGACCCGATCCTCGCCGACCTGCCCTACGAGGCGGGTGAGAAGGCGTTGGTGTTCGTCAACTCCATGGGCGGGACCCCGCTGATCGAGCTCTACATCCTCTACAGCGAGGTGGAGAAGCTCCTCACCGCCCAGGGCATCGAGGTCGCCCGCAACCTCGTCGGTCCCTACATCACCTCACTGGAGATGCAGGGGGCGTCGGTGACCCTGCTGAAGCTCGACGACGAGATGACCGGCTACTGGGACGCCGCGGTCGAGACCCCCGCGCTGCGGTGGGGGGCCTGAGGATGGCAGAGGCGACCGTGACGGTCGGGGACCTGGTGGCCTGGATCCACCGGTTCTCCGAGGTGATCGCCGAGCATGCCGAGGAGCTCACCACGCTCGACTCGGCCATCGGTGACGCCGACCACGGCACCAACATGCGCCGGGGCTGCCGCGCGGCCGTCGAGGCGCTGGAGGCGACCGAACCGACGGATGTCAGCGGGTTCGGTCGCGCCATCGCCATGAAGCTGATCTCCGCCGTCGGGGGTACCTCCGGACCGCTGTACGGCAGCTTCTTCCTCGCCCTCGGGACCGCCGGGGGCGCCACCGCGGAGCTCGATGACGCCGGCACCGTCGCGGCGCTCAGGGCGGCGGTGGACGCCGTGCGGTCCCGGGGGAAGGCGGAGCCCGGCGACAAGACCATGCTCGACGCGCTCCTGCCGGCCGTCGAGGCCATGGAGTCCTGCCTGGACGAGGGCGGCAGCCTGGCTGACGCCCTGGCCGCCGGCACCACCGCGGCGGAGGACGGCATGCACGCCACCACCCCGATGCTCGCCCGCAAGGGTCGCGCCAGCTACCTCGGCGAGCGCAGCATCGGGCACCAGGATCCGGGCGCCACGTCCTCGTGGCTGCTCGTGCGGTCGGCAGCACAGACGCTGACGGCCTGAGCTCACCCTCCCGGACCGCGCCGCCGTCTCCCGCGGGGGCACGGTTCGGGAAGGGTCTCCCGCCCGACCTTCGCGGGGTGACCGCCCTCCCGCGGCCCCGCCCGGAGCCCTCCATGACCGTCGGCATCGTGCTCGTCTCCCACAGCGCAGCGCTGGCCGCCGCCGCGGCCGAACTCGCCCGTGAGATGGCCGGGGACGGGCTGCAACTCGCCCTGGCCGGCGGTGTTGACGACGCTGACGCCCCCCTCGGTACCGACGCTACGAAGGTGATGGCGGCGATCGAGGAGGTGGACGACGCTGCCGGGGTGCTGGTGCTGATGGACCTCGGCTCGGCGGTGCTGTCGGCGGAGATGGCCCTCGACCTGCTGCCCCCGGAGACCGCGGAGCGGGTCACGCTGTGCGAGGCACCGATCGTCGAGGGCCTCGTCGCCGCCGCGGTCCAGGCGGCCGCGGGTGCCAGCCTCCAGGAGGTCGTCGCCGAGGCCCGCAACGGGCTGCTCGCCAAGGCGGACCATCTCGGTGTGGCTGCGCAGGCCCCGAGCGGTGGGGACGTGGCGTCGGCTGGCCCCGACGCCACCGCAGGCGGGGGCGGGGAGGTCACCGACACTGGCACGGAGCAGCGGTTCCACGCACGCGTACCGAACCGGCTGGGCTTCCACGCCCGCCCTGCGGCGCGCATCGTCGAGGCCCTGGCCGGTCTCGATGCCGAGGTGACCGTCACCGATCTGACCGCGGGGAAGGGGCCGGCACGTGCCCGTAGCCTGAACGCCCTGATCACCCTCGGCGCACGGCAGGGCAGCGAGCTGCAGTTCCGGGCCGCGGGCCCGGACGCCGCCACGGCCCTCGCGCGGCTCGAGCGGCTGGTGGCGGACAACCTCGGCGACCCCGTGGACGCCGTGGCGGCGACGGCCTCCGGTGACGACGGTGCGGCCGGCACGCCCACCGCCGACGGCGGGACCGCGACGGAGCCGGGGGTGCTGCGCGGGCTGTCCGCGGCACCTGGCCTGGCGATCGGGCCGGTCCACCCCCTGGGCGCCGCGGCGTTGCCGGACCGCGAGGAACTGCTCGCGCAGGTCGAGGCGGCCGCCGCCGATCCGGACGCCGAGCGGGCGCGCCTCGCCGCAGCGGTGGCGGCGGTGCACGCTCTCCTGCGCCGGTCGCGCGACGAGCTCGCCCGCCGGGCAGGCCGTGCCGCGGCGGACATGGTCGGCACCCAGCTGCTCCTGCTCGACGACCCCGACCTGCTCGCCGCCGCCGAGGCGGAGATCGACGCCCGCGGCGTGGACGCGGCGACGGCCTTCGCCGCGGCCGTCGAAGGCGCGCTGTCCCACTACGCCGCCCTCGAGGATCCCTACCTCGTCGCCCGCGCCGCCGACCTCGACGCCGTCGCGCGTGAGGTGCTGGCCGTGCTGGTGGACCACGAGCGCGCCGAGGTCGCACCGCAGGGCGTGGTCGTCGCCCGGGACCTCTCTCCCGCGGAGGCCGGTCGCCTGGACCCCGACCGGGTGCAGGCGGTGCTCACCGCCGTCGGCGCGCCGACCTCCCACGCGGCGCTGATCGCCCGGGCGCTCGGCATCCCCGCCGTGGTGGCGCTCGGCGCCGGGGTGCTTGAGCTCGAGGCCGGGAGCGAGGTGGTGGTCGACGGGGGCGCTGCCCGGGTGGAGACCGACGTCGCGCCCGAACGCGCCGACGCCGTGCGTGCCGAGGTGGCGGACCGCGTGGAGGTCCACGCGGTGCTGCGCGAGCGCGCCCGCGGGCACGTCACCACCCGTGACGGGGTCGCCGTGGAGGTGAAGGCCAACGTCGGCCTGCCGCGGGACGCGGAGCTCGCCGCCCGCGAGGGTGCCGACGGCATCGGCATGCTCCGCACGGAGTTCCTCTTCCTCGACCGTCCCGACGCCCCTGACGAGGAGGAGCAGGTCGCCACCTACACCCGGATCTGCACCGCGGTGGAGGGCCTCCCGGTCACGCTGCGCACCCTGGACGTCGGTGGGGACAAGCCCCTCGACTACGTGGTGCTCCCCGAGGAGGACAACCCCTTCCTCGGCACCCGCGGTATCCGCCTGTCGCTCAGCGAGGGGGAGTTGCTCCGGACCCAGCTGCGCGCGGCGGTGCGGGTCGCCGCCGCGCACCCGGTGGAGCTGATGCTGCCGATGGTGGCGACGGTGGCGGAGATCACGGCGGTCCGGGAGGTGGTGGCCGAGGTCACCGCGACGCTGGCTGCGCAGGGGCACGCGGTGCCCGACCGGCTGCGCCTCGGGGTGATGGTGGAGATACCGGCCCTCGCCCTGAAGGCCCGCCACCTGGTCGGGGAGGTCGACACGCTGTCGATCGGGACCAACGATCTCACCCAGTACACCCTCGCGGCCGAGCGGGGGAACGCGGGCGTCGCGGCGCTCGGTGACCACCTCGATCCGGCGGTGCTGGCGTTGATCGGCGCGGTCGGCACCGCAGCAGCCGGGAGCGACACCGAGGTGGCGGTGTGCGGGGACCTCGCCAGCGACCCGTCGGTGGCCGCGCTGCTGGTCGGGCTCGGGGTACGGGAGCTGTCGGTGCCCCCCCGCGACGTGCCCCGCATCAAGCAGGCGGTACGCCAGACGTGCCGCACCGACGCCGAGGCCCTCGCCGAGCGGGCGCTGGCCTGCCCCGGTGCCGCGGAGGTCCGGGCGCTGCTGGGCGGCTGAGGCCGCCGGGTCGCGGACACGGGTAGCGTCCCGGCGCCCGCGGTGCACCTCACCTGGCCAACCCCTCATCCCGTGCGAGAGCGACGTGTCCCTGACCCCCGAACAGGCCGAGATCGCCCGGCGTTTCGACGCCGCCTACGACCGCCTCGTCGGGCGCGGGCCCGGCAGGATGGTCCCCGACCTCGAGCGCATCACCGCGCTGAACGCGCTGCTCGGTGACCCGCAGCGCGCCTACCCGTCGGTGCACGTCACCGGGACCAACGGCAAGGGGTCGACCAGCCGCATGGTCGCCGCGCTGTGCGCTGCCGCCGGTATCGCCGCGGGCACCTACACCTCGCCCCATCTCCAGACCGTCCGCGAGCGGATGAGCGTGGCCGGGCACCCGATCTCCGCCCGCCGGTTCGCCGAGGTCCACGAGGAGGTGGCTGCGCTCGCCGATCTGCTGGACACCCGGGCCGAGGCGTCCGAGGGCGACCAGGCCGACCGGCTCACCTACTTCGAGGTCCTGACCGCGATGGCCGGCTGGTGGTTCGCCGACGCGCCCGTGGACGTCGGCATCTTCGAGGTCGGTATGGGCGGCCGTTGGGACGCCACCAACCTCGTGCGCGGCGAGGTGGCCGTGCTCACCCCCATCGATGTTGACCATCCCGAGCTCGGGCGGACCGCCGCGGACATCGCCGGTGAGAAGGTCGGGATCGTCAAGGCCGGTGCCGAGGTGGTCACCGCGGCCCAGCGCGCGGATGTGGAGCCGGTGATCGACGCCGCGGTGGCCGCGGCCGGTGCCCGTCGCTGGCGTGCCGGCGTGGACTTCGCGATGGTGGAGCGTGCGGTCGCGGTGGGCGGGCAGTCGCTGACCCTGCGGGTGGGGGAGCGGGAGCTCGACGACGTCCTGCTGCCCCTGTTCGGCGCGCACCAGGCGGAGAACGCGGCCCTCGCCCTGGCGGCCTTCGCGGCCTTCACCGGCGAGGCCTTCCACGCCATGGACGACGAGGTCCTGCGGCACGGCCTCGAAGCCGTCCACGTGCCGGGACGCCTGGAGATCGTGCATCGGGAGCCCACGGTGCTCCTCGACGGTGCGCACAACCCGCACGGGGCCAGGGCTTCGGTGGCAGCGGTCGGGGAGGCCTTCGCCTTCGGTGAGCTGGTGCTGGTGGTCGCCTGTCTCGACGACAAGGACGTGGAGGGCATCCTCTCCGCGTTCCGGGACGCGGTGTCGCACGTCGTGGTCACCCGCGCGCCGTCCCCCCGCGCCGCACCCCTGGACCGCATGCGGTCGGTGGCGGAGACGGTCTGGGCCGGGACCGGGGTGGTCGTGGAGGCCGCCACCGACATCGCCAGCGCCCTGGCCCTGGCCACGGCCGTTGCCGGACCCGAGGACGGGGTCCTGGTCGCGGGCTCGCTGCACACCGTTGGTGCCGCCCGCAGCCGCTACCTGCCGGTCCTCGACCACCTCGACGACGAGGTCGTGCTCACCCCCGACGACGAGCTGGGGGAGGAGGACCTCGCCACGCAGCTGCTGGGTGACGCACAGGACGCCGAGGCCTGGCCGGAGTAGCGTTGCGCCTCCGGGCACCCCTGGGCCGACCGCAGCCCGCTGCCCGTACCGCTGCCCACCACTGACCGTGCAACGACCTGGAGTCCACCGTGGCCACCGAACGCACCCTGATCCTCGTCAAGCCCGACGGCGTCGCCCGCGGCCTGATCGGCGAGGTCATCGCCCGCATCGAGCGCAAGGGGCTCACCCTCGAGGCCCTGGAGCTGCGCACCCTGGACCGCGCCACCGCGGAGCAGCACTACGGCGAGCACACGGACAAGCCCTTCTTCGGCGAGCTGGTCACCTTCATCACCTCCGGGCCCCTGGTCGCGATGTGCGTGGCGGGCGAGGACGCCATCGCCGCGATGCGCGCCATCATGGGGGCGACCAACCCGCTCGAGGCCACCCCGGGTTCGATCCGCGGTGACCTCGCCACCGTCATCGGGGAGAACATCGTCCACGGTTCGGACTCCGCCGCGTCCGCACAGCGGGAGCTGGAGCTGTTCTTCCCCGGGCGGTTCTGAGCCTCGGCGTGGCGGCACGCGGCCCGGTTGTCCACAGCTGCTGAGCAACGCGTCCGATCCCGGGGGCGTCCCGGCGGCACGCTGGTCCCCGACGCCCGCCGGAGGACGACCGTGGACACCTGCAGCTCCGAGCACCGCCGCAACGCCCCCGTGGATCGGGCCGGCACCGCCCCTGCCGGGCCGGACACCGTCAGCGACGTCGTCGTCACGGCGACATTCACCGCCGGACCGGACAACGGTGTGGCGGTCGCAGAGCTGCCTATGAGCTGCCCCCATCCGGCGTGCAGCGATCGTTGGCCCGCCTCCCCGGACGGCGAGCGCACCGAGGTGACCAGCCCGGAGGCAGCGGCGGCGGTCCTGGTGCCGCAGCTGACCGGCGCGGACCGGGAGCGGTGCGTCGTGGCACTGCTGGACACCAAACACCGTCTGCGCAGGACCGCCACCGTGAGCATCGGCAGCCTGGACCACACCTTCATGTCCCCGCGTGAGGTGTTCCGCGACGCCCTCCTCGGCAACGCGGCCGCCCTGGTCCTGGCGCACAACCACCCCTCGGGCGATCCGGAACCCTCCCGCGATGACGAGCAGGTGACCCGCCGACTGGTGCGGGCGGGGGAGGTGGTCGGTGTCCAGGTGCTCGACCATCTGGTGGTCGGGGGAACGCGCTGGGTGAGCCTCGCTCGCCGTGGCGTGGTGTGAGGTGGCGGCAACGGCCGGGGCCCCGCGGTCAGGGGACGTACGGTGGTGGCACAGCCCCGCGCGGGTCCGGCGGGTCGGTGTTAGCCTGCGGCCTGCGGGTGTCGGACCGCGCGCCTCGCGTTCCGCCGCGCGGCGCCCCCGGCCCCGCGACGTCCACGCGTCCTCGACGCCCCCTCTTCCAGCGGTAGGTCAGCCTGTGGCGGCGAACATCGGTAACTCCCTGCAGTTCCTCGGCCGTGACATGGCTGTGGACCTCGGTACGGCCAACACCCTGGTGTACGTCCGCGGACGGGGCATCGTGCTGAACGAGCCCTCCGTGGTGGCGATCAACACCAAGACCGGCCACATCCTCTCCGTCGGCTCCGAGGCCAAGCGCATGATCGGCCGCACCCCCGGTCACATCATGGCGATCCGGCCCCTGAAGGACGGCGTCATCGCCGACTTCGACGTGACCGAGAAGATGCTGCGCTACTTCATCCAGGCCGTCCACAAGCGCCGCTTCCTCGCGAAGCCCCGCGTGGTGGTGTGCGTGCCCTCCGGCATCACCGGGGTGGAGCAGCGGGCGGTGGAGGAGGCGTCCATCCAGGCCGGTGCCCGCGCCGCCTACATCATCGAGGAGCCGATGGCCGCCGCGATCGGGTCGGGCCTGCCCGTCCACGAGCCCGCCGGCAACATGGTCGTCGACATCGGCGGTGGCACCACCGAGGTGGCGGTCATCTCGCTCGGGGGCATCGTCACCTCACAGTCCATCCGCATCGGCGGCGACGAGCTCGATGACTCGATCATCGGCTACGTCAAGAAGGAGTACTCGCTGATGCTCGGCGAGCGCACCGCCGAGGAGATCAAGATGGCGATCGGCAGCGCCTTCCCGCTGCCCGACGAACCCCACGCGGAGATCCGCGGCCGGGACCTGGTCTCCGGTCTGCCGAAGACGATCATCGTCTCCGCCGATGAGATCCGTCGCGCCATCGAGGAACCCGTCAACGCGATCGTCGACGCGGTGAAGAACACCCTGGACAAGACCCCGCCTGAGCTCGCCGCCGACATCATGGACAAGGGCATCGTGCTCACCGGTGGTGGTGGCCTGCTCAAGGGCCTCGACGAGCGCCTCAAGCACGAGACCGGCATGCCGATCCACACCACGGAGAACCCGCTGTCCTCCGTCGCGGTCGGTTCCGGGAAGTGCCTCGAGGAGTTCGAAGCCCTCAAGAAGGTGCTGGTCTCCTCCTCGCGTCACTGACCAACCACACCGCGCGTCCGCGGTGGTCGTGCGGGTCGCAGCACGGTCGCGACCAGCAGGGGTGGGGGAGCGGTGTTCCAGCGTCGACAGACCCGGGTGCTGCTCGCACTGCTCGTCGTCGCGGCCGTCACCCTGATCACCCTGGACTTCCGGGGTGGCGAGGACGGGGTCCTCGAGCGTGGCCGTGACCTCGCGACCGCCGTCCTACGTCCGCTGCAGGACGGGGTGGGCACGCTGCTCAGCCCCTTCTCCGCCGCCGGCGGGGCGATCAGCGACCTGTTCGGCGTCCGGTCGGAGAACCAGGCGCTGCGCGCGAGGGTCGAGGCGCTGGAGGAACGTCGCCGGGTCATCGACGATCTCGAGCGTGAGAACGCCGAACTGCGCGGGCTGCTCGACATGGCCGACCGCACGGAGCTGGAGACCGTCGCTGCCCGCGTGGTCGCGCTCTCGCCCTCCAACTTCGAGTGGACCATCACCATCGACGTCGGCAGCGACGACGGGCTGGCGCGTGGCATGCCGGTGGTGGACGGCGACGGCCTCATCGGCCGCGTCATCCAGGTCACGCCGACGGCCTCGCGCGTCCTCCTGACGATCGATCCGAGCTTCTCCGCCGCTGCCCGTACCGGATCGACCGGTGAGGTCGGTGTGATCGACGGGCGCGGTGGTGATCCGATGGTGCTGCGCCTGCTCGACCCGGAGGCGGAGATCGAGGAGGGCGAGGCGGTCGTCACCTCCAGCTACCGGGGCGGGGTCTTCCCCCCCGGCATCCCCTTGGGCACCGTGTCGTCCATCGAGGAGGGTGCGACGCCGTTGACCAGAGAGGTGCTGGTCAACCCGTACGTGGACTTCACGCGGCTGCACCACGTCGTCGTGGTGTTCTCCACGGGCATCGACGAGATCCCGCCCTTCGAGGGGTCCGAGGGGCTCGACTTCACCCGGCCCCCCGTCCCGCCCCTGCTCGATCCCGACACCGTCCCCGGTGCCGAGGACGACGCCGCGGATGCGGATGGGGATGACGATGACAGCGACGACGACGAGGAGGGGGCCGCGGGCGTGCCGGGCGCGGTAGGGGTTCCGTGATCGCCCGCACCCTCGTGGTGGCTGCCCTGCTGCTGGCCGCGGTGGTGTTGGAGACGGCACTGTTCCCCGCGCTGACCCTGTTCGGCTTCCGTCCCGACCTGCTGCTGCTGCTCACGGTGGTGTTCGCGACGCGGGACGGACCCGTGACCGGTGTGCGCATCGGCGCCAGCGCCGGTCTGGTCGGCGATCTGCTGGTCAGTGCGGCACCGGTCGGTCTCGGGGTCCTGCTGTACGGCGTCGCGGGAGCGCTGGTGGGGTGGTCCCGGCCCTACCTCGCGCCCAACTCGGCGACCGCACCGCTGCTGCTGGCTGCGGGCGCGTCGGTGCTCGCCACGGCCGCCTACGGGATCGTGTCCTCGCTGTTGGCCGACGAACGCCTCGCGCCCGCACTGGTGGTGCAGGCCGCCATCGCCGTGGGCCTGTACAACACCCTGTTGGCCCCCGCGCTGCAGGTGGTCGTCCGCAGGGTCAGCGAGACCTTCCCGCTCCGGACCGTCGGCCTGGAGTGACCGGCGAGACCAGCAGCAGCGGGTGGTACCGTCGACGGCCACGACCGGGTTCGATCCGAGGCTCCACGTCATGGCCCTCCCTTCGTCGGAGTCCTCCTCCTCCGTCCTGCGGCTGACCTTCCTCGCCGTGCTCGTCATCACCCTGTTCCTGGCCCTGTTCGCCCGGTTGTGGTTCCTCCAGGTGCTGGCCGGGGACAGGTACGTGGAGCTGGCGGACTCCAACCGTCTGCGCACCGTGGTCACCGAGGCCCCTCGCGGCGCCATCCTGGCCGCGGACGGCGAGGAGCTGGTGCGCAACCGCCCCGCCTTGGCGATCTCCGCGGACCGGCAGGTGCTCCTCGACGCGACCGGAGCGCCGGTCAACGCCGAGGCGGAGCGCGTGATCGAGCGCCTGGCGGAGCTGCTGGAGATCGACGAGGAGGAGGTCATCGAGCGCCTCGGCAGCCAGCGGCGCAGCCCCTTCCGTCCCGTCCCGGTCGCCGTGGACGTCACCCCCGAGGTGGTGTTCACCGTGCAGGAACAGCGTGAGCTGTTCCCCGGCGTCGTGCCCGAGACCCTGCCGGTGCGCCAGTACCCCCAGGACACCCTCGCTGCGCACCTGGTCGGCTACATCGGCGAGGTCTCACAGGAGGAGCTCCTCGACCCCGCCTTCGCGGACTACCGCGCGGGTGATCTCGTGGGTCGGATGGGTCTGGAGCAGAGCTACGAGGCGGACCTGCGCGGGACCGCCGGCGAGCGGGTGCTGGTGGTCAACGCCCGGGGGGACGTGCTGGACGTCCAGCGCGATCGTGAGCCCGTCCAGGGCAACGACCTGGTCACCACCCTGGACCTCGACCTCCAGCAGGCGACGGAGCAGCTGCTGGAGGACGGGATCATCGCCAGCCGCTCGATCCGACGTGATGACGGCCAGCTGCTGCCGTCCACCGCCGGGTCCGCGGTGGTCCTCGACGCGCGCACCGGGGCGGTGCTGGCCATGGCGTCCTACCCGAGCTTCGACCCTCGGGAGTTCGTCGGCGGGGTGAGCCGTGCGTACTTCGAGTCCCTGATCGAGGAGGACAGCGGGGACCCGCTGGTCAACCGGGTGATCGCCGGCACCTACCCGCCGGGCTCGGTGTTCAAGACCGCGACCGGCGCAGCGATGGTCGAGGGCGGCCACATCACGCCCCGCGGGCAGGTGGAGTGCGCCCCCGCCTTCGAGCTGGGGGGCAACACCTTCCGGAACTGGAACCGTGGGGTGAACGAGGGGATGATGGACCTCTCCGACGCCCTCATGCGCTCCTGTGACACCTACTTCTACGAGCTCGCCTTCGACCAGTGGCTGGCCGAGGAGAACGCCGAGGAGCCCGATGAGGTCGTGATCGACGTGGCCGAGCGTTTCGGGTTCAACCAGCGCACCGGCATCGACCTCCCGGGCGAGATCGCGGGCCGGGTCCCCGGTCGTCAGTGGCGGGAGGAGTACTGGCTCGCACGGCGCGACAGCTACTGCCAGCAGGCGGAGGCGGCGACCGCCGGCAGCCGGGCGGAGGAGCTGTTCACCGATCTGTGCCGCTTCGGTGGCGCGTGGCGTGGTGGCGACGCGGTCAACACCTCCATCGGGCAGGGCGACGTGATCGCCACACCCCTACAGGTCGCCGCCTCCTACCAGGCGATCGCCAACGACGGCGTGCTGATGCGCCCCCACCTCGGCGCGGAGATCCGGGCTCCCGACGGCACGCTGATCCGTGCCATCGAGCCGGAGGAGTTCGGTTCGCTGGAGCTCAGCGACCAGACCCTGGCCGTCATCCGTGAGGGGCTCGAGCGCACCGTGATGGAGGCGCGCGGCACCGGTGAGTCGGCCTTCACCGGCTTCCCTCTCGACCAAATCCCCGTGGCAGGCAAGACCGGGACAGCGGAGCTGCGGCCGCGGGTGCCCTTCGCCTGGTTCGCCGGCTACGCCCCCGCTGACGATCCGGAGATCGTGGTCGCGGTCAACGTCGAGGAGGGCGGCGGCGGTTCCCAGACCGCCGCGCCGATCGTGCGCAACATCATGGCCCACCACTTCGGGGTCGTGCTCGCCGACGAGGCGGAGTTCGAGGCCGGCGACGAGATCCTGGACTGATCCCCCACCCGCCCCGCGGCGGGTGGCACGACGACCGGCAGTACCCGGAGGAGGTGAGCAGGTGGCCACGAACTACGGACAGGACCGCGAGCTGCGCCAGCAGCGTGCGCAGGTCCAGTCCCGCTGGATGGAGGTGTACGCCCCGATCCGTCACCTCGACCCCGTCCTGGTGCTCACCGCGCTGGGACTCACCGCGATCGGGCTGGTCGCGATCTACAGCGCCAAGCTGGTTGCACTCTCTGCCCAGGGGCTGCCGCCCACCACCTACGTGAGCCGTCAGCTCCTGGCCCTGGCCATCGGCGTCCTCGTCATGGTGGTGGTCGCGGTGGTGGACTACCGCGTGGTCCGGGTGTACGCGCCCGTGCTGTACGTGGTCTCCATCGTGCTGCTGGGGCTGGTGCTCTCGCCGCTGGGGACGGCGTTCGGCGGCGCGCAACGGTGGATCGTGCTGGGCGGGTTCCAGCTCCAACCCTCCGAGATGGCCAAGCTGGCCGTACTGGTGGTGGTGGCTGCCCTGATCCACGAGAGCGAGGGACAGCCACGTGCCGGGGTGGTGCTCGCCTGCCTGGTCCTGACCCTGCTCCCCACGGGGCTGGTGTTCCTCCAGCCGGACCTCGGGACCTCGATGGTGTTCGTGTGGTCCACCGCCGTGCTGTTCCTGCTCGGCGGTGTCCAGGCGCGCTACCTCGTGGGTCTGACCCTCTCCGGGGTCATCGGGGTCATCGTGGCCCTGCAGACCGAGCTGATCCAGGACTACCAGCTGTCCCGCCTGACCGCCTTCCTGGGCGCCGGGGACGCCTCCGCCGCTCAGACCGCGGCCTTCCAGACCCGCCAGTCGCTGATCGCCGTCGGCTCGGGACAGTTCGCGGGCAAGGGGCTGTTCGAGGGGACCCAGACCTCGCTGTCCTACGTCCCCGAGAACCACACCGACTTCATCTTCACCGTGATCGCCGAGGAGTTCGGCTTCCTCGGCGGCAGCGTGGTCCTCGCACTCCTTCTGGTGCTGGTGTGGCGGGGCCTGCGTATCGCCATCCTGGCCAAGGACACCTTCGGCACCCTGGTCGCCGGTGGCATCGTCGCGATCCTGACCCTCCAGGTCTTCGTCAACGTCGGGATGACCGTGGGCATCATGCCGGTCACCGGCCTGCCCCTGCCCTTCATCAGCTACGGCGGGACCTCGCTCATCGTATGGTTCGCGATGATCGGGTTGCTGCTGAACATCCACATGCGGCGGTTCTGACCCCGTCCGGCGTCCGCATCCCGTCCCGCCACCCCGCACGACCCGTCGCCCGGTGCGCCCCCGTCGAGGTGCAACAGCCGGCTGCTACCCTCCGCGCCACCCGGCGCGCGGGCGACGCCGCGAGGTGCCCGTCGGTGGTGGGCAGCCCCGGAGGCCGAGGGCTTCCGCCCTCCGTGTTCGCACCCTGGACGCGCCGCAGCGACCACAGGAGCGTACGTGCTCGGATCCGCACCCCCGGGCCTGGCCCCCGCGATGCCGGCGCGGGACCAGCGCGCCCCCTTCCGGCGTCCCGGCCCGGCCGCGACACCACCGCCCTCCTGCTGGAGCGCGCTGGAGCCCCTGCTGCCCCAGGTCCGCAAGCCCGCCCAGTACGTCGGCGGGGAGCACAACCAGCAGGTGACGGCCTGGGAAGCCGCCGAGACCCGCTGGCTCCTCTGCTACCCCGACACCTACGAGGTCGGCCAGCCCAACCAGGGCATCCAGATCCTCTACGAGCTGCTCAACGAGCGCAGCACCGCGCTGGCGGAACGCGCCTACGCCCCCTGGGTCGACCTGGAGGAGCTGCTGCGAGCGGAAGGTCTGCCCACCTTCTCACTGGAGACCCACCGGCCGTTGTGGGCCTTCGACGTCTTCGGGGTCTCGCTGCCGCACGAGCTCGGGCACACCAACCTGTTGAACCTGCTCGACCTGGGGGGCGTGTCCCACCGCGCGGCCGACCGCGGCCCGGACGATCCCGTCGTGCTCGTCGGCGGTCATGCCGCCTTCAACCCGGAACCGCTCGCGCCGTTCGTGGACGCCGCGGTGATGGGTGACGGTGAGGAGGTCACCCTCGAGATCGACGAGGTGGTCCGGCGCCACAAGCAGGACCGCGAGCCGTCAGGCGCCCTGGTCGGCGCCGACGGTGCCGAGGTGCGCCACGCCCTGCTGCGGTCCCTGGCCGCCGTCGAGGGGGTGTACGTCCCGGCCTTCTACACCCCCCGCTACAGCGAGGACGGCCGCCTCAAGCGCACCGTGCCCACCGAGCGCGGCGTCCCGGCGCGGGTGCCCAAGCGCACCGTGCAGGACCTTGAGCAGTGGGCCTACCCCCGCAAGCAGCTGGTCCCGATGACCGAGACCGTGCACGAGCGCTTCAGCGTGGAGATCTTCCGCGGGTGCACCCGCGGCTGCCGGTTCTGCCAGGCCGGGATGATCACCCGGCCGGTGCGCGAGCGTCGCCCGGAGACGGTCCAGCGGCTGGTGGAGCAGGGGGTGGCCGACACCGGTTTCAACGAGGTCGGCCTGCTGTCGCTGTCCTCGGCCGACCACTCGGCCATCGGACCGATCGCCCGGGAGCTCGCGGACACCTACGAGGGGACCACCACCTCGCTGTCGCTGCCCTCCACCCGGGTCGACGCCTTCAACGTCACCCTCTCCAACGAGCTCACCCGCAACGGCCGTCGCAGCGGACTGACCTTCGCGCCCGAGGCCGGCAGCGAGCGGATGCGCGCGGTGATCAACAAGATGGTGTCCGAGGCGGACCTGCTGCGGACCGCCGAGGTGGCCTTCTCCGAGGGCTGGCGCCACATCAAGCTGTACTTCATGGTCGGCCTGCCCACGGAGACCGACGAGGACGTGCAGGCCATCGCCGACCTCGCGATCGAGGTCTACGCGATCGCCCGCCGTCACGGCAAGGCGAACAAGGTCACCATCTCCGTGGGCGGGTTCGTGCCGAAGCCCCACACCCCCTTCCAGTGGGCGGCGCAGGACCCGCCGGAGGAGATCCGGCGCAAGCTCACCCTCATCCGCCACGCCATCAAGGAGCACCGCGGCATCAAGCTGCGGACCAACGATCCCGAGGAGGGGGTGATCGAGGGCCTGCTCGCCCGCGGTGACCGCCGGGTCGCGGCGGTGGTGGAACGGGCCTGGCAGCTCGGTGCCCGGTTCGACGGGTGGCACGAGATGCCGACCCTCGAGGTGTGGCGGCGCGCCCTGGCCGAGACGGGGGTGGATCTCGACTGGTACAGCTACCGGGAACGGGACCAACGAGAGGCGTTGCCCTGGGACCACCTCGACGCCGGCCTCGAGGCCGAGTGGCTGTGGGAGGACTGGCAGGACGCCCAGTCCGACCAGCAGCTTGACGACTGCCGGTGGTCGGCCTGCTACGACTGCGGGGTGTGCCCCGGCTTGAGCCTGGAGCATGACACCGGCTACACCGGTGGGTACAGCCTGCCGATGCTGCCCCAGGGCCTTGGGACCTCCGCGCGCGGTCCCGAGGCGCTGCCCACCGCACCGGAGCGCTACGCCGGGGGTGGGTGAGGACCACCCCGTCAGCGTCGACGGCACCGACACGACGACCGGCACCACCCGCACGACCCCGACAGCCGCACGAGCTCCCGGGACCGCACCCGGATCGAGGAGGACGGACGCGTTGCTGCAGCGCTACCGCATCCGCTGGACCAAGGTCGGTCGCACGCGCTTCATCTCGGCGCGGGACCTGACCTCGGTCTGGGAACGGGCGCTGCGCCGTGCCGACCTTCCGATCGCGTACTCCGAGGGCTTCACCCCCCACCCCAAGGTGTCCTTCCCGGACGCGCTGCCCGTGGGGGTGCGCTCGTACGGCGAGTACGCCGAGCTGACCTTCGCGGCGCCGATCGAACCCGCAGCGGATCTCGCTGCGCTCTCCGCCGCGCTGCCGGCGGGGATGGACATCACGACCTACCTGGAGGTGCCCGACGGCGCGCCGAAGCTGGCGAAGATGCTGCGGGTCACCCTCTGGGAGCTCGCGTGGCCCCCGGTCGACCAGACCGAGCTGCGTGCGCTCCTCACGACACGAGCCGACGAGCTGCTCGCGAGCACGTCCGTCGAGGTCGTGCGGCGCCGTCCCGACGGTGACCGCACCATCGACGTACGGCCCGCGGTGCTCGCCCTCGCCGTCGCCACGCGACCGGGTACCCCTACCCGCGACGCGCACACCGTCCTCCGAGCGGTCCTCCGCAACGACGGCCCCACCGTGAGACCGACCGACCTCCACACCGCGCTGGCCGCCGCCGAGGTGGCCGCGCCCGCCGCGGTCACCCGCTGCGTGCAGGGCACACAGGTGCCCGGGGGCGTCGCCGACGCCCTCGACGGCGAGGTCGAACCACTGGTCCCCGACGTCGACGCGGAGGCCGCCTGACACCCAGAGCGAGCCTCCCGTGACCGACCACGACACCGAACAGCAGGCCAACCACAAGGCCAACCCGCAGACCGATCAGGAGCCGGACGCCACCGCGACCGAGGGCACCGCCACCACGGACGAGGGCGCCGCCACGTCCGATGAGCGTCCGTCCGGTGACGGCGCGCGTCGCCGGCGGCGCCGCGGGCGCCGTGGACGGGGACGTGGCCGCCGGAGCGGTGGTGGCGGCACCGAGGGTGACGGCGGTCAACACGCTGACGGGGACGCCGCTGGTACGGATGCCGCGGCCCCTGCCGCGGCAGAGGCCGTGCGCGCCGGTGGTGGCGGGAGGCCGTCCCGGGACGCCGGGTCGACGGACCGCGACGATGGTGGCGATCGCCGGGAGGCTGACGGCAGCGGTGCGCAGCGCACCGATACGGCCGAAGGCGCGGGCGCCGACCGTGCCGTGGAGGACGCCATCGCCAAGGGCGGCACCCGCATGGCGGCCAAACGGGGCGGACGTCGCAGCGGTGGCGGCAACGGCGGTGGCCGGCGGACGCCGCAGCGCACGGGCGGGGTCTCCGAGGAGGTGCGGCGCGCGATCCTGGAGGGTCCACCGCGCACGATGCTGGTGACCTCCCAGCAGGAACGCACCCAGATCGGTGTCCTCGAGGACCGCACGGTGGTCGAGCACTACGTCACGCGGAAGGAGGACGTGACCTTCGTCGGCAACATCTACATGGCGCGGGTCCAGAACGTCCTCGCCGGTATGGAGGCGGCTTTCCTCGACATCGGGAAGGGCCGCAACGGGGTCCTCTACGCCGGAGAGGTGCTCTACGACGAGCTCGATCTCGAGGAGGGTGACGCCCAGCGCATCGAGAACGCCCTCAAGCCGGGCCAGAAGGTCCTCGTGCAGGTCACCAAGGACCCCATGGGCTCCAAGGGGCCCCGGCTGACCATGCACCTGTCGCTGGCGGGCCGCTACATGGTGCTCGCCCCGAACTCCGATCTGTTCGGGATCTCCCGCAAGCTGACCGACCGCGAACGTGACCGGCTGCGCCGGGTGGTCAAGAAGGTCAAGCCCGCCGAGCACGGCATCATCGTGCGCACCGCCGCCGAGGGCGCCAGCGAGGAGCAGATCCTGGCCGACCTCGAGCGCCTCCTCGCCAAGTGGCAGCGGGTCGAGCAGGCCGCCGAGGGTGCGGATGCGCTCACCGCGGTCTACGAGGAGCCGCCGCTGGTGGTGAAGGTGATCCGGGACAACTTCGGCCCGGAGTTCGAGCGCGCGATCGTCGACGACGAGGACCTCTACCGCCAGGTCCGCGGCTACCTCGACGAGGTGGCACCGGAGCTGCTCGACAAGGTGGAGCTGTACGGCGCCCCCACGGCCGACGCGCGGGCCCGCGCCGCCGGGGCGCCACCCCTGGAGGTCGGCGAGGTGCCCGCCACGGCGCCAGCGGGCGGGTCCACCCGGAGTGCGGATGATGCCGACCGCCTGCTCGGGCCGGTCGATCTCGCTGCAGCCGCCGAGCGGCGGGCGAGCCTGCCGCCGTTGTTCGACGCCTACGACGTCGCTGAACAGCTCCGCAAGGCGATGGGGCGCAAGGTGTGGTTGCCGTCGGGGGGCTACCTGATCATCGAGTCCACCGAGGCGATGAAGGTGATCGACGTCAACACCGGTCGCTTCACCGGCAGCAAGGACACCAACCTCGAGGAGATCGTGCTGCGCACCAACCTCGAGGCGGCGGATGAGATCGTGCGCCAGCTCCGTCTGCGCGACATGGGCGGCATCATCGTGATCGATTTCATCGACATGCTGCTGAAGGCGAACCAGGAGCAGGTCGTCAGGAGGTTGCAGCGTGAGCTGCTCCGGGACCGGACGAAGACCCGGGTGTCGGAGGTCTCGAAGCTCGGCCTGGTGCAGATGACGCGCAAGAACGTGAGCCAGGGGCTGTTGGAGTCCTTCAGCCACACCTGCGAGGCCTGCGAGGGACGGGGGGTCATCAGCGAACTCGAGTGACCGACCCCCAGGGCCGTGCGCCCGCCGGTCCATCCGGTCCGGGGCGAACCGCGCCACAGCATCCAGATATCTCGACGTCGAAGCACCCTGGCTGCGCTGGCTACCCTCGGCGCGGTGACCGCCACCGCCCGCCCCACCCCGCGCGACCCGTCCGACGACGGGCTGGTGCGTCGTGGCCTTGCGGTGGTGGGCGTGGCCCTGCGCGGCGCCCCACGTCCATTCACCGTCGGTATCACCGGCTCGGTCCTGTACGCGGTGATGATGGTGCTCTCGTCGCTGGTCCTCGGCTGGATCACCGACGAGGTCCTCCTCCCCACCTTCGCCGCGGGTGCGATCGAGTGGGGGGTCGTGGTCCTGGCGGTCACCGCGATCCTGGGAGTGGCGCTCCTCAAGGCCATCGGTGTGGTCGCCCGCCGCCTCGGCGCCTACCACGCCCAGTTCCGGCTGCAGGCGACCTACCGCCGGCGGGTCACGCGGCGCTACCTCGAGCTGCCGATCGCCTGGCACCGGCGACATCCCACGGGCGAGCTGTTGTCCAACGCCAACGCGGACGTGGAGTCCGCGTTCTTCGTGGCGGCACCGCTGCCGATGGCGCTCGGTGCGAGCCTGCTGCTGGTGCTGACCGCCGGGCTGTTGATCGTGACCGACCCGGCGCTGGCGGCGATCGGCTTCGCGGTGGGGCCCCTGCTGGCCTTCGCGAACTGGTTCTACCAGCGCCGGATGCGCTCCGCGGCCACCGTCGCCCAGCAGGCCCGCGCCGAGGTGGCCGAGGTCGCGCACGAGTCCTTCGACGCCGCGCTGGTGGTCAAGACCCTCGGCCGGGAGCGGGCCGAGGAGGACCGCTTCCGCACCGTCTCGGAGGACCTGCGTGACAAGATGATCCGCGTGGGGCGGCTGCGGGCCTTCTTCGACCCCGTCATCGAGGCACTGCCCAACGTCGGGATCCTGCTGGTGCTGCTGGTGGGCGCCTTCCGGGTGCGCGACGGCGCCCTCACTCCGGGCGACCTGGTGCAGTTCGCGTACCTGTTCCGGCTGGTGGCCCTGCCGATGCGGGTGTTCGGGTGGCTGCTCGGTGAGCTCCCGCGGGCCGTGGTCGGTTGGGACCGGGTCTCCCGTGTGCTCCGGGCCACCGAGCGGATGGTCTACGGCGAGGCGCCGGGCGGCGGCGAGGGCGGCGCGCCCACCTCGCTGGAGGCCGTCGGGTTCCGCCATCCCGACACCGTGCGGGAACACCTCTCCGGGCCAGACCCCGTCGGCAGCGCCGCCGCCACCGGAGCCGGGGCGGACGGTGACGGGGCGGACGGGCATCGACGGGGGGTGCGCTCGGTCACCTTCGACGTCGACGCGGGCCGCACCATCGCCCTGGTGGGGGCGACGGGCTCCGGCAAGTCCACCATCGCCTCCCTGCTGGTGCGCCTCTACGACCCTGACGCCGGCCGGATCACCTTCGACGCCCGCCAGCTCCCCGATCTGGCCCGGGACCAGCTCGCCGCGCACGTGGCGATCGTGTTCCAGGAGGCCTTCCTGTTCGACGACACGGTGCGGGAGAACATCACCCTCGGCGCCGAGGTCCCTGAGCACGAGGTCCTTGCCGCCGCGCGGCTCGCCCGGGCCGACGGGTTCATCCGGGCCCTCGAGCACGGCTACGACACCATGGTCGGCGAACGCGGCGCGACGCTGTCCGGTGGCCAGCGCCAGCGGATCGCCCTGGCCCGCGCGCTGGTGCGCCGTCCACGCCTGCTGGTGCTCGACGACGCCACCTCGGCGGTGGACCCGGCGGTGGAGTCCGAGATCCTGCGCGGCCTGGCCGATGCGCAGCTGCCCGCCACGGTGGTGGTGGTCGCCTACCGGCAGGGTTCCATCGTGCTCGCCGACGAGGTGGTGTTCCTCGCCGACGGGGCCGTCCAGGCGCGAGGACCCCACGAGCAACTGCTCGCCGAGGACGCCTCCTACCGTGAGCTGGTCACCGCCTACGCCGAGGACGCCCGGGAGCGGGCCGCCGCCGGGCGACCCGCTGATCCGCCGGGGGAGGGGCGATGAGCGCGACCACCGCACCGGTGGGCGCTGCGCCCGGTCCCGACGGGGCGTGGCGGACCCTGCGGCGGGGCCTGGCGCTGTCCCCGGAGCTGCGGGTCGGCCTGACGGTCACGATGCTGCTGGCGCTGTTGGCGACCGCCGGGCGCGCGATCGTGCCCATCGCCGTGCAACGCACCATCGACGACGGCCTGGAGGGGGGCGCCGGGCTGGACATCCGCGCGGTCATCACCGTCGTGGCCGCCGCCGGAGTGGCCGTGCTCATCACCGCCCTGGCCAGCGGGGCGATGAACTACCGCCTGGCAGCGGTGGTCGAGACCGCCCTGTCCAGCCTGCGGGTACGGGCCTTCCGGCACATCCACGACCTGTCGATGCTGCACCAGGCCACCCAGCAGCGCGGGTCCCTGGTCTCGCGGGTCACCTCCGACATCGACGAGATCAGCCGCTTCATGCAGTGGGCCGGTCTGAACCTGATCACCGCCACCGGCCAGCTCACCGTCGCCACGCTGGTGATGTTCGTCTACTCCTGGCGCCTGACGCTGATCGTGCTGGTGGTGTTCGTGCCCTTCATGCTGGGGGCACGCTGGTTCCAGCGCCGCCTCACCGTGGCCTACATGATCGTGCGCGAGCGGGTCGGGGCCATGCTCGGGGTGCTGGCGGAGACCGTGGTGGGTGCCCCCGTCGTGCGGGCCTACGGCATCGAGCAGCGCACCCAGGACCGGCTCGACAGCGCCATCGAGGACCACCGCAGGGCCGCGGTGAGGGCGGGCGGCTACTCGTCGCTGTTCTCCGGCACCGGTGAGGTCTTCGGGGCCGTGGCCACCGCCGCCGCGGTGGTGGGTGGCGTGCTGCTCGGGGTGGACGACCAGGTGACCGTGGGCACGGTCCTGGCGTTCCTGTTCCTCATCACCCTGTTCATCGACCCCGTCCTGATCGCCGCCGAGGTGATCAACGAGGGCCAGACCGCCGTGGCTGGGTGGCGTCGCGTCCTCGACGTGCTCGACCTCGAGCCGGACGTGGCGGATCCCGGGGAGGACGGTCGTGCGCTGCCGCCGGGCCCGCTCGGCATCCGCTTCTCGCAGGTGTCCTTCCGCTACCCACGTCCCGGTGAGGTCTCGCGGGAGGCGACCGGTCCGGTGGTGCTCGACGACGTCGATGTGGAGATCGCCCCGCGGACCCGGGTCGCGGTGGTGGGCGAGACCGGGTCCGGGAAGACCACCTTCGCCAAGCTGCTCACCCGGCTGATGGACCCGTTCGAGGGCCGGGTGCTGCTCGGGGGCGTCCCCGTGGATGAGGTGCGCTTCGACTCCCTCAGGCGCCGGGTGGTGATGGTGCCCCAGGACGGGGCCCTGTTCGACGGCACCATCGCGGACAACATCCGGATGGGACGCAGCGGGATCAGCGACGACGACCTCGCCCTGGCGATGCTGGAGCTCGGCCTCGACCAGTGGGTCGAGGAGCTCCCCGATCACCTCGACACCCGTGTCGGCGAGCGCGGCGACTCGCTGTCAGCGGGGGAGCGGCAGCTGGTGGCGCTGGCCCGCGCCTACGTGGCCAACCCGGACCTGCTGGTGCTGGACGAGGCCACCTCGGCGGTGGACCCGGCCACGGAGGTCCGCACCCAGCGCGCCCTGGTGGGGCTCACCTCGGGGCGGACCACGGTGACCATCGCCCACCGGCTCTCCACCGCGGAGGCCGCCGACGAGGTGCTGGTCTTCGACCAGGGCGTGCTCGTCCAGCGCGGCCACCACCACGATCTCGTCGCTGAGGGCGGGGTGTACGGCCGGCTCCATGCCAGCTGGACCCGCGGGGTGAGCGGGGTGGGCACTGCTTCGTGAGCGGCGGCAGGCCGCCCCGACCACGACGGTGCGGTGTCCGGCTGCGTCCCCGGCTACCGCCGCAGCGCGGACGCGACGTACGATGCCCCCGGACAGGGGAGGTGGCCGGTGACCGCAACCACGCCGCTCGAGCCAGGGGGCGCCGGATCGCCGACAGCGGCGACCGTCGGGACACCGCAACGGGATGCCACCACCGCCGAGGTGGACCAGGCGGTCGCGACGCTGACCGCGAGCGCGCCCGGGTGGTGTGCCACCACCATCACCGAGCGGCTCGCCCTCCTCGAGCAGCTCCAGCGCACCACCCACGCCGCGGGCGCCGGGTGGGCCCGCAGCGCCGCAGAGGCGAAGGGCATCGACCCGGACAGCGAGCTCAGCGGTGAGGACTGGGGCACCGGCCCCTACTTCGTGCTCCGCAACCTGCAGTTGCTGCACGCCACCCTGACCGACATCGCCGCCACCGGTCGACCCCAGCCACCGGCCATGCGGACCGAGGGCGCCCGGGTGGTGGTGGACGTGGTACCGGGTGACCGCCTCGACCGGGTGGTGCACAGTGGGCTGACCGCCGAGGCGTGGCTGACCCCCGGGGTCACCCTCGACCAGGCCCGCGAGCGGATGGGCCGCAGCTACCGCATCGATCACGTCCGCGAGCCGGGTGTCGCCGTGGTGCTCGGTGCCGGCAACGTGTCCTCCATCGGCCCGATGGACGCGCTCTACCAGCTCTTCGCCCTCGACCGGGTCGTGGCGCTGAAGATGAACCCGGTCAACGCCCACCTCGGTCCCCACATCGCGGCCGCCTTCGCGCCGCTCATCGAGGCGGACCTGGTGCGCATCATCCACGGTGGCGCTGCGGTCGGTCGGATGCTCACCGAGCACCCCGATATCGCCGGGATCCACATCACCGGCTCCGACCGCACCCACGACGCGATCGTGTTCGGGACCGGTGAGGAGGCCATCCAGCGCCGCGCAGAGGGCCGACCGCGTATCGAGGTGCCCATCACCTCCGAACTCGGGGACGTGAGCCCGGTCATCGTGGTGCCCGGGCCGTGGACCGACAGAGACCTCGCCTTCCAGGGCGACCACATCGCGTCGATGCTGGTCAACAACGCCGGCTTCAACTGCGTCGCCGGCGACGTCATCATCCAGCACCGGTCCTGGGCGAAGCGCCCGGATCTGCTCGACGCGGTCCGCGACTCGCTCCGCCGGGCCACCCCCCGACGCTTCTACTACCCGGGTGCCGAGGACCGCTACGAGCTGTTCGTCTCCGCCCACCGCCAGGCGGAACAGCTCGGCGCCGCGGTGGAGGGCGGCCTGCCCTTCACCCTGATCCCTGACGTCGATCCCGACGCCACCGACGACGTGGTGTTCACCACCGAGTCCTTCTGCGGGGTGATCAGCGAGACCGCGCTCGACACCCCCCGCTCCGTGCCGGCGTTCATCGAGGAGGCGGTGCGGCTGTGCAACGACCAGCTGTGGGGGAACCTCTCCGCCACGCTGCTGGTGCACCCCCGCTCGCTGGCGGACCCGGAGGTCGCGGCAGCGGTGGAGCGGGCCGTCGAGCAGCTGCACTACGGGTCCGTGGGCGTGAACCTGTGGGCCGGGATCAACTTCCTGTTCGTGTCCACCCCCTGGGGTGCCTACGCCGGCAACGAGCTCACCGACATCCAGTCCGGCAGCGGCACCGCCCACAACACCTTCCTGCTCGAGGACGTGGAGAAGACCGTGATCCGGGGGCCGTGGCGTCCGCCGCTGACCCCACCCTGGTTGCACACCCACTCCCGGATGGACCGGCTCTCCCCTCGGCTGGCCGATCTGACCCTCGGGTTGCAGCCCCGCACCCTGGCGACGATGGCCTGGCACGCGCTGCGCGGCTGACACCTGTCCCCCGTGCCGCGGGCGCGTCAGCCGACCACCTCGACGCCCGTGACCGCCAGCTGTACCGGGGACTCCAGCTCCCCGTCACAGGACAGCTGCCGCGCCCGTTCGTCGCGGTGCGCGGCGATGGTGACCTGGACCTGCCGGCCGGCCACCATGAGCGCGAGCTGCACGGGCTGGCCGTCCACCTGCGGGCCCTGGGCCGGCTCGTCGGTGACCGTGACGGCGCCGATCGCGTCCACGCCGAGGTGGCGTCGGGCCGCGACCTCGGCGAGCTGGGCGAGACGGCTGCGGTGGGCGTGGCCCCGGAGACGCGACAGGTCGATACGGCCGGCGAGGTGGCGGTTGACCACCTCGGTGGCGCCGGCGACGTCGAGCCGGCCGTAGACCAGGCCGTGGGGAAGCACCAGCATGGTGCCGGCGAAGCGGTGACCGCCGAGGTGGCTGACCTCCCAGGTGGCCTCGGGGTGCAGCGCGGCCAGGGTGTCCGCGATGGGGCGCCCCAGGGTCGCGCAGCAACGATCACGTCTGGCGTGGGTGCACACCAACCAGCGTGGTCGGTCGTCGCGGTGGCCGCGCCCCGGGGGGTCCGGCGCCGCGCACACCGTCGGATCCACCTCGGCCAGGGCGTCCGATCCCAGCTCGCACGTCTCCATCCAGGGACGCGGGCCGGTGTGGACCAGAGCGATGCGGTGGCGCACCTGCCGCTGTCGGGGGTGGGATCCCGGCCTGCGGGTGAGCAGCACCTTCACGCCCGCCCCGGCGGCCCGCTCCTCGAGGCGGCCACCGAGCGAGGGGTCGAGGTCGGACTCGGTGACCGCCTTGCGGCCCCAGCTCCCCGGCTGCTCGATGAGGAGGTAGCCGCGGGCAGGGCTCGCGGTACCCGGCATCGGCTCCGCGAGCGCGCGGGCCTGACCACTGCAGTTCGGTGCGGACACCTCGACCCTCCGACGGCGTGGCGCGAGGGTGCCAGGCCCCGGCCGTGACGGGAAGCCGGCCCCGGTTGACCGGTCACCGCGCGTGCCGGTACCGTTCCGTCCCAGCGTCATCGGTGTGGGCGTTCGTGCTGCGCCGACATCGCTCGATCAGCACGACGTCGCACCGACCTGTCCCGCCCCCTTCCGTCACGTTCCCGGTGGAGCGTCGCGGACCGGAGCTGGTACCGGCGCCCCCCGCAGCCACGCGGTCACCGGGATGCCGCCACGCTCCGCACCACCACGTACCGCGAGCCACGCGGGGGACGGTCCCGAAGCGGCGCGCCACAGGACGACAGGAGTTGCCGTGTACGCGGTCATCGCAACGGGTGGGAAGCAGTACCGGGTCGAGCCCGGCCAGCAACTCACCGTGGAGAAGCTCGCCGGTGCGGTCGGCGACACCGTCACCCTCACCCCGGTGATGGTGGTCGACGACACCGGCGCCGTCACCGCCGGGAAGGACCTCGCCGGCCGCAGCGTGGACGCGACCATCACCGGTCATGACCGTGGCGACCGCATCCGGGTCTTCACCTACAAGAACAAGTCCCGGCAGCGCAAGCGTCGCGGTCACCGTCAACAGCACACCACCATCCGGATCGAGGGGATCTGACATGTCGACCAAGAAGGGCGGCGGCTCCTCCAACAACGGCCGCGACTCCAACGCCAAGCGACTCGGCGTGAAGCGCTTCGGCGGTGAGCGCGTCACCGCCGGCAGCATCATCGTTCGCCAGCGGGGCACCAAGGTCCACCCGGGCGTCAACGTCGGCCGCGGCGGCGACGACACCCTGTTCGCCCTCGTGGACGGCTCGGTGCGCTTCCACAAGACCCGTGCGCGTACCACGGCCCACGTGGACCCGGCCGAGGTCTGAACCGGCCGCACGACAGCATGCATGAGGGCGGCCCGCTGCGGCCGCCCTCGTGCATGCCGTCGCCACCGTGGTCCCGTTGCACGTCCCCCACCTTCTCAGCCCACCCGGAGGCAACGTGGAGGCCGCCAGCTTCATCGACGAGTGCACGATCCACGTGCGCGGCGGTGACGGTGGGGACGGGTCGGTCTCCTTCCGGCGTGAGGCCCACGTCCCCCGGGGAGGGCCGGACGGCGGTGATGGCGGGCCGGGCGGCGACGTGGTGCTGGTCGCTGACCGCAACGTGACCTCGCTGCTGGACCTGCGCCGTGCCCCGCACCGCCGCGGCGGCGACGGAGGGCACGGCTCGGGCATGCAGCGCACCGGTGAGCGGGGCCGTGACGAGGTCATCGCCGTGCCCGTCGGCACGGTGGTCCGCGCCCGGGACGCCGACACCGTCCTCGCTGATCTGGTGGCGCACGGCCAGCGGGCCGTGGTGTCCTCCGGTGGTCGGGGTGGCCGGGGCAACGCCGCCTTCGCCAACCGGCACCGTCGGCTCCCGCGCTTCCGTGAGCGGGGGGAACGGGTCGACGAGACGTCCCTGCGCCTCGAGCTCAAGCTCCTCGCTGACGTCGGTCTGGTGGGCTACCCCTCCGTGGGGAAGTCCTCCCTGGTGGCGCGCCTGTCCGCGGCCCGGCCGCGGATCGAGGCCTGGCCCTTCACCACCCTCACGCCGCACCTCGGCGTCATGCGCGCCGGGGACACGCCCGAGGGCACCCCCATCGACGTGGTCCTGGCCGACGTGCCCGGCCTGATCGAGGGTGCCGCCGAGGGCCGGGGGCTCGGCACCCGGTTCCTGCGCCACATCGAGCGCTGCCTGGTCCTGCTGCACGTCCTCGACGCTGCACCGATGGACCCCGACCGGGACCCGGAGGCCGACCTCGCGGCCCTGCGTCGGGAGTTGGAACGCCACGACCCCTCGCTGCTGGAACGGCCGCAGCTGGTGGTGCTGAACAAGCTGGATCTGCCCGACGGGCAGGCGATGGCCGAGCTGGTGGCTGACCGGCTGGCCGCCGCCGGTGACCAGGTGCTGGAGATCTCCGCGGCGACGGGTGCAGGCCTCGACACCCTGCGGTTCACGCTCGGTGCGCTCGTGGCCGAGGAACGGGCCCGCGTCGGGCTGCGCACCGAGGCGCACGACGAGGAGGAGGTCGTGCTGGAGCTGGCCCCCGCAGGCCCGGACTTCACGGTACAGCGCGGCGGGGACGGCGCCTACCACGTGGTCGGTCGTCGGGTGGAGCGGTGGGTGCAGATGCTGCCGCTGGAGGACCGGGGTGCCGTGCGCTACCTCCAGGGCCGGATGCGTCGGGCCGGGGTGGAGAAGGCGTTGATCGCCGCCGGTGCCCGCAGCGGCGACGACGTGGTCATCGCCGACGCGGTGTTCACCTTCGATCCGGAGCTCGACGACCTCCCCGCCGACGAGCGTGCGGCCGTGCTGGCCGGTGAGGCGGACGTCGAGGTGCAGGGTGACGCGCCGGCAGGGGACGGCGGGGCGGCCGTGCAGGACGGGGAGCCGGCGCCGTGAGCGGGCGGTTCCCGCTGCCCTCCCTGGCCGTGGTGAAGGTGGGTTCCTCCAGCCTGCGCGGACCGGACGGCCGGCTGGACCAGACGCAGGTCACTGCGCTCACCGAGCAGGTCGTGGCGGCGCGCCAGGGGGGTACCCGGGTGGTCCTGGTGTCCTCCGGCGCCGTCGCCGCCGGCATGGGCCTGCTCGGGCTCCAGCGCCGCCCCCTCGACCTGCCCACCCTGCAGGCGGCCGCGGCCGTCGGCCAGGGGGAGCTGATCCAGGCCTACCAGCGCGTGCTCGCCGGCCACGGTGCAGCGGCTGCGCAGATCCTGCTCAGCCAGGACGACTTCATCCACCGGGGCCGTTACCTCAACGCCCGCACCGCGCTGCACCGGCTGCTGGAGATCGGGGTCCTGCCGATCGTCAACGAGAACGATGCCGTGGCCACCGACGAGTTGGCCTACGGCGACAACGACCACCTCGCGGCCCTGGTCACCTCGATGCTGGATGCCGACCTGCTGGTGCTGCTCTCCGATGTCGCGGGCTTGTACGACCGCGATCCCCGTGACGCCGGTGCGCAGCTGATCCGCCGCGTGGACGATGTCGGCGAGCTCGACCTCGCGCGCATCGGCGGGGTGGGCTCCTACGTCGGCTCGGGCGGCATGCGCACCAAGGTCGGCTCCGCCCGGGTGGCCGCCGCGTCCGCCGCCCACGCGGTCGTCGCCGACGCCCGCCGTCCCGGGGTGCTCGCCGAGGTGCTCGGTGGCCAGGAGGTCGGGACCTGGTTCGTCGCCGCCCCGCACCGGGTCGAGGCCCGGCGGTTGTGGATCGGCTACGCGCTGCGGGTCCACGGCCGCATCCATGTCGACGCGGGGGCGGCGGAGGCGTTGCGTTCCCGGGGCGTGTCCCTGCTCGCCGTGGGCGTGGTGCGGGCGGACGGTCGGTTCGGGGTCGGCGACGCCGTCGAGGTGGTGGACCCGCAGGGCACGGTGGTCGCCCGGGGCCTGAGCAACTACGAGGTGGCCGACGTGGTGCGCCTCGCGGGCCGCAGCACCCGGCAGGCCGCCGCCGAGCTCGGCGCCGGGTACGCCCGAGAGGTGATCCACCGCGACGACCTCGTCGTGCTGAGCTGAGACGACCTCGTCGCGCTGCGCTGACCGGAGCCGTGCCGGCCGTCACGCCCCCGTCCCGCCCGCGTCGTGGTGTCGTGCAGTGCCGTGGGGTGCGCGGTCCCCCGGTCGTTCATGCCGTGGGGTCGAGCACCAGCTTGCCCACGGTGCGGCGCTCGCGGAGGTCACGGTGCGCGGCGGCGGCCTCCGAGAGGGGGTAGGTCCCGCCCACCACGGGGGTGAGCTCCCCGGCCACGGTGCGCTCCATGAGCTGTCGCATCGGCTCGGCGAGGTGGCGTGCGGGGTCGCGCATCGCATGGGCCAGCCAGAAGCCGATCACCCCACGGCTGCGGCCGATCAAGGTCCGGGGATCGATCGGGCTGGGCACCTCGCGGGAGGCCATCCCGTAGACCACGCACCGGCCGAAGGGCGCCAGCGCCGCGATGCTCTGGTCGGTGGTGCGGCCCCCCGCCATCTCCAGCACGACGTCCACCTTGCCGCTGTTGGCCTCCTCGAGGGCACCCTTGAGGTCCTCGGTGCGCGAATCGATCGTGACGTCCGCGCCCAGGTCGGTGGCCAGCTGCCGTTTCTCCTCGGTGGAGGCGGCCGCGATGACCCGACCCGCGCCCATCTGGCGTGCCAACTGCACCGCGAGGCTGCCGACGCCACCCGCGGCTGCCAGCACCACCACGGACTCGCCGGGTGCGATCCGGGCGCTGGTGTGCAGCAGGTGCCACGCGGTGGTGCCCTGCAGGACCAGCGCGAGGGCGGCCCCGTCGCTGACGTCGTCGGGAACGTCGAAGGCCGCCTGGGGTGCGACCACCGCCCGCTCCGCGTAGCCACCACCCGCGAGCAGGGCGACGACACGGCGACCGTCCGGCAGCCGGCCCACGGCTTCCGCCCCGGGGACCATCGGCAGGCTCGCGGGCGCGAGGTAGGTGTCCTCGGCCTGGTGGGTGTCGGCGAAGTTGATGCCGGCGGCGTCCACCTCCATCAGCGTCATGCCCGGTGGCGGGGCGGGCTCCGGTTCGTCATCGACCAGCCGGAGCACCTCGGGGCCTCCGAACTCGGTGATCCTGATGGCGCGCAACCTCGACCTCCTCGATCGCTACGGCAGTGGACCCCGAAGGCCCTGCCCGGACGGTAGGGGACGAACGGGGCCGACGCCCGCGGCGGTGCACGAGCGCTCAGGGGGCACGGCTGAGCGCTGACCGCGTGCCGCGGTAGGTGTGGGCGGACCCCGACGTCCTGCGTGCGTGTCCTACGGTCCGCCCGGAAGGACACACCGGGGCGCCAGCCCCGTGCGCGGGTGCCACACGCGGGGACCGTCCGGCAGCACACGCGCGGGCAGGGCGATCGGGGCCGGCCGACGGCGGGCTGCGCAGCAGGTGACGCCACGAAGCGGAGGGCGCTGGGTGGGTGGCGACGGGTACGGCAAGGACGCTGGACCGCCCCCGCTGGCGTCCCAACTGATCAACGTCGACGAGGCCTGGGCGCAACCTCTCGGTCCCTTGGATCTGGTGACCCTCGAGGTCGAAGGTGCGGTCCTCGAGCCGGTCTTCTCGCCGACGGTCGTGCAGTACGAGGCGTACCCCGAGGCGGCACCGCAGGCGACGTCGTCGGAGGGGACCGGCGCATCGGTGGCGCTCGCCCTGGACATGGTCGTCGAACCGGCACGCCGTGGGACGCCGGTGCAGGTCGCGAGTCCCACGGGCGTGGTCGAGGAGCTGGGGAGGTGCGGCTTCCGCTTCCGGGGACCTGCCCACCGGGACCACCACGTGATGATCACCCTCGGGTGGCCCGAGGGGCCGTCGCGCACCACCGTGGTGGCCGTGCGGCGCGTCCCCGACCCGGCGGCGGATCGCTCCGCTGATGGCGTCCTGCGCGCCGGAGGTCCTCGGCGGCGCTAGGACGGCGCGGACGGTGCCGACAGCGCCACCACCTCGGCGTCGACGGCGTCGAGCAGCGCGTCGGCGTCGAGGAGCAGCGACACCCCGTGGGCGCCGGCACCGATGGTCACCGTCCCGGCGCCGGCGATCCGTGTGTCGGCGAGCACCGGCCATCCGCCCTGCGCACCCAGGGGCGTGATGGTGCCGCGCTCGTAGCCGGTGGCGTCCTGGGCCTCCTCCGCGTCAGGCAACGACAGGCGGGAGGCACCGAGGTGGCTGCGCAGCAGCGGCCAGGAGAGCTGTGCGGTGCCGGGCAGCAGGACCAGGACGTACGCCCCGGCGGCGCGTCGCACGACCAGGGTCTTGCACAACCGGTGTGGTGGGACGCCGTAGCGCGCTGCCGCCTCCTCGAGGCTGCGCGGTCGCTCGATGCGTCGCACCTCGATCTCCAGGCCGGCGGCCCTGGCTGCGCGGATGGCCGGGGTGTCCGGCGTCGCGTCGCCGGGACGGTCAGCGGCGTTCACGGGAGCACGAGGAGTTTGCCGGTCGTGCTGCCGGATGCCAGCTCCTCGTGGGCGCGACCGACCTCGGCCAGGGTGTAGCGGTCGTGGACGGCGAGGTCGAGCGCGCCGGTCCGCACCAGCTCCAGCACGCTGGACGCGCGCCACTCCAACTCGTCCGAGGAGGCGATGTGGTGGAACAGGGAGGGCCGTGTCAGATAGAGCGACCCGTGGCTGTTCAGCGTCTGCACGTCGATCGGTGGGACAGGGCCGGAGGCGGCGCCGTAGACCACCAGCAGGCCGCGCGGCCGCAGGCTGCGCAGCGAGTCCTCGAAGGTCGCCGCCCCCACGGCGTCGTAGACCACGTCCACGCCCTCGCCGCCGGTGAGCTCACGCACCGTCGCCGGCACGTCGATGTCGCGGTACAGCAGGGCCTCGTCCGCACCGAGCGACCGGACCAGTGACGCCTTCTTCGGTGTCGAGGTGGCAGCCAGCACCCGCGCACCGCGGCGCACGGCGAGCTGCACCAGCAAGCGGCCGACCCCGCCGGCAGCCGCGTAGACCAGGACGGTCTCGCCCTCACGCAGGCTCGCCGTGGAGTGGGTCAGGAAGTGTGCGGTCATGCCCTGCAGCATCGCGGTCGCCGCCTGCTCGGCGCTGACCCCCGCGGGGACGCGCACGCAGCGATCCGCCGGGACGCACAGCTGGGTGGCGTACGACCCCCGCGTTCCCGCCCAGGCGACCACCTCTCCGACCTGGCGGTGGGTGACGCCCGGTCCGACCGCGACGACCTCGCCGGCGCCCTCGAGGCCGAGGCCACCGGGCAGGTCGATGTCGTAGGCGCCCGAACGCTGGTAGAGGTCGATGAAGTTCACGCCGGCCGCGGCGACCGCCACCAGGACCTCGCCAGGTCCGGGGACGGGGTCCGGCAGGTCGGTGACCTCGAGGACCTCGGGCCCACCGTGCTGTGCCAGTCGGATCGCCTGCATGCCCTGTCCTCCTCGCTGGTCGCTGGTGGCGGCGGGGTCGTGTGGCCGGTGCTGCGGCGCGTGACGGCGGTACCGGCGTGGCCGCCGCCCGCCGGATCCCCCGTTGCGACACCGTAGTGGGTCGTTCGCTGCCGGCTGCAGGGTGCCCCCGGCCGGGTTGGTCGTGGTGCGACGGGGTGCCGTAGCCTCCCCGGGCCGTGCGGCCCGCAGGTGGCGGGCGTGGCGAGGAGCATCCAGGTGTCACCGGAGTTCACCGGGGTTCAGGACGTGCGCACGCGGTTGCAGGCCGCCGGCTACCTCGTCGACACCGCCATCGAGACGATCGTCTACCTCGCCGAGCGGCTGGGCAAACCGATCCTGGTCGAGGGCCCCGCGGGCGTGGGGAAGACCGAGCTGGCCAAGGCCGTCGCCGCGGCGCGCGACGCCGAACTGGTGCGCCTGCAGTGCTACGAGGGCCTGGACGAGGCCAAGGCCCTGTACGAGTGGAACTACCGCAAGCAGCTGCTCCGGATCACCCACGCCCGCGGCGACGCAACGGGTGGTGGCGCCGCTTGGGACGAGGTCGAGGACGACCTGTTCAGCGAGGACTACCTGCTGGAGCGTCCGCTGCTCCACGCCCTGCGCAACCCCCGCCACAGCGTCCTGCTGGTGGACGAGGTGGACAAGGTCGACCTGGAGTTCGAGGCGCTGCTCCTGGAGATCCTCTCGGACTTCCAGGTGACGATCCCCGAGCTCGGGACGGTCACCGGCAGCCGCCAGCCCTTCGTGGTCCTCACCTCCAACGGGACCCGGGAGCTCTCCGAGGCGCTCAAGCGTCGTTGCCTCTACCTGCACATCGACTACCCGACGCCGGAGCGGGAACGTGACATCGTCGCCTCGCGTGTGCCGGAGCTCCCCGAGGTCCTGGCGGACCAGCTGGTGCGGGTGGTCCGCTCGCTGCGCCAGCTCGAGCTGCGCAAGCCCCCCTCGGTCTCCGAGACCCTCGACTGGGCGCGGACGCTGCTGGCGCTCGGTTTCGGCACCCTCGACGAGGACACGCTGCGGTCCACGCTCAACGTGGCGCTGAAGCACCACCAGGACATCGAGCGCGCCCTGGCGCAGCTCAGCGTCCCCCAGCGTGCCGCACGGAACTGAGCGATGACCACCGATCCCCGACGACAGCTGCCGCCTGGTGCGCCGACCGAGGATCCGATGGCCGCCGATCGGCGCACCCTGTTGCTGGCAGGCGCCGCCATGGTGGCGTTGGTCGCCGTCGGGGTGGTCAGTGGGGCGCTGTTCGCCCGTTCCGCGTGCGCGACCATCGGGCCGGAGGCCGTGGCCGGTGCCGAGGTGCTGGCCGGCGCGGACCTGGCCGCGACCGCGCCTGCCGCCGCGGTCGCGGAGGCGCTCGGTGACGCGGATCCGGAGCAGGTTGCGGAGCTCGAGGCCGCGCTGACGGCCCTGAGCGGGCAGCTCGGAGACCTCACGGCGATCGCTGCGGCCCAGGAGGTGGACGGCCTGGCACCGGTGCCCGGCGGGGTCGCGGCCATCGGTGCGCAGGTGACGGCGTTCGGGCGTGGAGGTGTGGTCGTCGACAGCGCCGTCGACCTCCAGGATGGTGTCGCCGTCGGTGACGGTGCGCATCTGTACAGCCTGGCCCTCGCCAACCCCCTGACCGGTCAGGTGGACGCGCTACAGCCGCTCGACGACGACCTGACCGGGCTGACGTGCGTGGACACCGCGCTCGTGGGCAGCCCGCTCGCCTTCCACCTCGACGCCGGAGGCGGGGAGCTGCTCCTGCTCCGCATCGAGGAGGACGGGGACGACGCGGAGCTCGAGCTGCGCGACCCCGTCGCCGGCCGCAGGTGGGCAGCCGACATCGAGATCCCCGGTGCCCCGGCCGGTCTGGTGGGAGCCCGCCTGACGGCACGGCTCGGGCCCGAGGTCGCTGTCGCGGCAACCCGCACGGGACCAGGTGACGACGTGCCGGTGGTCACCGGGGTCGACCGTCGCGACGGGGGCCTGCGTTGGACCGTCGACCGCACGGCCCTCGAAGCCGCGGGCGTGCGCGTTCCGGATGCGCCGCTCAGGGCTGAGGTGGCGGCGGTCGGCGACGCGGCGGCGCTCGTCGGCTTCCGCGAGGTGGACGGCGCCGGTCAGGCTGACGAGGAGGCCGAGCAGGACGCGTTGGCACGTGGCGACCACCAGTTGGCGCTGCTGGACCTCGACGACGGCACCGTGCGGGTCGTCGATGGGCTCAGCCCGGGTGAACGGGTCGCTGCCGCAGCGGTCGAGGGCGATGCTGCCCGGGTGGTGGTCAGCGACCTCGATGCGCGCACCCTGCGCCTGGTCGACCTGTCACCCGACGCGGGCCTGGCCACGGTCGCCGATGGGCTGCTCCAGGGGGCTGCGGCCACCCTCGCGGAGGACCCGGAGGGTGTGGTGCGTGCCCTGGGAGGCGGAGCGGGCGGTCTCGCCACCACACCGGCAGGACGGAGCGTGGCGGCGCTCGGGGACCGTGTGGTGGTCCAGGAGGGCACCGAGGTGTCCTCGGTGCCCGTTCCGGTCCTCGATGTCGTCGCGCACGACGGTGGGACGACGCTGGTCCTCGCCGGCGAGGGTGGTGCACGTGCGCTGGTCACCTTCGGTGGCTGAGGGCGGCGGTGAGGGGGCGACCCGTGGGGCAGGGTGAGCCGGTGGAAGGTCTGCCGGGGATCGCCGACCGTGTGCTGTCGCTGGTCGCTGCGCTGCGACGTGCCGGCCTGCCGGCGGCCCAGGCCGAGTCGATCGACGCCGTCCGCAGCCTGGGGCACACGGATCTGCTCGAGCGCGAACAGCTGCGGGCCGCGCTGGCGTCGGTGACGGTCACCTCGCCCAGCCACCGGGCCACCTTCGACGAGCTGTTCGATCTCTACCTGCCGGCCCGGGACGTGACCGGCGACCCGGGCGACCCGGGCGACGACGGCACGGCCGACCTGCCGCCCGACGACACCCGCTCCACCCATGAGGAGCTGCTCGACGCCCTGGGTGGTGGGGGCGAGGCCGCCATCCGTCACGCGGCCCGCCGGGCGGTGGGTCGCCACGGGCGTGTCGAGGGTCGGGACGGGGGGGTGACCTACTTCCAGTACCGCGTCTACCGGGCCGTCGACGTCCAGCAGCTGCTCGCCGACCTGCTGCGGCGGGAACAGGACACGGCTGAGGAGGTGCTCACGCCGCTGGAGGAGCGTCTGCTCGAGGACGAGTTCCGCCAGCGGATCCGCGCCTTCCGCGAGGAGGTGGATGCGGAGATCCGGCGGCACGCCGCTGCCGACCGCGGCGTCGACCGCGTCGCTGACCGGGTCGTGCGTCCGCCGATCGAGGAGCGTGACCTGTTCCACCTCGACCGTGAGGAGCAGCAGCAACTCCAGGCGCAGGTCCGCCCGCTGGCACGCAAGCTGGCCACCCGGGTGGCGGCGAAACGTCGCACCGGGCGGGATGGTCGCCTCGACGTGCGACGGACCGTCCGGCGTTCGCTGATCACGGGAGGCGTGCCCTTCGATCCCACCTTCCGGCCACGACGGCCGCATCGCCCGGAACTGGTGGTGCTGTGCGACGTCTCAGGGTCGGTGGCCTCCTTCGCCCGCTTCACCCTCCAGTTGGTCCACGCCCTGCAGGAACAGTTCGCCGCGGTCCGCTCCTTCGCGTTCATCGACGCGCTCGACGAGGTCACCCCCTGGTTCGCCCACCAGGATCCATCCGATGCGATGCGGCGTGTGCTCAGCGAGGCCGATCTGGTGTGGCTCGACGGGCACTCCGACTACGGCCGCGCCCTGGAGCAGTTCCACCGCGAGTACGGCCGTTCGCTGACACCGCGCACGACCGTGCTGATCCTCGGTGACGCGCGCAACAACCACCGGCAGGCCAACGCCTGGGTCCTGGAGGAGATCCGGCGGCGTGCCCGGCAGGTGTACTGGCTCAACCCGGAGCCCCGACGGTTCTGGGACACCGGGGACTCGATCGCGGTGCGCTACGCCCGCCACGTCGACGACATGGTGGAGGTCCGCAACCTCGCCCAGCTGGCCAGGTTCGTCGAACGCATCGCGTGAGCCCGCAGGTCACGAGCGGCGGGGCGGGGTCGTGAGGCCCGATCAGCCGCCGGAGTGCTCGGGCGGGTCCGGCCCCGACGGTGGAGCGGGGACCGGTGCGTCCCCGACAGGTCGCCAGGTCGAGGGGACGGTGACGGTCTGCAGGCCACTTCGCCGGTGGACCCAGCGGCGTCGTCCATCCGCGGTCTGCTCGACCCGCCAGCCGTCCCGCTCCTTGCGGTGGTTGTGCCGGCCGCACGTCGGCGCCAGCTGGTCGATGTCGGTCGTGCCCGGGAGATCGTCGGGGTGGACGGGGTGCCACGGTCGGGCGTGGTCGATCTCCGCCGTCCGCGCCGAACCCGCACAGCCCGGAGCGGCACAGGTGTCGTGGAGGGCCAGCACGGCGTCACGGAGCCAGCCCGGAGCGACCCGTTGCCGTCGCCCGACGCCGAGGACGCCGCCCGTGTCGTCCAGGATCACGGTGCGCAGGTCCGCGCCCCGCTCGTCGATCAGGCGTCGTGCGGTGGCACCGCTGACGCGGACGTGGCCGCCCAGGAGCGCGGTCAGCAGGGTTCCCGGCGTCCGCGTCCGGTCCAGCAGGGTGTCGAGGTCGGCGCGCAGCAGCAGCTGCGGGCGGCGCTCCGCCGCGCCGCGGGTACCGGGACGCTCCGCGTCGAGCAGCTGGACCAGCCGCGCGGCACGTGCCCTGGCGACCCGGCCCGGGGCCGCGTCGCCGTCGCTGTCCGCGTCGTTGGCGGTGTCCGCGTCGCCGGGGTGCGCAGCAGCCGCACCAGCGTCGCCGAGGGCCGCGTCGACGACCGCCCAGGAGGTTGGTCCCAGCTCACCCCACAGCCGCCCACCGGAGCCGTCGAGCCGTGGCTGGAGCGAGAGGAACTCGCGCTCCTCCTCGCGCCGTTCCCGGCGTTCCACCTGCTGCGGCTCCAGGGACGCCAGGGACCACGTGATGACGCGCGTCACCGCGTCGGGCTCCGCGCCCCCGACGCCGTCCAGGGCGGCGGCGATCGCGGTATCCACCCTGTCGTCGAGGCGCCGCGGGAGCGGGCGGGTCTTGAGCGCGATGGAGCGCACCTGTGCCCACGACAGCCGGCCCTCCTGGAAGGCCGCCCGCAACGTCGGCAGCCGACGGACCATCTCCGCGGCGGCGAGCAGCATGCGCGCGTCGGATCGGGTGCGTCGTGCGATGGTGGTCACCCATGCCTCGAGCGAGACCCCGGTCGTGCCGGCCACGTCCCCGTGGTCCTGTAACAGCAGGATCCCCTCCACCGCGCGGGCGATGAGCCGATCCGACTCCCGCAGCTGCTCGAGGACCGTCGCGAGGCCAGGGATCTCCGCGAGCACGGGGAGACCGAAGGGCGGCGTGCCCTCGCCGGGCCGCGGTCCATCGAGGTCGTGTACGTAGCGCCACGCCGCATCGTCGACCGGGTGGGGTGGCGGGTCCGGTGCCGCCGGAAGCGGGGTCCGGGCCGCGGGCGGGCGACCCGGACGCCGCGCCGGTGCCCCGTCGGGGGCATCGCCGGGTCGCCCGGGAACCCTGTAGGTCCCACCGTGCTCCCGCGCGATGCACCCTCGACGGCGCGGTGTGCCGTCGGTCCGGACCGTCGAGGGCGGACAGGGAGAGCCCGCGGTCTCGGGTGGCGGTGTCGAGGTGGTCGTGGCGTCCATCAGCATGGAGGGAACGTACGTTCGAAACAGCCCACGCGCAAGGGGTGATCGTCATCGGTGTGGAGAACCGTGGAGGTCGCGGTCGTGGACCGGGCGGCAGGTGGGCGTGGGTACCGTCGCCGTCCACTGACAGGGCGCGCATCGTGACACCGCAGGACCCCGCAGGGCCCGGAGGTGACGGGCCGGATGGCGCCGTTCATGACCACCGAGAGGACGACGACCTCGACGGCTTCCAGACCACCCTGTCCCGCGTGTTCGGTCGTGTCCGCCTCGGCCTCGGCGTGGTGGTCGTGCTGGCCATGCTGATCCCCGCAGGTGGCTGGGCACTGGACCGTCTCGCCTTCACCGCCGCGGGTGACGAGGTGGAGGCGGCGCTGGGTGATGAGGCGGCGATCACCTCGTCGCTGCTGCTGGTGCGCAGCGTGGACTGCATCGGTCGGTCGCGGACCGGGAGCGCCTTCACCGTGGACGTGGACGGCCAGGCCATGGTCCTGACCAACCGTCATGTCGTGGAGAACGCGCGGTCCACCGTCGTGCAACCCCTCGAGGGCACCCAGGGCATCCAGGTCACCTCGGTGCTGGAGTCCGACACCGCGGACGTGGCGGTGCTGCAGGTCGAGGCTGACGCCACCCCGCCGACGCTGCCCCGTGGCCCCGAGGCCCGACTGGGCCAGTCGATCCGCACCGTCGGGTTCCCCGGGGCCAGGCCGGCCTTCCGGCAGGGCCGCATCGACCGTGTCGAGGAAGCCCGCCTGCTGCTGGCCCTGGAGGTGGGAGCCGGCGCGTCCGGATCCCCGGTGCTCGACGACGACGGGGCGGTGATCGGGCAGGTCTACGCCCGGACGCCGGAGGGCAGAGGGATCGCCACGCCCTGGAACCGCGTGGTCGAGGCGGCGCGCACAGCGGAACCCGCGCCGGGGTGCCCCTGAGTCGGCGGACACCGCGCCGCACCGACCACCTCGGTGCGGTGACCGATGCCACTTCGGAACGGATCGTCGCGTACCGTTCTCGTCGGATGCCGGCGGGAGGGCCGGTGCCGACGGTGCGGACCGCTGCCGCGCCTGCGGGGCCGATCGCCCCGATGGACGTGGATGCCAGCGGCGACCGCCAGACAGCGAGCACGAGGAGCCGGTGATGGCCGAGGCGTACGTCTACGACGCGATCCGCACCCCGCGGGGGAAGGGAAAAGCGAGCGGGTCGCTGCACGAGGTGAAGCCCGTGACCCTGCTCACGGGGCTGCTGCAGGCGCTCCAGGAGCGCAACCCCGGGATGGATCCGGCGGCCATCGAGGACGTCGTCCTCGGGGTCGTCGGGCCCGTCGGTGACCAGGGTGGGGTGCTGCCACGCACCGCGGCGCTGGCCGCCGGGCTCCCGGAGCCCGTCGCCGGTGTGCAGCTGAACCGGTACTGCGGCTCCGGGCTGGAGGCGATCAACCAGGTCGCCGCCCGGCTGCGCTCCGGCTGGGAGGACCTGCTGGTCGCCGGCGGTGTCGAGTCGATGTCCCGGGTGCCGATGGGCACGGGCGGCGACCCCTGGGCGATGGATCCGGAGACCAACCTGGCCACGGGCTTCGTGCCCCAGGGCATCGGCGCCGACCTGATCGCCACCCGTGAGGGCTTCACCCGCCAGGACGTGGACGCCTTCGCGCTGGAGTCCCAGGTCCGGGCCGGCAAGGCGTGGGCCAACGGCTACTTCGAGCGCTCGGTGCTGCCGGTACGTGACCGCAACGGCCTGACGATCCTCGACCGCGACGAGCACGTCCGCCCCGACGCCACCATCGAGAGCCTGTCGGGTCTGAACCCGGCGTTCGCCGGCATCGGTGAGATGGGCGGCTTCGACGCCGTCGCCCTCCAGCGCTACACCGAGGTGGAGCGCATCGACCACGTGCACACCGCCGGCAACTCCTCCGGCATCGTCGACGGCGCCGCACTGGTGCTGCTCGGCTCCGAGGAAGCCGGCCGCCGCCACGACCTGACCCCCCGCGCCCGGATCCGTGCTGCCGCCGTCATCGGCTCCGAGCCCACGATCATGCTGACCGGGCCCGCCCCCGCCTGCCGCAAGGCCCTGGCCCAGGCAGGTATGACCCCGGCTGACATCGACCTGGTGGAGATCAACGAGGCCTTCGCGTCGGTGGCGCTGAAGCTGATGCGCGACCTCGATGTCGACCACGATCGGACCAACGTCAACGGTGGGGCGATCGCCATGGGCCACCCGCTCGGGGCGACCGGGGCGATGCTGCTCGGCACGATCGTCGACGAGCTGGAGCGGCGCGATCTGACCACCGGCCTCGTGACGCTGTGCATCGGGGGCGGGATGGGCATCGCCACGATCGTCGAACGCTGCTGACAAGCGCACCAGCCGGGGGTTGCTCCACGGCGTTCTCCCGACCTCCACGGGGTGATGTCGTGGAGCAACGGGGACCCGTCCACCCACCGGGACGGTCATCGCCCCACCGGGACGGCTACCAGCCGCCCGCGCAGTCGCAGCCGCCACGCGACCACGCGACCACGCGACCACGCCACCACGCGACCACCATGATCACCACCGGACCCGTAGACCGACACGCCACCACCTCGACGGAGCTGCCGTGACCACCGAGCTCGAGACCATCCGTTACGCCCGTGACGCCGACGGCGTCGTCACCCTCACGATGGACGATCCGACCCAGCGCGCCAACACCATGCGGGCGCGCTTCGGGCAGGACCTCGCCGAGGCGGTGCGCCGCCTCGAGGGAGAGGAGGGGCTCACCGGGGTGATCCTGACCTCCGGCAAGCCCACCTTCTTCGCGGGGGGCGACCTGCACGAGCTGAGCCGGGCCACCCCTGACGACGCCGCGAAGGTGTTCGCCGACGTGGAGGCGCTCAAGCGCAGCCTGCGTCGCCTGGAGACCCTCGGGGTGCCCGTGGTCGCAGCGCTGAACGGCACCGCGCTCGGTGGCGGCCTCGAACTGGCCCTGGCCTGCCACCACCGCGTGGCTATCGACGACCCGCGGGCGGTCTTCGGCCTCCCGGAGGTGACCCTCGGCCTGCTCCCGGGTGGCGGCGGCGTGGTGCGCACCGTGCGGATGCTCGGCATCATCCCGGCGCTGATGCACGTGCTGCTCCAGGGCCAGCGGCACAAGGTCACCAAGGCGCACGAGCTCGGCCTGATCGACGAGGTGGTGGCCGGCGCCGAGGACATGTTCGCCGCGGCCCGCACCTGGATCGCGGCCAACGCCGATGCGCGCCAGCCCTGGGATACCGACGGCTACCGGATGCCCGGCGGGGACCCGTCGCGGCCGTCCTTCGCCGCAAACGCCCCCGCGATCCCCGCGAACCTGCGCAAGCAGATCAAGGGCGCCGACCTCCACGCGCCGCAGCGCATCCTGTGCGCCGCCTACGAAGGCGCCCAGGTGCCCTTCGAGACCGCCACCTGCATCGAGTCCCGCTACTTCACGGACCTGGTCTGCAACTCGCCCCAGTCCAAGAACATGACCCAGGCCTTCTTCTTCGATCTCCAGGCGATCGAGAAGGGCTCATCACGTCCCGACGGTCACGAGCGCTGGGCCGCCACCAAGGTCGCGGTGCTCGGTGCCGGGATGATGGGGGCGGGCATCGCCTACCAGTGCGCCCGGTCGGGCATCGAGGTGGTGCTCAAGGACGTCTCCGTCGAGGCCGCGACCACGGGCAAGGGCTACTCGGAGCAGCTGGTCGCCAAGGGGATCGAGCGGGGCAAGGTCACCGCGGAGAAGGGTCAGGCCCTCCTCGACCGGATCACCCCGACCGACAGCTACGCGGACCTCGCCGGCTGTGACCTCGTGATCGAGGCGGTGTTCGAGTCCACAGCGCTCAAGCACACGGTGTTCGGCGAGACCGAGCCGGTGGTCGCCCCCGACGCCCTGCTGTGCTCCAACACCTCCACCCTGCCGATCACCGAGCTCGCGGAGGGCGTCCAGCGGGCCGAGGACTTCATCGGGCTGCACTTCTTCTCGCCGGTGGACAAGATGCCCCTGGTGGAGATCATCCGCGGCGAGCGCACCTCCGACGCGGCGGTCGCCAAGGCCATCGACGTGGTCCAGCAGATCAAGAAGACCCCGATCGTGGTCAACGACGCCCGCGGCTTCTTCACCTCCCGGGTGATCGGCACCTTCCTCAACGAGGCGGTCGCGATGCTCGGTGAGGGCGTCCACCCGGTGACGATCGAGCGGGCCGGGGAGCAGGCCGGCTACCCGGCCCCGCCCCTGCAGCTGATGGACGAGTTGACCCTGACGCTGCCGCGCAAGATCGAGGCGGAGTACCGGGCCGCCGCGGAGCGCGACGGCACGCCGTACGAGCGGCACCCCGCCTACGCGCTGCTCGACACCATGGTGGAGACCCACGGCCGTGAGGGCCGCTCCGCCGGCGCCGGCTTCTACGACTACGACGCGGACGGCAAGCGGGCCGGCCTGTGGCCGGGGTTGCTGGAGCACGTCACCAGCGGGGACGCCGAGGTGTC
The DNA here is from genome assembly GCA_003565155.1 of Nitriliruptoraceae bacterium. GTDB lineage: Bacteria > Actinomycetota > Nitriliruptoria > Nitriliruptorales > Nitriliruptoraceae > T1Sed10-7. Next base: position 20,565 of record PXDB01000101.1, on the reverse strand, counting down.
CCTGACCGACCTGATCGAGCGGATGCTGTTCGCCGAGGCGCTCGAGACCGTCAAGTGCTTCGACGAAGGCGTCATCGCGACCTTCGAGGACGCCAACATCGGTTCGATCTTCGGGATCGGGTTCCCGGCCTGGACCGGTGGTGTCGCCCAGTACGTCGACCAGTACCCGGGTGGGACCACGGGGTTCGTGGCGCGGTGCAAGGCCCTGGCGGACGCCTACGGGGACCGCTTCACGCCTCCCGCTAGCCTCGCGGCGAAGGCGGAGTCCGGGGAGCCGCTACGCCCGCGCCGCTGACCCGGGAGGACACCGTGCAGACCTCGTCCTGGACCCTCGGAACCCGTGATGGCGCCGAGGTGGTGGTCCATCGCCACGAGCCCGACGGTGCCGTGCGCGGGGTGGTCAACCTCGCCCACGGTATGGCGGAGCACGCACGGCGCTACGACCACCTGGCCGAAGCGCTCACCGCGGTCGGGCTCGCCGTGTACGCCGAGGACCACCGCGGCCACGGCGAGACCGCGGGCACCGAGGAGGCGCTCGGTCACCTCGCCGACCGGCGCGGCTGGGCGCTCACCCTCGACGACCTCCACCGGGTCACCCTGCGCGCCCGGGCCGACCACCCGGACGTGCCCGTGGTGCTCCTCGGGCACTCGATGGGCTCCTTCCTCGCCCAGCAGTACCTGTTCACCTTCCCCGGTGAGGTGGACGCCGTCGTGCTGTCCGGCTCGAACGGTCCGGTAGGGCCCATGGCGGAGGCCGGTGCGGTCGTCGCCCGCGCGGAGCGGGCCCGGCTGGGATCTCGCGGACGCTCGGAGACGCTGAACCGGCTGGTGTTCGGCGCGTACGGCAAGGCCTTCGCTCCGGCCCGGACGGACTTCGACTGGTTGTCGAAGGACGAGGCCGCCGTGGACGCCTACATCGCCGACCCGCGCTGTGGGTTCGTGTGCACCAGCCAGTTCTACCTCGACCTGTTCTCCGGTCTCCGGGTGATCGGGCAGGTCGAGCGGGTCCGGGCCGGCGCCCGCCTCGACACCCCCGTCTACGCCTTCTCCGGCAGCGAGGACCCCGTCGGCGGGGCCGCGGGCGTCGCTGCGCTCCTCGAGCACTACCGCGCCGCCGGGCTCACCGCGGTGGACCACCGCATCTACCCCGGCGGTCGGCACGAGATGCTCAACGAGACCAACCGCGACGAGGTGATCGCCGACCTGCTCGCCTGGCTCGAGCCACGGCTGCAGTGAGCCCTGTGGACGGTGGTCGTCACGGCCACCTCCGCACCGTAGGGTGGCGGTTCCACGCGATCGGGGACGCTGATGTCGCAGTTGTCACTTGAACCGCCCGACGAGCCGCCGCAGGGGACCGGCCAGGCCCGCGCCGCAGCGTCACCCGGGAGGTCGCCGGCCTCGGAGACGGCATCCGCCGGCGATCCGGCCTGGTACGAGGGGCCCTTCGCCGCCCTCGACCTCGAGACCACCGGTGTCGATCCGGCGACCGCCCGGATCGTGGAGCTCGCGCTGCTGGTCGACGACGGCGACGGTCACCCGCAGGAGCTGTTCGCCGGGCTGGTCGACCCCGGTCCCGAGGTGGAGATCCCTCCGGGCGCCGCCGCCGTCCACGGCATCACCCGCGAGCGGTTGGCGGCGGAACAGGCGCCGCCGGCGACCGAGGTGCTGCCGGCCGTGCACGACCACCTCGTCGAGGTCGCGCGACACGGCTGGCCGGTGGTGATCTACAACGCCACCTACGACTGGCCGCTGCTGGCCGCGGAGCTCGCCCGGCTGGAGCCGTCGCTCACCCTGCCGGACTGCCCGCTGATCGACCCCCTGGTCCTCGACCGGTCAGTGGACCGCTACCGCAAGGGCAAGCGCACCCTGGAGACCGCCTGCCAGGTGTACGGGGTGGTGCTCGATGACGCGCACAGCGCCCGAGCGGACGCCGTCGCCTCCCTCAAGGTGGCCCGGGAGCTGCTCGCACGGTTCCCACAGCAGCTGCGCACCGACGACCTCGACACCCTGCAGCGCCTGCAGGTCGAGGCCCACGGTGTGTGGCGGGACAGCTTCAACGCCTACCTCACGCGGATCGACGCCGACCGGGAGCCGGTCACCGGCGACTGGCCCGGCCTGGACCGCGTGGGGTGAGTCGGCCGCAGGACGCCCCGGAGCCGCCGCCGCGCGACCGCTACCCGGACGCGTTGCGCGCGGGGGCACTGCTGGTGGTGGTGTTCGGGCACTGGATCGCCACCCTGCCGCGCCTCGAGGACGGCCGCATGGTCGCCACCGAGCACCTGCTCACGGTGTGGGACGCGGCGGGGGTGCTCACCTGGTTCGTCCAGGTCGTCCCGCTGTTCGTGTTCGTCTCCGCCGCGGTCAGCGCGGACGGGGCGGCCCGGCGACTCGACGACGGCACCCGGCAGCTGCACTGGTGGGCGGGCAGGGCGCTCGGGCTCGCACGGCCGACCGTGACCTACCTCGCCGTGCTCTCCGTGCTCGCGGTGGTCGCGATCGTCACCGGCGGCCGGTTACTCGGCCCCCTCGACCAGAGCCTCACCGTCCACCTGTGGTTCCTGCTGATGCTGCTGGCGGTCCAGGCGCTGCTCCCGCTGAGCGTGCGGGCCGACGCCCGGTTCGGGCTGGGCGCGGTGATGGGGCTGGTCCTGCTGGCCGCGGCCGCCGATCTGCTGCGGGCCCAGCCGGTGACGCCAGGTCAGCTCCTCGCGCTGGGCCAGCGGGTGACCGACGCTGGCGGCGGCATCGGGTGGGCGAACCTGCTGTTGGTGTGGCTGCTCCCCCAGCAGCTCGGCATCGCCTGGCGGCGGGGACGGTTCGGTGGCAGCCGGGCCGGTGCGCTGCTCCTGCTCCTCGGAGCGGTCTGGCTGCTGGCCGCGGTCGGGGCCGGCTACCCGGTGGCGATGGTCGGCGGCAACCTCGACGGTGGCACGAACCTGCTCCCGCCCACCCTCGCGCTGATCGGGGTGATGTGGCTGCAGATCGGCGGCGTGCTGCTGATGGAGGGGCCCGCCCGCCGGCTGCTGGAGCAGCGGCGCATCGGCGGGGTGGTCGCGATCCTCAGCGCGCTCAGCATGCCGCTGTACCTGTGGCACAAGCTGGCGGAGCTGCCGGCCGCCTGGGTCGGCGAGCGGTTGGGGGCACCGATCGACGCCGGGCTGCCGGGTGAGGCCGGCTTCTGGTGGGGACGGCTGTGGTGGCTGGCGCTGTGCAGCGTGATGGTGGCGCCGGTGCTGGCGGGGGTGGTGGCCTTCGAGTCCCGCCGCAAGCGTGACGTGCCCGTCACGCCCCACACGCGTGCGTCGCTGTTCGGAGGTGGAGCCCTGCTCGCCGGGGTGACCGCGGCGCTGGTACTCGGGGCGCGCCCCGGCGCACTGATCGGTCTGGTGGGGGTGGCAGCAGCGTCCTGGAGCCTGCGCGAACACCCGCGGTTGCGGGCAACCACGGGGAGGTGAGCGGGGTCCGTCGTCGGTGCGCCGTGGCCGGGCCCCGGGACCGACCGCGCCGGCCTCAGCGCCCGACGGAGCCGGCGGTGCCGGAGGCCTCCCAGGTGACCGTGGTACCGAGCAGTTCCGCGAGATCACCGAGCGCGAGGGCGGGCCATCCCGGCTCCGACTCCCAGTGGTCGAGGCAGGCCGAGCGCAGTTCCGACCAGGTGCGCACGCTGGGGTCGCCGACGTAGGGGTTCCCACCACCGAAGTGGGAACCGATCCGACGCGGCCGTGCGATCAGGCCGGACGCCTGCCGATCCACGCCCTGGTCCGCGCAGGGCACGCACCGGTCGGGGATCGACACCTCGACGACCCGCTGTCGCTCCGCGCGGTAGCCGAGGTCGTACTCGAGCACCACGCCGGAGAGTTCCACGTCCAGGCGCACGCTCAAGGGGTCGGCACGTCGTGCCCAGGTGGCCTCGTTCGGCAGGTTGCGTGACTCCACGTCGGAGCGCATGGCGTAGAAGCCACACCGACAGGTCGGGCGCGGCTCCGGACAGCCACGTGGACAGTGGGCGCGGGCGTCGACCGCGTACCGGCTACCGGCGGTGAGGCCGGTCAGCGTGGCCTCGGTGCCGTCCGGCGACAGCCGCACGTGGGCACGTTTGACGGCGAGGATCGGCTCGTCCTCCTCACCCTCGGTGAAGCCCTCACGCGGGATGTCCGGATCCACCGAGCCCACGGCGCGGAGGAGGAGGACGAGGACGACGATGAGCAGGACGAGCAGGACCGCGGGGTGCACGCGGGGTCAGGGCGTGCTGCCCGGCTCCGGCTCATCGCGGTCGATGACCTCCAGCGGGGGGAGCTGGTCATCGGTGATCCGTGGCCCCGCGTCGGATGCCGCGCGGGCCTCGAGCGCGTCGAACTCCGCTGCATCACCCTGATGGATCACGGCGGGCTGCTCGCCCCGGCCGGTCACCTGTAGACGCTTGCGCAGCTTGCCGAGGTTCATCGCGGCTCCTCGTGCTCTCGGTGGAAGCTCAGGGTACGGCGCACCGCCCCCGGGCACCAGTCTGCGCTCACCCGTCGATGACCGGCACGCGGCTCATGGCGTCGGCGACCGCTTCGGCGGAGTACTCGTGGTCGATGAGCTGTCCGGACAGGTACGCGTCGTAGGCGGCCATGTCGAAGTGGCCGTGGCCGCACAGCGCCGTGAGGATGACCTTCTCCTCGCCCGTCTCCTTGCACGCCTCGGCCTCCCGGATCGCGGCGGCGATGGCGTGGGTCGGTTCCGGTGCGGGCACGATGCCCTGGGTGCGGGCGAAGGTCATCGCCGCCTCGAAGCAGTGGGTCTGGTCGATCGCCTCGGCGTCGAACAGGTCCAGTTCGTACATGTGCGACAACAGCGGCGACATCCCGTGGTAGCGCAGGCCCCCGGCGTGGATGGGGTCGGGGATGAAGTCGTGGCCGAGGGTGTGCATCTTGAGCAGTGGGGTCATGCCGGCGACGTCACCGAAGTCGTAGCGGTACTCGCCCTTGGTCAGCGTCGGGCAGGCTGCCGGTTCCACCGCCAGGATGTGGGGGTCCATGCGGCCCGCCAGCTTCTCGCGCAGGAAGGGGAAGAACAGCCCGGCGAAGTTCGACCCGCCGCCGGTGCAGCCCACGATCAGGTCCGGGGTGTCGCCGACCTTGGCGAGCTGGGCGAGCGCCTCCTCACCGATCACCGTCTGGTGCAGCAGCACGTGGTTGAGCACGCTGCCCAGCGCGTACTTGGTGTGCTCGTCGGCCATCGCCGCCTCGACGGCCTCGGAGATCGCGATGCCGAGCGAGCCGGGGGAGTCCGGGTGGTCGGCGAGGATCGCCCGGCCGGCCTCGGTGAGCTCCGAGGGCGAGGGATGCACCTCGGCGCCCCACACCCGCATCATCGAGGCGCGGTACGGCTTCTGGGCGAAGGACGCTGCGACCTGCCACACCTCGCACTCCAGCCCGAACTGCGCGGTCGCGAACGCCAGCGCCGAGCCCCACTGCCCGGCCCCGGTCTCCGTGGTCAGTCGCCGCACGCCCTCCTCGGCGTTGTAGAAGGCCTGGGGCACAGCGGTGTTGGGTTTGTGGCTGCCGGCGGGGGACACCCCCTCGTACTTGAAGTAGATGCGTGCAGGGGTGTCGAGGTGCGCCTCGAGCCGGTGGGCACGGTACAGCGGGGCGGGCCGCCACAGCCGGTAGACCTCGCGGACCGCCTCGGGGATCTCGATGTAGCGGTCCGCCGCGACCTCCTGCTCGATCAGGCCCATCGGGAACAGCGGCGTCAGCGCCTCGGGACCGATGGGTTCGTGGGTCCCCGGGTGGAGCGGCGGCGGGGGCGGGGCCGGGAGATCGGCGACCACGTTGTACCAGTGGGTCGGGAGCTCCTCCTCGTCGAGCACGATCTTCGTCCTGTCCACCACGTGCGGTTCCTCCTGCTCCGACACCGGCCGGTTGCCGCGGGATGGGGACACTACCTCGCTGCCGACCAGCACGACCGGTGCCGCCGCGGACGCACGCGCCGCGGACGCACGCGTCGCGGACGGAGCCGTTCGTGACCGGGACCCGATCGACGCGGCCCCGGGGGCCTGCGCCTCGGTAGCCTGGCCGGATGCAGCGCCGCGTCGGACTCCTCGGGGGCACCTTCGACCCGCCCCACCTCGGCCACCTCGTGGTTGCCGAGTGCGCACGTGTGGAGCTCGGCCTCGATGAGGTGCGCCTGCTCGTGGCAGGTGATCCCTACCAGAAGTCCACCACCTCCTCGCCGGCCGAGCGTGTCGCCATGACGCGGGCTGCCGTGGCGGGTGACGACCACCTCACGGTCGACGCCCGGGAGCTGGCCCGTAGCGGACCGACCTACACCGCCGACACGCTCCAGGCGCTGACGGCCGAGGAGCCGGGGACCGCGTGGTTCTTCGTGCTGGGTGAGGATGCCGCGGCGGGGCTGGCGACCTGGCACCGCATCGAGGAGGCCTTCGCCCTGGCCACCTTCGTGGTGGTGACGCGGCCGGGTGACGCTGCTCCGGACGTCGCCGTCCTGCCGTCGAGCCCGGTCCACCTCGAGATCCCCCAGCTCGAGGTCTCCTCCACGCAGTTGCGCCAGCGGTACGCAGCAGGACTGGCCACCCGGTACCTGGTGCCACTGGCCGTGGACGCGCACATCCGCGCCGCAGGGCTGTACACCTTCGGGACGCGTTCGGATGGCTGAGCAGGAGCCGACGACCCCGGGTGTCCGTCCGCGACGGGCGGAGACCCGGCCTCGCGCGCGTCGTCGCGGGCGTCGAGGTGGCAGCGGGCACGCACCGGACGTCGGTCGGCGCAGGAGCGGCAGGGGCGGCAGGAGCGGCAGGGGCGGCAGGAGCTCTGCGCCGTCGGCACGACCCCGACGGCGCAGCGACGGATCCCGCGGAGGTGGATCGGCGCCCGTCGGGCGCCTGCGCCGGAGTGACCGTGGGCGTCCGCAACGCGTCACGGTGCCATCCGAGCGGCGACGACGTCGTGGACGGGTGCGGCGCCGTCGGCTGCTCGGCGTCCTGCTGGTCGCGCTGGTCGTGGCCGTCACCGCCTGGCTCGCCACCGGTGGCGTGGACCAGATCCGCGACCTGCTGCCCGAGGAGGCGGAGGCAGCGCCGCAGCCCGGGGACGGGGCGGTCCCGGCGGAAGGTGCCAGCCTCGCCCTGGTGACGGTCGACGACACCGGCGCGTCCGCGCGCCGGCTCATGGTGCTCGCGACGGACGAGGAGCGTGGGGCGGCCACCGCGCTGCTCGTACCCACGGCGACGGTGGCCGACATCCCCGGTCACGGAACCTTCACCCTCGCGGAGGCGCACGGGCTCGGGGGTGCCGACCTGACCCGGCTGAGCCTCGGCAACCTCCTCGGCGTCAGCCTCGACGGGGTGGCGGCGATCGATCCGGCCGGGTGGGAGCAGGTCCTCGGCGAGGCCGGCCCGCTGGAGGTCACCACCCCGCGAGCCCTGGTCGACGCCGACGGCGAGGTGGTCGCCGAGGCGGGGACCAGCGTGCTGGAGGGCGCGGCCCTCGCCCGCTACCTCACCTCGGTGCTACCCGGCGAGGGGGAGCTGGAGGCGCTGCCGCGGGTCCAGCAGGTGCTCGCCGGGCTGCTCGACGCCGTGGCCGAAGACCCGGACCTGGTCGACCGTCTGCTGGCGCTCGAGGCCGTGGACGGCACACCGACGGTGGCCACCTCGGATCCTGCGCTCTTCGCCGAACTGCTGCGAGGGCTCGCCACGGCCCGGGCCGAGGAGCGCTTCACGGCCGTCACCCTGCCGGTCGAGCCGCTGGGCAGCGGCGCGGAGGCCGGGTACCGCGTCGACGCCGCCCGGGCCGCGGACGTGGTCGCCGAGCAGCTACCCGGTGCCCTTCCCGATGGCGAGGCGACCGGGGCACGGGACGTGCAGATCCTCAACGGCAACGGCGTGCCCCGGATCGGTCTCGAGGTCACCGAGCGGTTGTCCGGTGGCGGCTACCGGGTCGTGCTCAGCGGCAACGCCGACCGCTTCACCTACGACACGACCCGGATCGTGCTGCACGACAGCTCACCGGAGCAGTTGCAGGTCGGTCGGGACGTCCAGCGGCGGCTCGGGGTGGGGGAGCTCGAGCTGGCGGCGACACCCGGCTCGGTGGTCGACATCACGATCGTGGTCGGTGCCGACTTCCCACCGGCCGGGTGAGCCGGTCATCGGTGATGGGGCAGGCCCTACCCTGCGCACCGGTCCGGGACGGCGCTGCTGTCGCCCTGACCGCTCCACGTTCGCCGACCGTAGAACGCGAGGTCTCCGTGACCGCAACCGACGAGGCCGTGGCCCTGGCCGTCGCCGCCGCTGATGCGGCCGACGACGTCAAGGCGGCTGATCTCACCATCCTGGACGTCAGCGACCTGCTGGCCATCGTGGACGTGTTCCTGCTGGCCAGTGCCACCAACGATCGCCAGTTGAAGGCGATCGGCGAGCGGATCGAGGAGCGTCTCCGGGCCGAGGACCGTCGGCCGCTGCGTCGTGAGGGGACACCGCAGGCCGGGTGGGTGCTGCTCGACTACGGCGACGTGGTGTGCCACCTGTTCACCACCGAGCAGCGCGGCATCTACGCCCTGGAGCGGCTGTGGGCAGATGTTCCCCGTCGTGACGTGCGCACCGGTGCGGTCCTGGCCTCCGCGGTGGACCGGGAGGTCGAGGCCGTGGGATCGACCTCGGTGGGCGACGGCGCTGCGGAGGGCACGGGGCGTCGTGCCGGCGGTGCGGACGCGGGGTCGTGAAGCGGCTGCTGCTGGTGCGCCACGGTGAGTCCCACTGGAACATCGAGGGGCGCATCCAGGGGCAGCTCTGCTCCGGTCTGTCGGACCGTGGCCACGCCCAGGCGGCGGCGTTCGCCGCGGTGCACGCCGGCGAGCTGCGGGATCTGCTGGACACCGACCCCGACGCCGTGCAGCTGGTCAGCTCCGACCTGCAGCGGGCCCGTGAGACCGTCGCCCCCCTGGCGGCTGCGCTGGAGCTCGACGTGACCCCGGACCCGCGGCTGCGGGAGCGTGCCTACGGCGCGTGGGAGGGCCGCTCCCACGCGGAGCTGGCCACCGAGGAGCCGGACCGCTGGCGGCGCTGGACCTCGGGTGAGGACGTGACGGGCGAGATCGGCGCGGAGACCGCTGCGCAGCTGGCGGACCGGGTCGCGCCGGCCGTGCTGAGCTGGCACGACCGCGTGCCGGAGGGCGGCTGCTGCGTCCTCGTCAGCCACGGCGGGAGCATCTGGCACGGACTGCACCGCCTGCTGTCCCTGCCCCCGCGCTCGCTGGGACCGGTCGGCAACACCGCGGTCGCCGAGCTGTTGCTGCTGACCCCGGATGACGGCTCCCGGCTGGCCCCGCCCGTACGCGCGGCGGCCGCGTCAGCGCCTGCGCAGGCCGTCCATCCCGTGCTGGTCAGCTTCAACGACCTCGGCCACCTCCGGGCGGACCTGCGCTCGGGTGGCCTGGTGCGTGGTGCCGGCAACCGCGCCGTGCCGCGGATGCGGTGAGGCTGCGCTCACCCGCGGTGGTCGGCGAGCGCCGCGATCAGCGCCTCGGCCGCCTCGAGCCCGGACAGCGCGGCACCCTCCACCCGCCCGCCCCCCAGCGCGTCCCCGGCGACGGCGAACAGCGTGTCGCCGAGGCGGTCCACGAGCGGCTCGGTGCCGAGCGCGGCGGTCGGTGTGGCGTAGCGCCAGCGGTGCAGGTGGAGCGGCTGCGCGCTGGTCCCGAGCAGCGGCGCCGCGAGCTCGGCGAGCTCCGCACGGACCAGCTCGGCGTCCGCCTCGAAGCGTGACCGGCTGTACTCCGCACCGGCGTGGATCGTCAGGGCCGGTAGCGCGGAGGTGCCGGCGACCTGGTGATCGGTGATCCAGGTGACGTCGCCGTCGGGGACCCGGACCGCGCCGCGCGCCGGCAGGGAGGTCGGGCCCTTCGGTACCGCCAGTACCGTGAGGCAGGGGTCGTAGCTGGCGGTGGCCAGGCGCTCCTCGGCGGTGCGGGACAGGCTGACCCCGCCGGCAGCCAGCACCGCACGGGTCTGGGGGATCGGCATCGTCGAGAGCACGGCGTCGGCGTGCAGGGTGCTACGTGGCGCCGTGTCCGGGGCTGGCCACACCGGTGGTGCGGACCCGTTGGACGGTCGGGCGGCGAGGCGGACGGTTGCGCGCTGCTCGTCTCTGGCGATGCTGCCCACGATCTGGCCGAGGCGCAGGTCGAGGCCGACCGCGACGTGTTCGACGATGCGCCGCATCGTCGGTGTACCCCGCAGGCGCGGGTGGCCGTCGGGATCGCGGGGTGCCTCCCGGTCCGGGCTGCCGTGGAACCAGGTCCTGAGCACCCCCTCGTCCGCCCACCGAGCCGCGAGGTGCTGGAAGCGGGGCGACTTCGCGGTCAGGAACTGTGCGCCGACGTCGAAGCGTCGGCCGTCGACGCTCCGCGCGGCCATCCGCCCGCCCACGGCGAAACCCTTGTCCACGACCACCACCGCGTGGCCGGCGTCCTGCAGCGCGTGCGCGGCGAGGCTGCCGGCGATGCCGGCACCGATCACGATCACCTCAGCCACCTGTCAGCACCTCCGCGCGGGTTCGCGCCTATCGGCGCGGTGGACCGGCGTCGTGGTCGGTGATCGCCAGCGCGAACGACGTGCATCCAGGCTGCGTCGGACGTCGGTCGCCTGGCCGCCCTTGGGTCAGGACCGTAGCCAGGCCGTAGATCGGTGATCGGAGGGCGACATCGACGCTGCTGTTGCGCAACCGCAGGCCGAGGACGGGTTGAGCGGCGACCTGCCTGACCGTCCGCCGCCTGGACCGGGTGCGGATGTGTTCACGGTCGAGGGGCCGGCCCGGTGTTGGCAACCTGTCCGACCTCGTGGTCCGGGGACGCATCGACCGGACCGAACCGGTCGAGGGCTGGTCCGGCGCACGGACGAGCACCCCGACGACGCCCATGTTCGCAGACGAAGCGGCGCCCACCGTTGCGGCTCTGCGAGTTCGACGGCCCGTCATGCGCGTCCCGCGCTGCAAGCGCCGGTGTGTGCCGTCTGTTCGGGTGGACCGGATGGGATTTGAACCCACGACCCCCTCCATGCCATGGAGGTGCGCTGCCGGACTGCGCTACCGGCCCGAGACACGACCGGGGCGCGGTCGGCCCCGGTGCGGCGCGGAAGCGTACCGAGCCGTCCCGGGGCGCGCGAACCACGCCCCGGGGGTAGGCCTCAGTCGTCGTCCTCGTGCTCGCTCGGCTCGACCACGGCGAGGTCACCGTCGCGTTCCAGCGCGATGATGTCCCCGTCGCCGCTGTCGGCGACCAGCACCAGGCGCCCCTCCTGGTCGACCCCCGAGAGGTGTGGCGCGCGGGAGTCGAACTCCTCCGGGTCCTCGCCGAGCGCGAGCGCGACCTCCGACCAGGGCAGCTGCCAAACGAGCTGCCCGTCGGCGTCGAGGCGGGACACCTGGCGGTAGCGGGTGGAGTCGTCGCCCTGCGTCACGCCGAGGTAGGTGTCGTCGGGGTTGGTCAGCGGCTGGTCACGCACGCTGGTCCCGCCGTCGAACACCACCGAGCCGTCCTCCAGCGCCAGCGCCGTGATCGCGGGCGTCGAGCCGGCGGCGAAGCGTCCGTCCTGTACGAGCAGCACACCGTCGCCGAGCGTGAGGTACCGCGAGCGGACCTCCAGGTCCACGCTCCAGTCGAGCTCCAGCGCGCCGTCGACGACGTCGAACGCGAGGACCTGGCTGTCGCCGGTGCTGCGCGTGGAGAGGTAGACGCGGTCCGCGTGCGCGAGCAGGTAGGCGCGGTCGTAGTCGGTGTTCTCCGCACCGTCGGCCGACGGCAGCGTCACCTCGTCGGCGGTGCTGCCGTCCTCGAGGGAGACCGACACGATGCGGTGCTCCGCCGTGTCGCCCTCCTCGTCGACGATCTCGACCAGGGTCACGAGGTGGTCGTCGGTCATGACCCCCCAGTGGTCGCGGCGCCCGTGGTTGAGCAGGTCATCGACGTCCTCGCGGGTCGCGAGGTCCACGTTGATCTCCCGCGGCTCCTAGTCGGTCATGTCGAACAGCCGGAGGTTCTCCGGGTCGCTCGAGGAGAACACCATGCGTTCCGGGTCGCCACCGATCAGGACCTGGTTGCGGCAGCGACGGTCCTCCGCCTCGATCTGCGGACCCAGCGGTTCGCCGGTCTCAGGATCGAAGGCCGCCACGACGCGGTCGCCGCCGTCGGGGCGCTGCTCGACCCAGATGCGGTCGCGTTCGTCCAGTGCGGGCATGCAGCGGTCGGAGTTGACGGGGGAGACGTTGGGGATCTCCCACTGCACCTCGCCGGAGTCGAGGTCCACGCCGATCAACTCGCTGCGGAACCGGGCCGTCTCCTCGTACTGCTCCTCGGGGTTGCTGACGCGGGCGATGAGCATCCCGGACTCGGAGAGCAGGATGCGGCGGTCGACGCTGTCGTAGCCCTCCGGGGCGAAGTCGGTGCGGACCTCGCCGAGGTCGAGCCACCAGTCGAGGCCGGGGCGCTCCGGGGCCGGCAGGGTCGCGCGGTTCGCCCCGCTGGCGTCCCCACCGGGCATGGCCCACGGTCGCCAGGCGGCCGGATCCAGCTCCGGCTCAGCGGGCTCGTCCCCGGGCTCCGCCTCCTCCGTCTCCGCGGCGGCCGCGTCATCGTCGGTATCCGGCGCCTCCTCGACGGTCTCCTCCTGCGGCTCCGGCGCGGCGTCGTCCCCGGTGAGATCGTCGAGCTCCTCCTCGAGGAACCCACAGGCGGCGAGGCCGACGGCTGCGGCGAGGAGCACCAGCACGTGCGCTGGCGTGCGGCGGCCTGCGCCCGACCTCCCTCGACGTGCTGCTCCGGCGGTGGAGGGGCGAACCTGCAACATCGTGGTGGTTCCTGTCGTCGGGGTCGGGAGGGTGGTGGCGTGACAGCCGGACGCGGAAGGTGGCAGCCGGTGCACCGTTTCGCCAACCGATGCCCCCTACCCGCGACGCCACCTCGCCGGCCGGAAGCGCCCCGGCGGCGCTCGCTACGCTCCGTGGGTCCACTTCCGGAGGCTCTGACCCACGATGTCCAACGCACCCGGCGACACCGAGCGCTACGACCCGCTGGTGATCGAACCGCCGATCGCCGAGCGGTGGGTGGGCGAGCGCACCTACAGCCTGCGCCCCGGTCCGACCGCCCGGGAGGACGACGCCACCGACGCGCCCTACTACGCGCTCACGATGTTCCCCTACCCCTCCGGTGACCTCCACATGGGCCACGCGGAGATCTTCACCATCCACGACGCCCTCGTGCGCCACCTCAGGATGCAGGGCCGGCGGGTGCTGAACCCCATCGGCTGGGACGCCTTCGGCCTGCCGGCGGAGAACGCCGCCCGCAACCGCGGCGCGGACCCCAAGGCCTGGACCTACGCCAACATCGAGGAGCAGCGCTCGACCATCGCGCGGCTGGGGTACTCCTTCGACTGGGACACGGTGCTCTACACCTGCGACCCGGGGTACTACCGCTGGACCCAGTGGCTGTTCCTGGAGCTGTTCGACGCCGGGCTGGCCTACCGCCGCGAGGCGCTGGTCAACTTCTGCCCCTCCTGCTCCACGGTGCTCGCGAACGAGCAGGTGGTGGACGGCCACTGCGAGCGGTGCGGCACCGAGGTGGACCGCGAGCCCCGCACCCAGTGGTTCTTCCGCATCACCGAGTACGCCGACGAGCTGCTCGACGGGCTCGACGACATCGACTGGCCCGACCGGGTCAAGAACTCCCAGCGCGCCTGGATCGGGCGCTCCGAGGGCGCGGAGATCACCTTCCCCACCGCGGATGGCCACGACGAGATCCACGTCTACACCACCCGTCCCGACACCATCTTCGGGGCGACCTACTTCGTCTTCGCCCCCGAGCACCCCGTGGTGCTCCAGCGGATGGCCGGCGACGCCGCCTACGACGCCTACCTCGCCGAGGTCACCCGCCGCTCCGACGTGGAGCGCCAGGCCGGCAAGACCGGCTACCGCCTGCCCTTCGACATGCGCAACCCCTTCACCGGTGAGGACATCCCCGCCTACGCCGCCGACTACGTGCTGATGGACTACGGCACGGGTGCGATCATGGCGGTGCCCGTCGGAGATCAGCGGGACTTCGAGTTCGCCCGGCAGGAGAGCCTGGAGATCCGGGTCATCATCCGGCCCATGGACGCCGACGGCGGGCTGCTCGAGGAACTCGACGCCGACACCATGACCGAGGCCTACACCGGTCCCGGGGTCATGGTGAACTCCGGGGCCTACGACGGCCTGACCTGGGACCAGGCCAAGGAACGCATCATCGCCGACGTGGAGGCCAAGGGCTGGGGGGCGGCCAGGGTCAACACCCGGCTGCGCGACTGGCTGATCTCCCGGCAGCGCTCGTGGGGCCCGCCCATCCCGATCATCCACTGCCAGACCTGCGGCGAGGTGGCGGTGCCGGAGGAGGAGCTGCCCGTCGAGCTGCCCGACGACCTCGACTTCTCCGTCGCCGGCTCGCCGCTCGACCACCACGACACCTTCAAGCACGACGTGATCTGTCCACGCTGCGGCGGGGAGAACGCCACCCGCGACGTCGACACCCTGGACACCTTCGTCGACTCCTCCTGGTACTTCCTGCGCTACCTCTCGCCGGACGACGACGCGCGCGCGTGGCCGACGGACGTCGCGTCACGGTGGCTGCCCGTCGACCAGTACACGGGCGGGGTCGAGCACGCGGTGCTGCACCTGCTGTACAGCCGGTTCGTGGTCAAGGCCATGCGTGACCGCGGCTACGTCGACGCCGACGAGCCTTTCCAGGCCCTGCTCAACCAGGGCCAGGTCATCATGGAGGGCGCCGCGATGTCGAAGTCGAAGGGCAACCTCGTGGTGCCCGGCGAGGTGACCGATACCTACGGCGCCGACACCCTGCGTGGCACGATGCTGTTCGCCTCCGCGCCCGAGGACGACATCGACTGGGCGGATGTCTCGCCCACGGGCATGCACAAGTGGCTGTCCCGGGTGTGGCGGCTCAGCCTCGAGCACGTGGCGCGCGAGTCGGCCGGGGCGCGGGCGCTCGACGGCGACGCCGAGGTGGCACTGCGGCGCGCGACGGCGGTGGCGATCGACCGAACCAGCACCGAGTTCGACGCCCGCAAGTACAACACCGGGATCGCGCAGCTGATGACACTCACCAACGCGGTGCTGGACGCCACACGCGACGGCGCCGCCGGACCGGCGGTGGGTGATGCGCTGTCGGCGCTGCTCAAGATGCTCGCGCCCGTCTGCCCCTTCCTCACCGAGGAGCTGTGGACCCGGCTCGGCCACCAGGGATCGGTGCACGACCAGTCGTGGCCGCAGGCCGACGCGGCGCTGCTGGTCGAGGACGAGGTCGAGGTCGTCGTCCAGGTCAACGGCAAGGTCCGCGGCCGGCTCACCGTCGCGGCGGGCAGCGATCAGGACGCGCTCGAGGCGGCAGCGCGCGCCGACGGGCGGGTCGCCGGCCACCTCGACGGCGAGGTGGTGAAGGTGATCGCCGTTCCGGACAAGCTGGTGAACTTCGTGGTCAAGGCCTGAGGCCGCCGACCGTGATGGCCGAGGGTGCAGCGTCCGTCGCGGTGGTCACGGACTCCACCTGCGACCTCCCGCCCAGCCTCATCGACGAACTGGGGCTGCGGGTCGTGCCACTGTCGGTGACCTTCGGGGACGAGACGCTCATTGCCGGCGTCGAGCTGTCCACCCGGGCCTTCCACGAGCGGCTCCGCACCAGCGAGGTCCTGCCCACGACCTCGCAGCCCGCTCCGGCGTGGTTCGAGGAGGCGTACGCGGACTGTGCCGATGACGGCTACACCCACGTGGTGTCCCTGCACTGCTCCGCCGCGTTGTCCGGCACCGCGGCCCTGGCCCGTGACCGGGCGCGGCGCGCCCCCGTGGACGTCGAGGTGGTGGACACCCGCCTGGTGGGCGGTGCGCTGGGCGCCGCCGCCCTGGCCGCGCACCGGGTCGCGGAGGCCGGTGGTGACCGGGCCGCGGTGGTGGCCGCCGCCGAGCGGGTCCGCAGCACCTCCTCCAGCCTGATCGTGGTCGACACCCTGGACCACCTGCGCCGCGGGGGCCGCCTCACGGGCACCCAGGCGGCGATCGGGACGGCGCTGAAGGTCAAGCCCATCCTCCATCTCACCGCCGACGGGCGCGTGGAGGTCCGCGAACGCACCCGGACGTGGCGGCGTGCCACGGAGCGTGTGGCTGCGCTCGCGGCGGAGGCGGCGGGCGGCGTACCGGTGGACATCGTGGTCACGCACGCCCTCGCGGACGAGCGGGCCGCGGCACTAGGCGACGCGCTCGAGGGGACGGTCGAGATCCGTACGCACCTGGAGACGCTGATCGGTCCGGTGGTCGGCACCCACGTCGGTCCGGGCGCCGTCGGCATCGTGGTGGTACCGGCGCCGCCGGAGGCGGCCGGCTAGGACCCCTTGCGGTTGTCCACAGCCCGCGAGGGATCCGTCGCGGCGTGGCGGCTCCCCGGCTGCACGCTGGTGCGCATGGTCACCCACGGAGCGCCCGCCGGTCGTCCGGACCGTCGCGACATCGTCGACGGCGGTGGCGGCGATACTGCAGCGGCGGCCCAGGGTGACGGCGTTCCCGCCGGTCACGGCGTGGACACGGTGGGCGAACCCGGCGCCGATGCGACGAAGCGTCCGGGCGTCGGCGAACGCGTCGCTGCGTGGCTGTCCCCGAGCCCCGCCGAGCTCCTGGGGTTGGTGCTGCTGCTCTCGGGGTCCGTGGCGGCCACCCTGCTCTGGTGGTACGGCAGCGTGGCCGGACCTGACGTCGCCCAGGAGGCCCCGGGGGTCACCGGAGCCCCGGCTGCGGGAACGCCACTCGGCGACGACACCGGCGGATCGCGGGGCAGCGTGGAGGGTGCGGCGGATGACCCGGTCGCGCCGCTGGAGGGGCCGTCGCCGGAAGCGCCCCCGCCGGATGGGCCGTCGGTCGCGGCGCCTACCGTGGACGAGGTCCTCGTCCACGTATCGGGCGCCGTGCGGCGGCCGGGGCTGCTCGCACTGCCACCCGGTGCCCGGGTGGGGGACGCCGTCGCCGCCGCTGGTGGGCTGACCGAGGATGCGGACGGTGCGGGCATCAACCTCGCACGGGTCCTCGCCGACGGTGAGCAGGTCCACGTGCCGGCGCACGGGGAGGAGCGGTCACCCGAGCCGCCCGCCGCCGTCGACGGGCAGGCCTCCGGAGCATCGCCCGGCGGCGCCGTCGACGCGGACGGCCGTGTGGACATCAACCACGCGGGTGCTGCGGAGTTCGAGACGCTGCCCGGGATCGGGCCGACGCGTGCCGCGGCGATCGTCGCCCACCGTGAGGAGCACGGTCCCTTCGGGGTCCCGGGCGATCTGCGTGCGGTGTCGGGGATCGGTGAGGTGACCTTCCAGAACCTCGCGCCGCTGATCGTCGTGCGGTGAGGCGCGCGCACCTCGGTGCCGTCCTCGGACCGGTCCCGGTCTGGGCGGTCGCTCTCGTGGCGACGGGTGCCGCCGCTGCCCGTGCAACACGACCCGGGGTCGGCACAGGTGTCGGTGCGGGTGTCGGTGGGGGTGGCGGACCGAGCGTCGGTGCGTCCGGTGGGGTTGCGGACGGGATGACGGGACCGCTCGGGGCGCTGGTGGCGGTCCCGCACGGCGGTGGCCCGGGGGTGCTGGTCGCGCTGATCGGCGTGGTCGTCCTGGCCATCCTCGTGCATCGGCACCGGCGCAGGAACCGGTGCCCGGTGACGGTCGGGGTGCTGGCTGTCCTGGTGGTCGCCACCGTGGCCTGGGTCGGGGTGGTGCTGCGCGCCGATGCGGCCGGCCACGGCGCGCTGCCACGGCTGGCTGCACATGGCGGTGCTGCAACGCTCGAGGTCACCGTGGTGGCCGAGCCCCGTCCGATCTCGGCCGGCTGGCAGGTGATCGGTCGTGTACAGGGCGACGGTCCCCTGGCCGCCGAGCGGGCGGCCTTCGTGCTCGAGGCCGAACCTCCGGCGCTCGGGGACCGGCTCACCCTCGTGGCCACGGCCCGTCCACTGCCCGAGGGCGGGTACGGGGACTGGCTGGCGCAGCAGCACGCGCGGGTGGCCCTCGACGTCGAGCAGGTCCGTCTCGTCGGTCCCGGCAACGCCGCTGCTCGGGCCACGGAGTGGTTGCGGGCACGGGTGCGCGCAGCGGCGACCCGCCACCTCGACGACCGTCACGGCGGACTGCTGGTCGGCTTCGTCACGGGTGACACCCGGCTGCTGCCGGTGGCCGATCGTGACGCGATGCAGGCCACGAGCCTGACCCATCTGACGGCGGTATCCGGCACCAACGTCGCCATCGTGATCGCGGGCGTCCTCGGGGTGACGGGCGTGCTGCGCTTCGGCGTCGTCGCGCGACGGGTCGCCGTCGCGGCCGTGGTGCCGTGGTTCGCGTTCCTGACCCGGTTCGAGCCGAGCGTGCTCAGGGCGGGGACCATGGCGCTGCTGCTCGTCCTGGCCGCGAGCCGTGGGCAGCTGCGCGACGCCCGACACGCCCTGTCGGTTGCGGTGGTGCTCCTGGTCCTGCTCGACCCGCGGCTGGCCGGGTCCCTCGGGTTGCTGCTGTCGGCCACCGCCACGGCCGGGGTGCTGGTCCTGGCCCCGGCGTTACGGACGCGGCTGCCTGCACGCCTGCCGCGTCGCCTCGCCACCCTGCTGTCGGTCACCCTCGGTGCCCAGATCGCCGTCCTGCCGACGCTGCTGGTCACCTTCGGTGCGCTGTCGCTGGCCAGCGTCCCCGCCAACCTGGTGGCGGTCCCGGCAGCCATCGTCGCTGCGACGCTGTCCTTCACCGCCACGGCGGTGGCGGTGGTCAGCGTGGAGGCGGCGGCCCTGCTGTTCGCGCTCGCCGGACCTGGCGCTGCCGTGGTCCTGGCAGCGGCCAACGGCCTCGCCGAGGTGGGCTGGCGCGTGGAGCTGGCCAGACCCGCCTCCGTCGTGGCCGTCGTCGCCGTGGTGATCGGGGTCCTGGCACGCGAGGCCACGCTGGTCCGTCGCGGGGCGGTCGTGGTGAGCGCCACCGCCCTGGCCCTGCTCCTCCTCGACCCGCTCTCGGGCGGGCTCCGTCCCTCCGGCCTGCAGGTCACGGCCATCGACGTCGGCCAGGGGGACGCCTACCTGGTGGAGTCACCGGGGGCCCGGGTGCTGGTCGATGCCGGCGAGGACGACGCGGCCGCCCGCTGGCTCGCACGCCACGGACGGCGCCATCTCGACCTGGTCGTGGTCACCCACCCGCACCTCGACCACGTCGGCGGTGTGTCCGACGTGCTCGCCAGCCGCTCCGTGGGTGCGCTGTGGTGGAGCCCGCTGCCGACCGAGCTGCCGGCCGCCGCCGAGGCGTTGCGCACCGCGCGGGAGCGGGACGTGCCGGTCCGGGTCGTGCACCGGGGCGAGCACGTCCGGATCGGTGACCTCGACATCGAGGTGGTGCATCCACCACCCGGACGCCCCTTCCGGTGGGCGCGCAGCGAGCTGAACGAGTCCTCCACGGTGCTGCGGATCTCCTACGAGGGCGCGCGCGTGCTGCTCACGGGCGATGTGGAGGCGGAGGGCCAGGCGGACCTGCTGACCGCGGTACCGGGGCAGCTGAACGCCGAGGTGCTCGCCGTCCCGCACCACGGCTCGGCCACCACCGATCCCGCCTTCCTCGACCACGTCGCTCCGCAGGTCGCCCTCATCAGCGCGGGAGCGCAGAACCGCCACGGCCACCCCCATCCGGAGCTCCTCGAGGCCCTGGCCGCGATCGGTGCCGAGGTACGCCGGACCGACCTCGAAGGCACCGTCACCGTCGAGGTGGCGGTCCCGGCGGGCCCGGTAGGTGACGGGGCACCACGTGCGCCCACCACGGCGCCTACGGTGGGCGCACGCGACCCGCATGGCGTCACGTTGCCGGGCCCCCGCAGCAGCAGAGGTCCACTGCGTCAGCAGGTGGACGGGGAAGGAGATGGAGAAGATGGGCGACTTCCTGCGCTTCCGCCGGATGGTCACGCCGTTGCTGATCCAGCTGTTGTTCTGGCTGGGTGTGCTCGCCGCCGTGGGAGGCGGCGTGTTCACGATGCTCGACGGGGATGTCCTGCTCGGCCTGGCGATCCTGGTCCTGGCGCCGATCGCCATCCGCGTGTACGCGGAGCTGCTGATCGTGCTGTTCCGGATCCACAGCGCCCTGCAGCGCATGGCGGCGCAGCTGGAGGACCGTCCCGTGACGCCGGGTGGGACGCCGCCTGCGGGCGGCGGGTTCGCCGCGGGACCGTCCGGTCCGCAGGGTGGGCCCCAGGGCCCGCAGCAGGGCGGTCCCCAGGGTGGTCCGCGTCCCCCCGGACCCGGCACGCCGCCACCCCCCGGTGGGTACAACCCCGGCGGGTGACGCACGCCGGGAACACCCCCGCCGGCGATCGCGTGGCCCGGGCCCGGCGCACCACCGCAGTAGGCTGGCCGCATGTTGCGTCCTGGAAGTTGCGTCGTGCCCGCGGGTGGAAGTCCCGACCGGGTAGACACCGGAGTGCCCGGCAGCAGGCCCCAGTCCGTCGTCGAGAGGCGGCGGGCCGAGCGGGGTGT
>PXDB01000106.1 GCA_003565155.1 Nitriliruptoraceae bacterium | reverse complement strand
GGCGTGGTGTAGCCGTACTCCTCGGCGAGCTCGACGACGTGCAGGTGCAGTCCCCGCTCCGCGGCGAAGGCCTCGCACACCTCGCGGCTGCGGCTGGAGGAGCCGCCGATACCGAGGCCGACGTACAGCCCGTCCACCCGGTAGCCCATCTCCACCAGCGCGTCCCACAGGGCCAAGGAGTCCTTCCCGCCCGACACCGCCACCAGGAGCCGGTCGGCGTAGGAGCACATCCGCTCTCCCGCCGGCAGACCTGGTGGGTGGTCGATGGCCTTGCGGATCTGCTTGTGGACGTGGTCGGCGAGGTGGGCGGCGCACCACGCCGCGCGGTGGCGCCGCTCCTCGAGCACCGCGGGCGCCCGGCAGACCGCGCACCGGGGCGGGCCGTCGCCCGAGCCACCGCTGATCACCGGGCGGACCTCCACCTCGGCGTCGGCGGGCAGGAGATGCTCGGCGGTGACCAGCTCACGGTCGTGCAGTACCAGCACGGTGTGCGGGAGGATGTCGAGGTGATCGAGCAGGTCCGCGACGCGACGGGGACCCTCCACCTCGACGGTGCGGTCGGGGTTGCGGAGTCGGACACGCATCAGCACACCTCCCTCGCGGGGGCCGGAGCAGGTCGGGCGGACGCCCTCAGGCGTCCTCGGACGCCAGGAGCGGAGCCGGCGTGGTGCCCACGCTCGCGGGCAGCTCCACCGGCTCGCCCTCGCGGAGCACCACCTCCGTCCCGCGTACGTCGATGGTGAGGTCCTTCGCACCCTCCACCATCGTGAAGGTGAAGGTGTCGTGGGTGAGGTCGATCAGCAGCTTGCGGTCGTGGAAGCGCAGCGGGAACCGCAGCCGGTCCCAGGGGCGCGGCAGGCGGGGGTCGAAGGAGAGTTCGCCGTTGTAGTCCCGCAGCCCGCCGAAGCCGTACACCAGCGTCATCCACACCCCACCGACGGAGGCGACGTGGACGCCGTCGACCACGTTGCCGGCGACGTCGGCGAGATCCATGAGCAGGGCGTACTGGAAGTACTCCAGTGCCTTGCGCTCGTAGCCGACCTCGGCGGCCAGGATCGACTGCACGCAGGCCGACAACGAGGAGTCACCGGTGGTCAGGGGGTCGTAGTAGTCGAAGTTGCGGCGCTTCTGCTCCAGGGAGAACTCGTCGCCGAGCAGCACCATCGCGAGCACCACGTCGGCCTGCTTGATGACCTGGTGGCGGTAGATGACCAGCGGGTGGAAGTGCAGCAGCAGCGGGTAGCGGTCGCTCGGGGTGTTCTGGAAGTCCCACCGCTCCTTCTCGAGGAAGTTGGCGTCCTGGGGGTGGATGCCGCGCTCGGCGTCGTAGGGCACGTACATCGCGTCGGCGGCCCGCTGCCAGCGCTCCACCTCCTCGCTGGCCAACCCGGTGGCGTGTTCGAGCGCGGCGTAGGTGTCCGGCTCCTCCTCCTTCAGCCACAGCACCGCCTCGGCGGCGTAGCGCAGGTTGGCCCGGGCCATCATGTTGGTGAAGGCGTTATCGTTGACCACGGTGGTGTACTCGTCGGGTCCGGTCACCCCATGGATGTGGAAGGCGTCGTCCTCGGGGCTGAAGAAGCCGAGCCCGACCCACATCCGTGCGGTCTCCACCAGGATCTCCGCGCCGACCTCCTTGAGCAGATGCTTCTCGCCACGCACGTTGACGTAGTGCCGGATGGCGTGGGAGATGTCGGCGTCGATGTGGTACTGGGCGGTTCCCGCCGCGTAGTAGGACGAGGCCTCCTCACCGTTGATGGTCCGCCACGGGAACAGCGCGCCGTCCTCGCTCAGCTCCCGTGCACGCTCCCGGGCCAGCGGCAGCATGGAGTGGCGGAAGCGCAGCAGGTTGCGGGTCACGCGCGGTTCGGTGTAGGTCAGGAAGGGCGTGACGTAGACCTCGGTGTCCCAGAAGTAGTGGCCCTCGTAGGCCTGTCCGCTCAGCCCCTTGGCGGGGATCCCGGTGGTCTCCGCGCGGGCCGAGGCCTGCGCGAGCTGGTAGATGTTCCAGCGGATCGCCTGCTGCACCCGTGGTGGGCCCTCGACCTGGACGTCCGACCGCTCCCAGTAGTCGGTCAGGAAGTCGCGCTGGGCGGCTTCCAGGGCGCCGTACCCCTCGGTCATGGCGCGGTCCAGCGTGCGCCACCCGCGGTCGACCAGCTCCATCGCCGGCACGTTGCGTGAGCTGTGGTAGGTCAGGAACTTCGTGATCCGGATCGGCACCCCCGCCCGGGCGTCGACGGTGAACACGATCTTGCCGAGGTCGTCGCTCGAGGAGCGCTGTGCGCGCCAGGGGTTGTCGGTCTCCATCACGTGGTCGACCCCGACCCCCAACGTCATCCGGGAGTTGGTGGTGCGGTAGCCGTTGACGATGCGGTGTCCGTCCTCGGCGATGCCCTTGGAGTTGAGCACCCGGTGGCCGAAGCCGCGGGCGCGACGCGGGTCGGCACCGTTGTTGGTGCTCGGCTCATCGTCCGCCCGCGCGTCCTGGCGGTTGAGCAGCTGCGAGGACACCACCACGGGCGCGTCCGCGTTGACCTCGAGCTCGTAGGAGATGGCGCCGAGGGGGCGGTGGACGAAGGAGACCAGCCGGGAGGTCTTCAGGCGCACGTGCTTGCCCGAAGGCGTGGACCAGGTCAACGTGCGGCGCAGCACCCCCTCGCGGAAGTCGAGGCTGCGCTCGTAGTCGATGAGCCGGGCGGTGGGCAGGAACAGCGGCTCGTCATCGACGTAGAGCTTGAGCAGTGTGGCGTCGGGACAGTTGACGATGGTCTGCCCGGTGCGGGCGAAGCCGTAGGCCTCCTCCGCGTGCACGATGGGCCAGGTCTCGTGGAAACCGTTGACGAAGGTGCCGGGCTCGATCGCCGGCCGCCCCTCCTCGAAGGTGCCGCGCATCCCGAGGAAGCCGTTGCCGAGGGCGAAGATCGTCTCGGCGTTGCCCATCCAACGGTTGGAGAAGCCACGCTCGACCAGTCGCCACTCGTCCGGCGGGAAGAGATGCTCAGGGGGCAGGCGGAGCTCACGGGGGATCATCGAGCGGACCTCGCGGCAGGACGGCGCCCAGGCACCTCGGCTGCGACTGGGGTGGCCCCAACGCTACACGGGCGCGATGCGGGCTGCGCCCGACCCGACCGCCATGTGCCGACGGTCAGTAGGCGGCCTGGCAGAACCCGTGGTTGCAGTAGCCACCGGGGTGCTTCGACAGGTACTGCTGGTGCTCCGTCTCCGCCCAGTACAGCCCGTCCAGCGGCTCCACGGTGGTGGTGATCGGGGCCGTGAACCCGGCGTCGGCGAGGCGCGCCTGGTAGCGGTCACGGCTGGCGACGGCCGCGGCGGCCTGCTCCTCAGACGTGGTGAGCACCATGGAGCGGTACTGGGTCCCGATGTCGTTGCCCTGGCGCATGCCCTGCGTCGGGTCGTGGTTCTCCCAGAAGGCAGCCAGCAGGGTGTCGAGGTGGACCTGCGCCGGGTCGAACACCGCCCCGGCGATCTCCGTGTGCCCGGTCCGGCCGGTGCACACCTCGCGGTAGGTGGGGTTCGGGGTGTGGCCCCCCGCGTAGCCGACGAAGGTGGTCCACACGCCGTCGAGCTCCCAGAAGATCCGCTCCGCCCCCCAGAAGCAGCCCATGCCGACCACCAGCAGCTCATGCCCCTCCGGCCACGGTGGGGTGATCGACCGGCCGTGGACGTGATGCCGATCGTCGACCCTGAGGGGCTCGTCACGACCGGGGAGCGCGTCCTCGGGGCTGACCACCTCGGCGGGAGGGCGGGCGAACAGCATGGCGGTCTCCTCGTTGCGCGGTTCGGTGGTGGGGATGGTGGCACGGCGGCTGGTGGCC
>PXDB01000094.1 GCA_003565155.1 Nitriliruptoraceae bacterium | reverse complement strand
GCCGGGTATCCACCCCTGCTCGTCTCGCCACCGCGCCGCGAGTTGTGGCACGGCACAACTCGGGACGGGACCGCGGGACGGGACCGCAGGACCGGACCGCACGACGGGACCGGCGGACAGGCGCGGTCGTGGCCGGGCGGAACCCGGGCCGGGTTCAGCGCAGCCCGAACTTGCGCCGGACCAGGGTGGGGAAGTCCAGCAGCCCGACCCGCGCGAGACGCACCGGTGCACCTGCACCGATCACCGTGACCGAGGAGCCCGGGAGGAGCTCCACGGGCTCCCGGCCGTCGCAGGAGGCCAGCCCCGGGGCCTGGTCCTCCAGCAGGTCCACCCGGACCGCCTCCTCGGGCGCGGCGACCACGGTGCGATCGAACAGGCTGTGCGGCGCCACCGGAACCACCAGCGTGGCAGCCACCCGGGGGGACACGAGGGGACCACCTGCGGACAGGGCGTAGGCCGTCGAGCCCGTGGCGGTGGCCAGGATCAGCGCGTCCGCACCGACGCGGGCGAAGAAGGTCCCGTCGATGTGCACGTCGGTCAGCAGCAGGCGCTGCCGTGCGGTCTTCTCCACGGCGACCTCGTTGAGCGCCCAGCTGGTGACGACCGGCTGGCCCTCCGCGTCGTGGACATGCATGGTCAGGGTGTCACGCTCCTCGACCCGGTACTGGCCCTCGGCCACCGCCCGCAGCGCCGGACCGAGGTCGTGCCGCTCCACCTCGGCGAGGAACCCCAACCGGCCGAGGTTCACCCCCAGCACAGGGACCTTCGCATCACGACACAGGTGGGCGGCCCGCAGGAACGTGCCGTCACCCCCGAACGAGATCGCGAGCTCGATGTCATCCGACAGCTCCGACGGCGTGACCAGGGGCGCGAGCTGCGCCAGGTCGGCGTCGATGTCCTGCGAGCCGCCACCCACGGTGGCGACCACCTCGACGTCGAGCTGTTCGAGGATGCGCGACGCCTCCAGCGCCGCCTCCCGGGAGGCGGGACGACCCGCGTGGACGACCAGACCGATCCGCACTACGCCCTCCTCCGCCGGTCGAGACCCTCCTGCACCGCGGCATCGAGGTGGTCGGCAACCGTGGCGTGCGCCGGCGTCGGACGCAGGTGTAGCAGGAACTCAACGTTGCCCTTGCCCCCGAGCAACGGCGACGCGGTCGCGCCGACCGGCAGCCACCCGACCTCGCTCGCCGCCACCGCGACCCGCTCGAGGGCGCGGCGCCACACCTGCGGGTCACGGACGATGCCGCCGTCGCCGACGTCCCCGCGTTCGGCCTCGAACTGTGGCTTGACCAGCAGGATCGCGAGCGGCTCGGGTGGCGCACGGAGGTCGCGTCGCTGCTGGCGTGCGGGTTGCCCGTCACGGAGTTGCCCGCCACTTCGTCGCCCCTCGCCGGGTTGCCCGGCAGGCACCTGGGGATCGTCCGGCGGTCGGAGCAGCGCCAGCAGGCCCGGCAGGACCTTGGCCAGGGAGATGAAGGACAGGTCGGCGACGAGCAGGTCCGGGCGGGGCGGGGGGATGTCAGCCGGGACGAGGTCACGCACGTTGGTGCGTTCGGCGAGGACCACCCGTGGATCGGTGCGCAACGACTCGTGCACCTGCCCGTAGCCGACGTCGTAGGCCAACACCCGCGCCGCGCCCCGCTGCAGGAGGCAGTCGGTGAACCCGCCCGTCGACACCCCGGCGTCGAGGGCGTGTCGGCCGGAGGGGTCGACGCTGAACACCTCGAGGGCGTGGGCCAGCTTCTCGCCCCCACGCGAGACGTAGCGACGGGGCGCCGCGGCGACGTGCAGCGCCTGCTCGACGCGGACCTGCGTGGCCGGCTTGAAGGCCGGAGCCCCATCGACGGTCACCAGGCCCTGAGCGATGGCTTCCTGGGCCTGGGTCCGGGTGGCCGCCAAGCCGCGGCGCACCAGCTCCGCGTCGAGCCGCCGGCGCGCCGTTGCCAGGATCAGACCTCGTCCAACGCCGCCAGCTCGGCGGCCACCACCGCGTTGGCACGTTCGTACACCGGGATGTGTTTGCCCACGGGACGCCCATCGAGGGAGGACAGCTCCTCCCGCAGCTGTACCAACGGGTCGGTCGCAGCTGCGGGGGCTGTCGGGTCATCCTCGGGGCGGTCGGAACGCTCTGCCGGCGTCGTACCGTGCGCGGCGGCGTCCCCACCATCCGCGGCCATCGGTGACATCAGCCGGCGTCCGACGGTGCCGCGTCCGTGGCCTTCTTGGTCGCCTTCTTGGTCGCCTTCTTCGCGGTCGCCTTCTTCGTCGCCTTCTTCGCGGCTGCCTTCTTGGTCGCCTTCTTCGTCGCCTTCTTGGCCGTCGCCTTCTTCGCCGTGGCCTTCTTCGTCGCCTTCTTGGCCGTCGCCTTCTTGGCCGGGGCACCACCGGCACCCTCGAGGTGCTGGACCTCCCGCTTGAGATCGGCGACCTGCTTCTGCAGGCGCTCCACCTCCTCGTTGGTCGCCAGCCCCATGGAGCGCACGGCCTTCGCGGTCTCGTTGCGGACCAGGCTCGAGATCGCTTCCCGGTTCTGGCGCTGACGCTCGACGAGGTCCTCGACGAGCTCCCCGACCTGGTCGCCGGCGGCTTCGCCGGAGCGGACCAACTGCTTGACGATCTGTTCCGCCTTCGAACGCGTCAGCTCGGTGAGCCCCGACGCGGCATCGATGTAGCGCTGGACTGCAGAGTTCACGTCACTCTCCCCACACGGTGTAGTCGTGGGCGAAGACTAGCCACGACGGTGCGTCGCGAACAGGACCAGGAGCGCACGGATGTTGCACAGCCGCCTGGTGGTAGCGTCACCGACCGGGTCAACGGCAGCTCACCACCGCCCCGCACGGTGCGGAAACCTCGGAGCAGCGACGTCATGGCGAGCATCGATCAGGTCGACGACGTCCTGGTCGAACTCCTGTCCCGCCTCGGCGACGTGGACGAGACCACGCGGGCCATGCTCCCCTCCCGACGGACCATCGAAGCCAGCTGCCCGGACCTCGACCTGGTCCGCCACGCCGAGTGGCGCCGCGGCGAGCTGCTGATGCTGGACGACGTACCACCTCGGCGTCCGGACATCCGTATCAGCGTGCACTCCGACGACCTGCTGGCCATCGCCAACGGCGACCTGCCCTTCTCCCGTGCGCTCGCGTCCAACCGGCTCCGGCTCGACGCCTCCATGGCGGATCTGATCCGCCTGCGGGCCGTCCTGTGACGAAGGCCCGGCAGGGACGATCGCAGCCCAGCTGAGGAGGCACCGAGGTGGTCCTACCCATCGGTGACATCAACCCGGCGCGGCGCCGCCCGGTCCTGCTGTGGTTGCTGGTGCTGGCCAACCTCGGGGTGTTCGCGCTCGTGCAGTTCCCCGCGACCGGCTGCGCCGAGGTGCACCTGATCTACCGCTTCGGGGTGATCCCCCGGGAGCTGGTGACCCTGACCCCGCTGTCGACGGGCGAGCTGGAGCAGTTGCTGGGCGCGTGCGCCGCGGATGCGCCGGACAAGAACGTGCCCCTGTCTCTGTTCACCTCCCTGTTCCTCCACGGCGGTATCGGGCACCTGCTCGGCAACATGCTCTACCTCGTGGTGTTCGGCAACAACGTCGAGGACCGGCTCGGGCACGCCCGTTTCCTGCTGTTCAGCACCATCGGTGCCGCCGTCGCGACGCTGTCCTACGTCGCGGTGCGACCCGATTCGATCGTGCCGCTGATCGGGTTCTCCGGGGCGGTATCCGCGGTGCTCGGCGCCTACCTCGTCCTCTACCCGCGGGCCCAGGTGCTGGCCATCGCGCCCTTCCCCCTCTACCTCGCCGCCGTCATCCTGCCCGGGGTGCGGATCGCACGGTGGTTCATCTTCTTCGCCATCGTCGTGCTGCCGGCGTGGTTGCTGCTGGGCCTGTGGTTCCTGTTGCAGTTCGGTGTCCCCGACAGCCCCGGCGCCGACCAGATCGCCTACCAGGCCCATATCGGCGGCTTCCTCGCCGGCATCGTGCTGCTGCTCCTCCTCGACGCGTGGCGGACCAGCCACCAGCGCGATCCCTTCCACACGCCGCGCGTCCGCCGACCACCACGACCCCCGGATCGGCCCTACGGCTGACGGTCGCGTGGACGGACCGACCACAGCCGCAGCCGCCTCCGCCGGGCCTGCGCGAGGCGACCCAGCCGCTCACCTACGCTGCCGGGACACCTCGAGGAGCCGCCGAAGCGTGTCCAACCCCCACCGTCCCCCCGTGCTCGGCTGGAAGGAGTACGTCTCGCTACCGGAGTGGGACCTGCACCTGCGCGCCAAGCTCGACACCGGTGCCCGCTCCAGCGCCCTGCACGTCACGGAGCTGAGCGAGCTCGGCGAGCACGTCGACCCCGACACCGGCGCACCGCTGCCGGTGGTGCGTTTCGACGTGGTGCTCGGCACCAGGCGCAACCCGGTGCACCATGAGGTGGAGGCACCGATCATCGGCCACCGCCGGGTGCGCGACACCGGTGCGCGCGCCGAGGTCAGGCCGGTGGTGCGCACTCGGATCGTCTGCGGGCCGCTGGATGTGGCGGCCGACATCACCCTCACCGACCGCTCCGGGATGAACTTCCGGATGCTGCTCGGCCGGCTGACCCTGGAGGGCCGCTGCCTGGTCGACCCTGCACACGGCTACGTCGCCACCACCAAGCCACGGCAGCGGGCGCGATGACCGGCGGACCGATCGCCGTCGCCGGGGTCAGCGTCGAGCCCGGCGAGCGCCGTGACATCGCACCGCTGGCCTCCGAGTCCTACACCGGCGACCGCACCACCCTGCCGATGGCGGTGATCAACGGCATCGAGGACGGCCCGCGGGTGTTCATCACCGCCGCGGTCCACGGCGACGAGCTCAACGGCATCGAGACCTGCCGCCGCCTGCTGGACCTCGTCGATCCGCTGCGGATCGCCGGATCCCTGGTGGTGGTACCGATCGTCAACGTCCTCGGGGTGCAGTTCGGCTCGCGGTACCTGCCCGATCGGCGCGACCTGAACCGGTCCTTCCCCGGTTCCCACGGTGGCTCGATGGCGGCGCGCATCGCCCGGTTGCTCACCGAGGAGGTGATCACCGGCAGCGACGCCGGGATCGACCTCCACACCGCCGCCAACCACCGCACCAACGTGCCGCAGGTCCGCATCGCGGAGGATCCGCGGGCGCTGCCGCTGGCGGTCGTCTTCGGTGCACCCTTCGTGATGCGCGCGAAGCTGCGGCCGGGTTCGCTGCGCGCCGTCGCCCTCGAGCGGGACGTGCCGGTACTCACCTACGAGGGCGGCCAGCCCCTGCGCTTCGATACCGACGCCGTCGATGTGGCGCTCCGCGGCATCCAACGGGTCCTCGCCCGGCTGGAGATGATCGACCACGCCCCGGAACCGGCGGTCGCGGAACCGATGGTCCTCGACGCCTCGCGGTGGCTCAGGGCGGAGCGTGGTGGGGTGCTGGAACTGCACGTCGCGCCCGGTGATCGGGTCACGGCCGGCCAGCCGCTGTGGACCACCTCGAGCCCGATGGGCGAGGAACGCGCCAGCATCGACGCCGAGGCGGAGGGCTACGTGATCGGGGCGACGACCCTGCCCCTGGTGCAGCCCGGTCAGGCGGTCCTCCACATCGCCCTACCGGGTGAGCACGTCGGTGCGGAGGACGACCCGACCGAGGAGGAGGATGAGGAGGATCCCGACGTGACCGAAGGCAACTAGCAGGAGGAAGTTCCATGGCCCCCGAAGACGGCACACCGGGCGAGACGAGCGCGAACCAACCCACCCCCGCGGCGACCCCGATCGCCACCCACGACGACGGCGTGATCGCCATCGACACCCTCACCGCCGGCATGACCGACGTCACCGCCGGGTACCTGATCGACGCGCCCCGGCCCGCGCTGATCGAGTGCGGACCGGCGCTGACGATCCAGGCCGTGCTCGACGGCCTGGCCACGCTCGGGCTCGGAGGCGACGACCTCGCGTATCTGGTGCTGACCCACATCCACCTCGACCACGCCGGCGGTGCCGGGGACGTCGCCGCCGCCTTCCCACGCGCCCAGGTCGTGGTCTCCGAGCACGGCGCCCGCCACCTCGCCGACCCGGAGCGCCTCAACGCCTCCTCCGCGCGGGTGTACGGGCCGCTGTTCGACCGGGTCTACGGCGCCTGCACGCCCGTTCCCGCCGAGCGGCTGGTCAGCATCGCCGACCGCGACGAGCTGGACCTCGGCGGGGGCCGGCAGCTGGAGCTGCTGCACACCCCCGGGCACGCCAAGCACCACCTCGGGGTGTTCGACCCCGACACCGGTGCGGTGTTCGCCGGCGACTCGGTGGGGGTGCAGCTGCCCGGGATGGAGCACCTGCGGCCCGCCACGCCACCGCCGGAGTTCCACCTCGACGCGGCACTGGCCTCCCTGGCGCGCTACGGCCGCCGTGACCCGCAGCGGATCTACCTGGCGCACTACGGTCCGGTCAGCCCGGCCGACGCGGTCCTCGCGGAGGCCGGCGAGCAGCTGCGCCGCTGGGTCGAGGTCGCCGAGTCGGCCCGGGACGAGGCCAGGGCGCAGGGCCTGACCGGCAACCACGAGCTGGACCATGTCGCCGAGACCCTCCAGCAACGCTTCGAGGTGGTGACCGAGGGCGGCCCCGCGGCCGACGACCCGCGGCTGCACCTGCTCAACGACACCGGTGCCAACGCCGCGGGGCTGCTGCGCTACCTCCACCGTCGTGACACCGGGGAGCTCACACCGCTGGGGTGATCCGCAGCCTGGCTGGCACGCTCACGCGCCGAGGTGGCGCAGGCCCTCGAGGCGCTCGACGACGTCGAGGAACCCCTCGTCAACCCCGGCGATCAGCTCCAACTGGCGCACGGCCTCGTCGGTGTCGCCGGCCACCTCCGCGAGATCGGCAGCGAGGTAGCGCACCCGCAGGTCGTGCTCCGCGTCGCCGGAGCGGGGTCGCTCGAGGAACCGGCGCACCACGGCACGGCCCGCGCCGGTGTCGCCCTCGTCCGCCAGCGCAGCAGCCCACACGATCACCGCTTCCGCGCGACGGTCCTCGGGCGCCTGGGCGTCCGCCACCAGGGGCTCCGCCGCGGCGGCGACCTGCTCCAGCCCGCGGTCGAGGGCCCGCAGGCTGTCGGCGATCAGGTGGTTCTGGTCGTTGCGGTCGGTCATCCGACGGTACGCCTGCAGCTCCGACAGCGCCTGTGCCCACCGCTCCTGCTGGTAGAGCGCGACACCGTAGGCCTCGCGCACCATCGACAGGCGCGGCGCCTGGTGCCGTGCCCACGCCAGCACGTGGACCGCGACGTCCGGACGGTCCTCGTCCAGTGCCTGGGAGGCGATGCTGAGGCACAGGGCGATGTCACGGGACTTGGGGCCCTTCCCGAGGGTGCGCTCGATCTCCTTCATCACCGCGCGCGGCAGCTGTGGTTCCTCGTCCTCCGGCAACGGTGGGCGCGGCGGGCCCTCCGGGGCGCGCGGCGCCTTCGTACGCGGAGGGGCGTCCGGCCGGCGTCGGGCACGGTCCCGCCCGAGCGGCTCGCCGGAGGCACCAGGGACGTTGAGCTTGCCGGGCTGCTCGTCGCGGGGCGCACCCCGACCGCGTGCGCCGCCACCCTGGCCGCGCCGACCACCGCTCGCACCTCGGCCGCGTGCACCACCCCGTGCCTCACCGTGCTCTCGGGAGCCATCGCTCGGTGTCATCGGTCGGTCCTTCCCGGTGCGGTCACGGGGCCGCGTCGCGAGCGGCCATGGCCGTGCGGTCCGCCACCACGGTGCAACGGAGCGGTACCCGGCCGGGGCTGGAGCCTACGGGGCGAGGTCGTCACCGCGCGCGGCGATGCGGTCGGACGGACGCCGGACCCGCCCGTCACACCCCCAGACGCTGCCGGACCTCCGCGACCTGCCGTCGGGCCACCGGGATCTGACTGCGCTGCCGGTCGCCCATCACCAGGGTCAGCCCACCACCGACCTGGGGCAGGACCTCGCGCACCAACCGCATGTTGACCAGGTAGGAGCGGTGGGTGCGGACGAAGACCTCTGACAGCCGCTCGGCGAGGTCCACCAGGGTGTAGCTGGTCAGCAGGCGATCCGCCCCGGCCAGCGGGTGCCCCGTGGGCAGCGCCGCCAGGGTGAGGTAGGCGTAGCCCCGGGCGGCCTCGGCGTAGGCGATGCGGGGCTCGTCGACCAGGATGATGCGATCGCCGCGGTGGACCGGGATCCGGGCGACGGCGGGAGCGGCACCGCTGTCCCGTCCCGGCCCGCTCGGTGCTTCCTCGTCCTGGCTGGCGCCGGTGGTGGACGCATCGGACCGGGAGAGCGCACGATCGACGGCACGGCGCAGGCGCTCGGCGTCGAAGGGTTTGACGAGGTAGTCGGTGGCACCGAGCTCGAACGCCTCCACCGCGTGTTCCGCGAAAGCGGTGGTGAACACCACGGCCGGCGCTCCGGCTCGCTCACCGAGCTGCTGGGCGAGGGCCACCCCACCCTGGCCTGGCATGCGGATGTCGAGGAAGACCAGGTCGTAGTCCACCGAGTCGATCAGCAGCTCCGCCTCCTCGGCGGTGGTGGCCTCCCCGACCACCACGACGTCCTGGAACCCCGCCAGCAGGTGGCGCAGCTCCTCCCTGGCCGGTGACTCATCATCCACGATCAGCGCGCGTGCCGGCACCCGTCCCTCCCCTTGGCTCCCGTGACCATCATCGCAGCAACCTTCTCGCCAGCCGTCAACGCAGTGGCACCTGCAGCTGGACGCTGGTGCCCTTCCCCGGCTCGGAGCGGACCTCGAAGCCGTGCCGGTCGCCGAACAGCAGGTCGAGGCGGCTGCGGATGTTGCGCAACCCGACGCCACCGTCGTCGCGGGTGGCGCGACCGGCCAGCACCGCCTCGTGGGTTGCGGTCGGCATGCCGACACCGTCGTCGCGGACCGCGACCTGCAGGGTCCGCGTCAGGGGATCGACCCTGGCCCGCAGCCGCACCGTGGTACGCCCGACCTTGCCGGACGCGCCGTGCTTGATCGCGTTCTCCACCAGCGGCTGGATGACCAGCACCGGCACCTCCGCGCCCAGCACCGCCGGATCGATGTCGTACTCCACCTGCAGGCGGTCACCGAAGCGTGCCTGCTCGAGGGTGACGTAGGTCCGCACGAAGGCGTACTCGTGGGAGAAGTCGGCGAACTGCCCCTGCTGGCGGACGGCGTAGCGGAAGAAGTCCGCGAGGCGGACCAGGAGCTGGCGCGCGTCCTCCGGGTCGGTACGGATGCGGCTGGCGATGGTGTTGAGGGTGTTGAACAGGAAGTGCGGGTTGATCTGGGCGCGCAGCGCGTCCAGTTCGAAGTCCAGATAGTGCTGCTGGGTCGCCTGCAACTCGGCCACGGACAGATGGAGGGAGAGGATCCGGGCGGCCGCCTCGACGAGGTCGGGTTCCGGCGGGTCATCGGTGCCCCGGTAGACGGTGACCGACCCGATCACCTCCTCGCCGACGCGCAACGCGGCGATAGCGGCCGAGCGCAGCGGACAGCCAGGCTGAGGGCAGCGGATCACGTCACCGTCACGCCCGGTCACCGTGACCGTGCGCCCCGTGGCCAGCACCTCCTCACGGGCCGGGGCGTACAGGGGGGTGCCCGGTGCGTGATGATCATGTCCGGGTCCGGCGAAGGCGAGCATGTGCTGCCGGTCGGTGATGGACACGGCGTCACCGCCGAGCAGGGGCAGCAGCAGTTCCACGGCCGCGTCCACCACCTCGTCGGTCAGCCCGACCGGCCGCTCGGGGAGCTCTGCCCGACGCTCGGTGTCCTCCCGGTTGGGACGGGCCCGCACACGCTGCTGTCGCGGACCACGCAGGCTGGACCCGTAGCCGAGGATGGCGACGTTGGTGAGCAGGACCCCGGCGACTATGGTGCCGACGGGCGACAGCGGCGGTTCCGCCCAGACCTGGCTGATCAGCACGACCAGGGCCCACAGCGCGGTGACCGCGGCGACCAGCGGACCGACGCCGCGCATCACCGCCGGCCTCGCAGGGTGATCCGGGCCAGGCGTTCCGCCTGACGGTCGGCCGCGGTGCCGTGCATCCGGGTCCACAGGCGGGGGTCGACCGGTGGGCCCGTGTCCACACGTGACACCACCGCGATGGTCGCCGCGGAGAGCGGTGCCGCGACCAGGGCAGGGGCGAACAGCACCGCGCTGAGACCGTCACCGACGTCCGGTCCGAGGATGAGGCCCATCACCAGGGCGAGCACCGCGACCGCGGCACCCGTCCAGATCCCGGCGACCGCGCCGCGCGCCGTGGTCTCCCGCCACCAGATCCCGAGCAGGAGCACCGGCGTCAACGCGGAACCGGCCAGGGCGAACGCCCAGGTGATCATCGTCGCGATCAACGACGGGAAGGTGGCCAGCAGCCGCTCCGGATCGACCGCGATCGCGGCGGCGGCGGCGAGGATGCTGATGACCAGCACCGCGGCCCGCCCTGCCAGCACGGCTTCACGCGGACCACCGGACGGACGCCAGATCCGTGCGACCACGTCGTGGCCGAAGGACGCCGCTGCTGCTAGCAGCAGCCCACCGATCGTGGAGACCATGGCGGCGAAGGCTGCTGCGGAGACCACGGCCAGCCCCGGTGTCCCGGCCAGCAGGCGGCCGAGCACCAGCAGGGCGTGCTCGGGGACACGGAGCACGCCGTCGACGGTCAGCTCCGCCAGCCACGGCTCGTCCGCCTGCTCGGCCACCAGGATCCGGGTGGCGGTGCCGAGCATGACCGCCACCGCGTAGAAGGCACCGGCGAGCCCGAGGACCCAGACGGTGGAGGTACGGGCCGCCCGCCCGGTGGCGGACGTGAAGTAGCGGTTCATGACGTGGGGAAGCCCGGCGGTGCCGAGCACCAGGGTGACCAGCAGCGCCAGCTGGCCCAGGGTCCCGTACCGCGCACCGGGCACACCGAAGCGGGCGGGCTCACCGGTGAGCTGGTTGGGTACCTCGACGAGCCGTTCCCCGACCACCGCCTGCAGGGGCTGCGTGCTGGCCTGCTCCACCGCCGCGGGGTACGAGAACCCACCGGCCCACAGCAGCGCCCCCAACCAGACCGCGACCGCCAGCAGGAACCCGAACTGCAGGGCCTGGTTCCAGGTGGTGCCGCGCATGCCCCCGATCACCACGATGCCGCCGACCGCCACGGTGGAGACCACGACACCGGTGGTGTAGGGCGTGAGCCCGGCGATGCCCTCACCCACGAGCAGTTCCCAGGTGACGCCGCTGCCCACCGCCTGCGGGACGAGGTAGCTGAGGATGATCAGCTCGACGGCGACCACCGCAGCGATCCGCACGCGCGCGGAGCCGAACCGCACGGCGAGGAAGTCCGGCAGCGACACCGTCCCCAGCCGACGCAGCGGCGCCGCGATGAACAGCAGCACGGGCACGAACCCCGCGGCGAAGCCGGTGGCGTACCACACCCCATCGAGCCCGGAGGCGTACACGGCTGCGGCAACGCCGAGGAAGGAGGCGGCGGAGAGGTAGTCCCCGCAGATCGCCCCGGCGTTGGTGATCATGCCGGTGCGACGGCCGGCGAGGTAGAAGTCGACGGTCGTCGCCCGGGTGCGTCGCCAGGCCACCACCGACACCAGCGTCCCCACCACCGCGAGCACCATCAGGCTGACGGTGTCGGTGCCGGTCACCGCTCGGTCCCCGGTCCCTCGTCGGAGGAGCTGCCGAGCATCCGGTCCTCCACGCTGCGCGCCAGGGTC
This sequence comes from Nitriliruptoraceae bacterium, assembly GCA_003565155.1. GTDB lineage: Bacteria > Actinomycetota > Nitriliruptoria > Nitriliruptorales > Nitriliruptoraceae > T1Sed10-7. The sequence goes on along the minus strand of PXDB01000094.1, from coordinate 4,538 downwards.
GCGGCAGCGACGGCGACGACGAGGAAGAACACGTACAGGCCGCCCGCCGCCACCACGAAGCTCGGCGACATCCCGCCGACGAGCCGCGCGCCGGACCACCAGGGCAGGGCCACCGACAGCAGGGGCACGGACAGGATCGCCACCGAGAACAGCAGCCCGTACCCGAGGGCGATCCGCCGTTGCGTGCGCGCGGCCGCTGCCACCTCCGCGGGGCCGTCGAACTCCTCCGGACCGCGTGGTGTGCCAGGACCCATCTCCGAGCGCGCCATGGCTACCTCCCACCGCTCGCGGCAGCCTATGCGCCGCCCGTCGATCGGTGCGCGCCGCAGGGCAGCAGCACGGTCGTCCAGGGCGACCGGCGACCTACGGTGTCGTGGTCGGAAGCGAGGGAGGGACGACGACCTTGACGGGCCCGCACGCGCACGGGGTCCTCGGCCCCGAGGGCTTCCTCCGTGCACTCCCGCCCTTCGACCGGCTCGAGGAGGATGCCTTCGCTGCGGCGGTCGCGGCGCTCGAGGTGATCTACATCCCGGCCGACACCCGGGTCCTGGAGCGTGATGGCGCTCCCAGCAGGCATCTGCACATCGTCCGCAAAGGCACCGCCCTGCTCTCGCGTGACGGGGTTCCCGCGCTCACCGCGGAGGTGGGCGAGTGGTTCGGGCTGCCCTCGGTGCTGGGAGCGGCCCGTCCCGAGTTCGACGTCGACGCCCTCGATGATCTGCTCGTCTACCGGCTGCCGGGCGACGTCGTTCGGCGCCTGACCGCCTCGCCGGCCTTCGCCGAGGAGGTGACCCGCGGCCTGGCCAGCCGGCTGCGTGCGACCTCGAACCCGGCCGATGCGCGCGGCGCACCGATCGCCGTGGCGATGTCGACGGTCGACGCGCTGCTGCGTCGCGAGCTGGTCACGTTGCCGGCCACCGCCGACGTCGGTGAGATCGCCCGCGCCATGCGGGCCGAAGGGGTCAGCTCGGTGGTGCTGTCCGCCGATCCCCCTGCCATCGTCACCACCCGCGATCTCCGCGACCGGGTCCTGGCCGAGGGACGGGACGCCGACACCCCGGGGATGCAGGTCGCGTCCCGACCGATCCTCAGCGTCGACGTGTCCACCTCGGTCACCGAGGCGCGGGTGCGGATGCTGGAGCGTTCGATCCACCACCTCGGCGTCGAACGTGACGGCGCGCTCGCCGGCGTCATCAGCACCGGCGACCTGCTGCGCGCCGACGCGTCGAGTCCCTTCCACGTCCAGCGCGAGCTCGCCAGCACACCTGCCGCAGCCTTCGCCGGCCTCCCCGATCGGCTGCACGCCACCGTGGCCGGCCTGCTGCACGGGGGGCTCTCCCCCCTGGAGGTCACCCGGACCGTCTCCATGCTCACCGACGGCATCACGCGGCGCGCCATCGAGCTGGCCGCCGCCGAGCTCGGCCCGGCGCCGTGTGCGTACGCCTGGATGACGCTGGGCTCCGACGCCCGCCGTGAGCAGACCCTGCTGTCGGACCAGGATCACGCCCTGGTCCACGAGGAGACCGACGAGGCGGGGGCGACCTGGTTCCACGAGCTCGCGAGCCGGGTGGTCGAGCTGCTGGAGGCGGCCGGGCTGCCGCGCTGTCCGGGCGGGGTGATGGCCACCAACTGGTCCGGCACGATGACGACGTGGCGACAGCGCTTCGCCGGGTGGATCACCGCGCCGGACGTCCGCGCCCTGTACGAGACCAGCATCTTCTTCGACCACCGTGTGGTTGCGGGTGACCTGGAGGTGGACACCTTCGACGAGGTGGTCCGGGCCCACCGCAGCGACGGGGTCCTGCTCGCCCGCCTGGCCGCCGCCGCCGGCACCTCCCGCCCACCGCTCGGCCTGTTCCACCGGGTGCGGAGCACCGCCGACGGTACCGTCGACCTCAAGGCCGGCGGGGTCAACCCCATCATCGCCCTGGGACGGCTGCTGGCCTTCGAAGCCGGTAGCTCGCTGCGCGCCACCACCGACCGGCTGGAGATCGCCGTCGAGCAGGGTGGCCTGACCCCTGACGCGGCCGAGCAGCTGACCGAGGCGTTCCGCTTCTTCCAGCAGCTGCGGCTCGAGCACCACCAGGAGGCCTGGCGGCGACGTGCGCCGCTGTCCAACAGCGTCGTGCTCGATGCGCTGACCCCCAGCCGACGACGCCACCTCAAGGAAGCGTTCGTGGCGGTGGGTCGGATCCAGCAGTCCACCATCCACCGCCTCGGCGGTGAGGAGGTGTCGCGGTGAGCACCAGGCTGCCCCGGAGCTCAGGGCTGTCCCTGGGGCTGGTGCGCGGCCGACGGATCATGCGACGTCGTGGCCACCCGCACCGGGTGCTGGCGCTGGACCTCGAGACCACCGGCTACGACCCGGAGGACGCCGAGGTGATCGCCATCGGCACGGTCCCGGTGGTCGACGGCGCGGTGCGGATCGGCGAGGTGCGCCGGACGCTGGTACGCCCGGCCGTCGCCTCAGCGGAACTGGGCATCGCCGCCCACCACCTCCGGCCGAGCGAGGTGGCCGTCGCTCCTCCGCTGGAGGAGGTCCTGCCCTCGGTGCTGACCACCATCGCGGACGCGGATGCGCTGCTGGTCCACCACGCATCCCTTGACGTCCGTGTGCTGCACCGCGCCGCACGGACGACGGGCCAGCCCTGGCCGCGCCCGGCGATCATCGACACCGTGGAACTGATCACACGCTGCCGGAACCGCGAGCGGGCCACGGGATCCGGCAGGCGACTCCCCCGCGACCTCGCGGGGGCACGGGCAGCCGTGGGGCTGCCACCCCACCAGGCCCATGACGCGGCGGCCGACGCGATCGCGACCGCCGAGCTGTACCTGGCCCTGCGAGCCCGCCTCGCCGGGTGAACCACCGAGAGGAGGACAGGATGCACGTCCCACTGACCATCAACGACCACCTGGCACGAGCGGTCACCACCTACGGTGATCGCACGGGTCTGGTGGACGAACCGGACCAGCCGGCACCCTCCCTGGGGTCGTTGACCTACCGCGAGGTGCGCCGGCTCGCCGACGCGCAGGCCGCGGCGCTGGACCGCGACGGGATCGGGGCCGGTGAACGGGTGGCGATCCTGTCGCAGAACAGCGCCCGGATGGTGGTCGCCTTCTTCGGGGTGAGCGGATCGGGCCGGGTGCTGGTGCCGATCAACTTCCGGCTCAACCGTGAGGAGATCCGCTTCATCCTCGCCGACAGTGGCGCCTCGATGCTGCTGGTGGATCCGGAGCTCGAGGACACCGTCGCCGGGCTCGAGGTCCCCCACGTGCGGGTGCTCGGGCGGGACGACGAGCAGCTCTATCTCCACGACGTGTCGCCCGCGCCCTGGGAGGCCGACGAGTCGGCCACCGCGACCATCAACTACACCTCCGGCACCACCGCACGACCGAAGGGCGTGCAGCTCACCCACCGCTCCCTGTGGTTGAACGCAACGACGCTCGGGTGGCACACCGGCGTCAGCGACCGTGACGTCTACCTCCACACCCTGCCGCTGTTCCACGTCAACGGCTGGGGCATGCCCTTCGCGACCACCGCGATGGGCGTGCCGCAGATCCTGCTCCGCAAGGTCGACGGCGACGAGATCCTGCGCCGTGTCCGTGACCACGGGGTCACCCTGCTGTGCGGTGCGCCGGCGGTGGTGTCGATGGTGCTGGACGCCGCAGGTTCCTGGGACGAGGTGCCGGGACGCGATCGGGTCCGGATCCTGGTGGCGGGAGCCCCGCCGCCGACCCGCACCATCGAACGGGTGGAGACCGAGCTCGGCTGGGAGTTCCTGCAGCTCTACGGCCTGACCGAGACCTCACCGCTGCTGACCTTCAACCGCACCCGTGCGGAGTGGGATGACCTCTCCCCCATCCAGCGGGCGGAGAAGCTGATGCGGGCCGGGTCCCCGGCGCTCGGCATCAGGCTGCGCACCGACGCACAGGGGCAGGTGCTCGGGCGCGGCAACCACGCCCTGGCGGGGTACTGGGAGCAGCCCCAGGCCACCGCCGAGGCGCTGGCCGACGGCTGGTTCCACACCGGCGACGGCGGGGTGATCGACGAGGAGGGCTACCTCACCATCGTCGACCGCAAGAAGGACGTGATCATCACCGGTGGCGAGAACGTCTCGTCCATCGAGGTGGAGGACGCCCTCCACGCGCACGAGGCGGTGGCCGAGGTCGCGGTCATCGGTGTGCCGGATCAACGCTGGGGTGAGACCGTGAAGGCGCTGGTGGTGCCCACCGCCCAGGGCCGGGACGTCACCGAGGAGGAGCTGATCGCCTTCTGCCGGGAACGGCTGGCGCACTACAAGTGTCCGACGACGATCGAGCTCCGCGACGAGCTGGCACGCACCGCCACGGGCAAGCTGCAGAAGTTCCGTCTGCGTGCCCCCTACTGGGAAGGGCAGGACCGCCAGGTCAGCGGCGGCTAGCCCGAGTTTCCGGGCTATCGGGTTCGTCGCTGGCTGGTTGAGGGTCTCGTGAGCGGCGGTTTGCTGGCCTGACCTGCATGTTCGTGGTGGAGGGTGCTTGCTTCAGTCGCCTCGGTC
>PXDB01000108.1 GCA_003565155.1 Nitriliruptoraceae bacterium | reverse complement strand
GGTACCCAGCGCACCGACCTTCAGCGTCTGGATGGGCAGCTGGAGGTAGTCGATCGGTGAGGCGGGCGAGGCGAAGTGCAGGACGGCGTCAACCTCACCGGGCACGAACAGGTACTCGGTCACGTCCTGGTTGACGAAGGTGAACCGCTGGTGGCCGAGCAGATGTGCCAGGTTCTCCTCGTGGCCGGTGACCAGGTTGTCGAGGCAGACGACCTCCGCCCCGGCCTCCAGGAGCCGGTCGACGAGGTGCGAGCCGAGGAACCCCGCACCGCCGGTCACCACGATCCGAGCGCCAGCCAACCCTCGCATAGAGCCCCCCTGCCCGCCGTCCGGGGTGCCACCTGCACCTGACGGCGCGGCGTAGGCTAGTCACTCCAGGCGACAAGCCAAATCCGGCGCGCGCCGGAAGCGGGGGAAGGGCGAGACATCCGGGCGCACGGCATGGTGCTGATCGTCGGGCCTGACGGCGCCGGCAAGACCACCGTGCTGGACGCGCTCGAACGCCAACTCGGCCAGCCGCCCGTCCGCGCCCACTCACGGCCGGGGGTCATCGCCGGCAGAGCGTCCGATGGAGCACCCGTCACCGACCCGCACGGGCAGAGCCCACGGGGCACCGTGGCGAGTCTCGCCAAACTCGCCGTGGTCCTGCTGGACACGATCCTTGGGACCTGGCTGCGCTGGCGACGCACCGCCCGGCATGCGCTCCTCGTCGTCGAGCGCGGGTGGTACGACCTGGCGGTCGACCCGCACCGCTACCGACTGCCTCGCAGCTTCCGCCCGCTGGTGGGTGCGCTGGGTGCCCTGGTGCCCCGCGGCGACCTCGTCGTGGTGCTGACCGGGGATCCCGCGGCGTTCCACGCGCGCAAACCGGAGATCGGTACCGCGGAGGTGGCACGCCAGCTCTCCGCCTGGGAGCGCTACGCACCCCGGGCCGCACGTCGGGTCCTGCACATCGACACGGTCGCCCAGTCAGCGGATGCGGCGGCCACCCAGCTGCGCCGGGCGCTGCCAACCGGCCGACGCTGGTACCGCGTGCCCCTGGCACCCGGGCGTCTCGGGTTGATGGCCACCGGCCCGGGACCTGCGCTGCGCCTCTACCGGCCGCACCGTCGCACGGCCTGGTTGGCGAGCCGGTTGCATCCGGTGCTGCTCGGCCTGCGGCTGGCGCAGCGCGCCGCACCACCGGAACTGCCCGATCTGGACCACCTGCTCGCCCGCGACGGATACCCGGCCGAACAGGTGGCGATGCTGCGCTCGTCCGCCCCGGGGCGGTGGGTCGTCGCCGCAGCGGACCGCCGGCGGCTGCACACGGTGGTCAAGGTCGGCCGCGACGATCGAGGGCTCGACAACGAGCGCGCAGCGCTGCGAACGCTGCGCTCGAGCGAAGGGGTCGTGCTGCCGGAGGTGGTCGGAGACGTGCAGGACGGCGACTGGCGGGCGCTCGCCACACGGGCACTGCCACGCACCGACCGCACTCCGGAGCTCGACCAGGTCGTCGAGCTCGCGACGGCACTGACCCGCGGCGATCTGGGCGTACCGGTTGTTCACGGTGACCTCGCACCCTGGAACCTCGCGGTGGACGGCGACCGGCTGGTGGTGTGGGACTGGGAGGAGGCCGAGCTCGCCACCGCCCGACCGCTGCACGACCTGACCCACTACGTGATCCGCGTGGGCACGCTGCTCGGGCGCTGGCAACCCGACGAGGCCGCAGCACTGCTGAGCGCACCCGACGGGCCCGGCGCCCGTCACCTCGCCGACCTGGATCTGCCGCCGTCCACGGCTGCAGCGCACGTCCGTGCATATCTGGAGCGCACGCAGGCGACGACACCCCAGGAACAGGACTACCGCACGCGCGTGGCGGCCATCCTGGGTGCCGGGTCCTGAAGGGCTGAGCGACCATGGACCGCGACGACTCGCCAGCGCAGGAGGACGGTCACGGCCGCCACCGACGTGCTGCCACGGCTGCTTCCCTGTGCCTCCTGGGAGTGGGTCTGGTGCTGGTGGTCACCACGACCATGTTCGCTCCGCCGGAGACGCTGGAGGTTGCCCACGAGGCGGCACCCGACTGGGTGGGGCTGCGGGCGGTCGAGATGACGCTGAACGTCGCGCTGTTCGTCCCCTTGGGGATGGCAGTAGGGCTGATCGCCCGCGCACGTTGGCTGTGGGCGTTGGTGGCGCTCTCGGTGACCATCGAGGTGGTGCAGCTCTGGCTGCCCGAACGGCAGACGGAACTCATCGACGTCGCCACCAACAGCGCCGGAGCCGTTCTCGGGTACCTGATGGCCCGCAGTCTCCGACGGCGGTACTTCCTGCCGGGCCAGGTTGTCCACAGGGACACACGGACCTGATCGGGGGCCGACGCGACACGGTGGCATCGTGTCGGCCATGGATGAGCCCTGGAACCTCGCGACGTTCGTGTCGGACTGGTTGGAACAGCAGCGCACGCAGCTGCAGCCATCCACCCTGCGGCAGTACACCGGCACCGCCGACCGCTACCTGGTGCCCCTCCTCGGTGACCGACTGCTGACCGACATCACCCACCGCGACATCAGCGAGTTCTATCGACGCCTGCTGCTCGCAGGCGGGCTGCGAGGCAAGCCGTTGGCGCTGGCCACGGTCCAACGGGTCGCGGCGATGACCCACAAGGTGTTCGAGGACGCGTTGCGCGACGAACTCGTGCTCGCCAACCCTTGCGACAAGGCGCTGCTGCCGCGCATCGATCCGAACGCACAGCCGCGGGAGCTCCGCGTGTGGACCGCGGAAGAGCTGTCGTTGTTCCTCGAGCACCAGCGCAGACGACGCCTGTGGCCGCTGTGGGTGGTCGCAGCCGGCACCGGGCTGCGGCGCGGGGAACTCCTCGGCCTTCGGTGGCGGGACGTGGACGCACCCGGCGCCACGATCCACGTCCGCCGGGCCCTGTCGGTGATCGCCGGGACGCCACAACTGAAGCTGCCGAAGTCGAACCGGACACGGAGCCTTCGCGTCGGCGGAGCGGTCCTGCACGCCCTGGAGTTGCGACAGCAACAACAGCGACGCGACGCGGAGGTCATCGATCGGGCACCACGGGACGAGACGTCGACCTGGGACCTGGTGTTCACCGAGCCGGACGGCGGGATGCTGTCACCGCAGAAGGTGACCGACACCTTCCGTGAGGCCGTCCGCGACGCACCCGTGCCAGCCATTCGCCTGCATGACGTCAGGCACGCCCATGCGACATGGTTACTCCAGGCAGGGGTCAGCCCGAAGGTGGTCTCCGCGCGCCTGGGCCACGCGAGCGTGAAGACCACCCTCGACATCTACGCAGAGGTGCTGCCCGCCATGGATGAGGATGCCGCCACCCGCTTCGAGTCACTGGTGTGGGCGGACCTTCCGCCAGGACCCCCAACGCAGCGGCGAGACCCGTAGCCGCTCGCGCGACGCGTTGGCGGCCTCGCTGCCACGCCCTATGCTGGCGCCGCGCCGGTGTGAACGCGCGGACACAGGGGGGCCGACATCCGCATCGCGATGGTCCACAGCTTCTACTCGTCGGCGCAGCCGAGCGGCGAGAACACCGTCGTGCTCAACGAGGTCGACGCGTTGCGTCGGGCAGGGCACGAGGTGGCGCTGTTCGCTGCGCACACCGACGAACTCGAAGGCGAGGTGTTCTACAAGCTGCGGGCGGGTATGCGGGTGGCCACCGGCTACGGCCGCAACCCGCTGAAGGCGATCAAGGACTTCTCCCCCGACGTGGTGCACGTGCACAACCTGTTTCCGAACTACGGGCGGCGCTGGGTCGAGGACCTTGACGAACCTCTCGTGCACACGCTGCACAACTACCGGCCCTTGTGCGCCAACGGCCTCTTCTTCCGGGAAGGGAAAACGTGCACCCTCTGCGTCGACGGGCACCCGCTCGCAGGGCTCCGGCACGCCTGCTACCG
>PXDB01000087.1 GCA_003565155.1 Nitriliruptoraceae bacterium | reverse complement strand
CGTAACCATGCCAAGAAGACCATCGGTAAGCCGTGTGCGGGAGAACCGCACGCACGGATTGAAAGGGGAAAGCGGAAACGGGTCTGCCCAGCAGACACCGCGCCGCTGACTACCAATGCACAACTCGCGGCGGCCTCCGGCGGGCCCGGACGACCGCGTGCGCCGATAGTCCCGGGGAGGAGCGGACGGATCGCGTGCTCCTCCGAGCGGGGGGCACCAACCTCGTTCCCGGGGATGATGTCCGCCCGTCAGCTGCCCGCGTAGCGTCGTTGGCGACCGCTCGGGATGGCGCACGCAGTCGCGCCCACCCACCACAGCCACCCCCGCGAGGACCGAGCATGGACGCCACCCTGCGGTGCCAGGGCCTGCGCAAGGCCTTCGGCGCCATCCAGGCCGTCGACGACGTCGGCTTCACCATCCGCCAAGGCGAGACCTACGGCCTGCTCGGACCCAACGGCGCCGGTAAGACCACCTCCATCTCCATGATCGCAGGGCTCCTCGCCCCCGACGCCGGCGACATCGAGGTGGTCGGCCAACGGATGACGCCCCGGGCGCTCGATGCCAAGGCGGCCGTGGGGCTCGTGCCCCAGGACCTCGCGATCTACCCCGATCTCACCGCCGCCGAGAACCTGCGCTTCTTCGCCCGCCTCCAGGGCCTCAGCCGCGGCGAGGCGGCCACCCGCAGCGAGCAGGTGCTCGAGGTCATCGGGCTCACCGACCGCGCCGATGACCGCGCCGGGGAGTTCTCCGGGGGGATGAAGCGCCGGCTGAACATCGGTATCGGCCTGCTGCACGAGCCGCAGCTGCTGATCCTCGACGAGCCCACCGTCGGCGTCGACCCGCAGTCCCGCAACGCCATCCTCGAGTCGGTCGAGCACCTGTCCACCGACGGCCTCGCCGTCCTCTACACGACCCACTACATGGAGGAGGCAGAGCGGCTCTGCCACCGCATCGGCATCGTCGACCAGGGCCGCATCGTGGCGGAGGGCAGCCGTCGTGAGCTGATCGCGCGCATCGGAGAGCAGGACGTGGTGCGCTTCCACGTCGCCGGCGACGCTACCGGCGCCGCTGCGGCCTGCGATGCGCTCGACGGGGTCAGCTCCGCCGAGGTGGAGGGGGAGGAGATCGTCTGCCTGCTCGACGGCGCGGCCGCGAAGCTGCCCGCCCTGCTCGCCGCCATCGCCGCCACCGACGCGACCGTCGACGGGGTGGAGGTGCGCGAACCGGACCTCGAGGACGTGTTCCTGCACCTCACCGGCCGGGCACTCAGGGACTGAGGGATCGACATGCTCCGCGCCGCCACCATCATCCTGTCGAAGGACGCGCGCCTGCGCGCCCGCGACCGCAGCGTCTGGCTGTTCGCTCTCGTGGTCCCGATCGGCCTGACCTTCCTGTTCTCCTCCATCTTCCCCGACACCGGTGAGTTCCAGCTCACCGCCGGGGTCGTCGACCTCGACGGTGGCGAGGTCGCTGCCGGGTTCGTCGACGGCGTCGTTCCGGCGCTCGTCGACGAGGGGATCCTGACCACCGTCGACCTCGAGGACGAGTCCGACGCCCGCACCCGGGTCGCCGACGGCGATCTCGACGCGGCCTGGATCCTGCCCGAGGGCTTCTCGGCAGCGGTCGCCGGCGGCGAGGACGCCCGCATCGAGGTGTACGTCACCGCCGGGCGCACCCTGGCCGGGGAGGTGGCGCGCGGGGTCGCCGAGGCCTACGCCAGCCGGATCGAACAGGTCGGCCTCGCGATCACCACCGAGGTGGCCCTGACCGGCGCGCCACCCGACCCGGCGCTGATCGGCGCGATCGGTGCCGCTGCCGCGGAGGCCGAGGGGCTGATCGCGCTGGAGGAGCAGACGGCGGGCGAGGGTGAACCCCTGGACGAGGTGAGCTACCTCGCCGCCGGGATGGCCGCCTTCTTCGTGTTCTTCGTCGTCCAGTACGGCATCACCGGCCGGCTCGAGGAGCGGCAACTCGGCACCCTCCAGCGGCTGCAGGCCGCGCCCATCAGCCCGGCTGCCATCCAGCTCGGCAAGCTGCTCGGGGCGTTCCTCCTCGGGTTGGCCAGCATGACGGCGCTGACCGTGGCGTCCATCACACTGCTCGGGGCCAGCTGGGGTCCGGCCCCCGGCGTGGCGATCCTGCTCGTGTCGATGGTGCTCGCGGCCATGGGCGTGATGGCCCTGGTCGGGGTGTTCGCCCGCACCGCCGAGCAGGCCGGCAACTACCAGTCGATCGTGGCGATCGTCCTCGGGGTCGCCGGCGGGGTCTTCTTCCCCATCGGCGGCGACAACCCGCTGATGCAGGTGCTCAGGCGGCTCTCGCCCCACGGCTGGTTCATCGACGGGGTCTACACCCTGTCGCTGACGGGCCGGTGGAGCGCGGTGCTCCCCGCCGCCGCCGCGATCCTGGCGTTCGGGGCGGTGACCGCCCTGCCGGCGGTCGTGATCGAGCGCAGGAGGTCGTCATGGTGAAGGCCCTGCAGATCGTCCGCATCGAGCTGGTCCGCCTCCTGAGGGACCGCTCGAACCTGTTCTTCGTCTTCCTCTTCCCCCTCCTGCTCGTGGTCTTCCTCGGCGTGCAGTTCGGCGGCGACTTCTCCAACCCGATCGGGATCGTCGCCCCCGACGATGACGATGCGGCGACGAACGTCGCGGAGCGACTCGACGCCCTCGACGGCATCGCGGTCGTCGAGGTGGAGGACGTCGAGACCCTCGAGGACGACGTCGACCGAGGGCTGTTCCCGGCGGGGCTCGTGCTGCCGGAGGGCTACACCGACGCCCTCGCCGAGGTGGAGCCGGTGGAGGTGCGTTTCGTCGGCCGCGCCGACGCCACCTCGATGTCGCTCAGATCCCTGGTGGCCGCCGTGCTGGCCGAGCAGGAGCAGCCCGGCGCCGCGGCGCAGCTGCTGGCGACCGGTCGCGCCGCCGCGGGGGCGGAGGAGGTCGGCCTCCGGCAGCTCCGGGAGGCCGCCCTGGAGGTCCAGGAGGAGGCCGGGCGGGTCGAGGTGGCGGCTACCACCCTCGGGGTGGACGAGTTGGCGGAGGAGTTCGGTGGGCTCGGCCAGTTCGATCTCGGTGCCTCCCAGCAGCTGTTCCTGTTCACCTTCCTGACCTCCCTGGCCGGCAGCGGCGCGCTGATCCAGACCCGGCAGTACGGGGTGGCGACCCGGATGCTGTCCACGCCAACCTCGGTGTCGACGGTGCTGCTCGGCACGGCGGGCGGCCGGTTGGTGATCGCACTGTTCCAGGCGCTGTACATCATCCTCGTGACGGCCGTGGTCTTCGACGTGGACTGGGGTGACCCACTGGCCACGACCCTGGTCGTGCTGCTGTTCTGCATCGCGGCGGCAGCAGCGGCGATGATCATCGGGTCGGTGTTCCGCAACGACAGCCAGGCATCGGGCGCCGGTGTCGGCCTGGGGCTCGGGACCGCCGCGCTGGGTGGCTCCATGGTGCCGATCGAGTTCTACCCCGAGACGGTGGTGCAGGTGGCGCGCATCACGCCGCACGCCTGGGCGAACGAGGCGATGGCGGAACTGGTGCGCCGTGATGGTGGCGTGGTGGACATCCTGCCGCAGCTCGGTGTCCTGGCGGCGTTCGCCGTCGGCCTGCTCGCGGTCGGTTCGTGGACGCTGCGGCGGGCCCTGGTGCGGTGAGTGCCGGCGGGCGGTGGCCGGCCGACCGGGCGACGCCGCTAGGCTGGTCCGTCGTGGAGGTTCCTCCGCAGCTGCTCGGCCCCTCGCCGTGGCCACTTCGTCCCACCCTGACGCCCGCTGAAGGGATCGTGCCGTGACCGATGTGCTGTCGACCGCCCACGAGTGGCTGGCCTACGCCACCTCGATCGTGGTGCTGGCGGCCGCGTTGATCGCTTCCCGCAACGCCAAGGACGCCTCCGAGTTCCGGCCGGGCCTCTACGTCGGCGCGATGGTGCTCATCGACATCGTGGTGACCCTGGGGATCGTGCTCTACGTGCTCCGGGAAGCCTGGAACTTCCGACCGGAGATCGCCTACCTCCATCCTGCCCTGGCGATCGCTGCACTGGTGGTCGGCCACGTGCTGATCGGTCGAGCCAAGCGCACCCAGATGGCGGTGGAAGCCCACGGCGGTGCTCGTCGCGGGCTGCTGCTGGCGCTGCTGGGTGTGCTGGCGGCCATCGGTGTGGCCAGCGCCCCGCCGTTCCTGCCGCAGTAGCGGGGCTCAGCCACGCGGTCGCCGCAGCCGGCAGTCGGTCCAGCCGGACGAACCGCGCTCCCGGCGGCGTCACCAGCCGCGTTCGCGCCACTCGGCGAGGTGGGGCCGTTCCGCGCCCAGGGTGGTGTCGTCGCCGTGGCCGGGGTAGACCCAGGTCCGATCGGGGAGGCGGTCGAACACCCGCGCCTGCAGGCCGTCCATGATCAGCTCGTGGTCGGCGGCCGTCTCCGTGCGCCCGTGGCCGCCGGGGAAGAGGGTGTCGCCGGAGAACAGGTGCCACCGTTGCGTACCTGCCACGAGGTAGAGCAGCGAGCCCGGCGTGTGCCCCGGGACGTGGAGCACCTCCACCTCGATGTCGCCGACCTGCAACCGCTCTCCGTCGGTGAGCGCACGATCGAGCGGGTGCGGGAACAGCGGCGCGTCGTCGGGGTGTCCCCACACCTCGATACCTGCGTCGCGGATCCCCTCCCACGCCCGCACGTGGTCCCAGTGCCCATGGGTCTGTACCGCTGCGACCACGTCGCGGTCGGCAGCCGCGGCGAGCAACCGTGGTGCGTCATCCGCGACATCGACCAGGAGCGCCTGCCGGGTGCGGACACAACCGACGAGGTAGACGTTGTTGTCCATCTCGCTCACCGACAGTTTGCGAACGGCGACGGCCCCGTCGGTGCGATCCTGCCACGGGCCGCCGGGCTCGACGTGGCCGGTGTAGTCGTGTGCTACGTGCTCCTGGTCGCTCACGGCGCGCTCAACCGCCGTGCTCGTGCCCGGCTGCCTCGCCGGACTCGCCGGCGTCGTCGCCCTCACCGACAGCCGCGGGCCGGTTGGGCCGGATGTTCTCCGGGGTCAACTCGTTGCCGGACCGGTCCCCGCGGGCGTAGGCCGTGGCGTTGCCGAGCGTGGTCTCGGCGATGTTGGACAGCGCCTCCTGGGTGAAGAACGCCTGGTGCGCGGTGATCAGCACGTTCGGGAAGGTGAGCAGACGCGAGAACACGTCGTCGGTGATCACCTTGTCGGACAGGTCCTCGAAGAACAGGTCGCCCTCCTCCTCGTACACGTCGAGGGCGAGGTTGCCGATCTTTCCGCTCTTCAGCCCCTCGATGACCGCGACGGTGTCGACGAGGGGGCCGCGGGAGGTGTTCACGATCATCACCCCGTCCTTCATCTTCGACAGCGCCTCCTCATCGATGATGTGGTGGGTGTCGGGGGTGAGCGGGCAGTGCAGGGTGATCACGTCGCACTCGGCGAACATCGTGTCGAGGTCGACGTAGCGCACCCCGTAGTCGCGGACCTCGTCGTTGGGGTAGGGGTCGTAGGCACGCAGGGAGCACCCGAAACCGCGCAGGATCCGCGCGGTGATCTGGCCGATCTTGCCGGTGCCGATGATGCCGACGCGCTTGCTGCGCAGGTCGAAGCCGAGCAGACCTTCGAGGGCGAAGTTGCCGTCACGCACGCGGCTGTAGGCACGGTGCAGGCGACGGTTGACGGCGATCATCAGGCCGACGGTGTGCTCAGCCACGGCGTAGGGGGAGTAGGCCGGCACCCGGACCACGGTGATGCCCCGGTCCGCTGCCGCGTCCATGTCCACGTGGTTGAAGCCCGCGGAACGCAGGGTGAGCAGCTCCACACCCTGGTCCGCCAGCCGGTGCACCACCTCGGTGCCGATCTGGTCGTTCACGAAGGCGCACACGGCGTCGTGGCCGTCCGCCAGGGACGCCGTGTTCTCCTGGAGCCGCGCCTCGAGGAAGGTCAGATCGTGACCATGGCGCTCGTTCGCGGCCTCCAGTGCCTTCCGGTCGTACGGCTTGGTGCTGTAGACGGCGATGCGCACGGCGTTCTCGATTCCTCGTCCGGTGGCGGATGTCCGCGATGGTCGTTCGGGGCAGCATAGGGAGCACGGATGCCCATCGCGGCTCGTCGACCCATCCGTTCAGCGGGGTCGTCACGTCCTCTGGGTAGCCTGCCGGCGCAGGTTCGACCCCGAGCCGGTGCCCGTCCGGCCCCTCGCCCCACTCCGACGGACGTAGCCGTGGCCTCCTCCCGCACCGCCCCCGCTCGAGCAGCGCACCGGGACCGCATCACCGTGCGCGGCGCCCGGGAGCACAACCTCAAGGACGTCGATCTCGAGCTGCCCCGGGATGCGCTGATCGTGTTCACGGGACTGTCCGGGTCGGGCAAGTCCAGCCTGGCCTTCGACACCATCTACGCCGAGGGGCAGCGACGCTACGTGGAGTCGTTGTCGGCGTACGCCCGGCAGTTCCTGGGGCAGATGGACAAGCCCGACGTCGACTTCATCGACGGGCTGTCGCCGGCGATCTCCATCGACCAGAAGTCCACCTCGCGCAACCCCCGCTCCACCGTCGGCACCATCACGGAGATCTACGACTACCTCCGGCTCCTGTACGCCCGGATCGGGCAGCCCCACTGCCCGAAGTGTGGCGAGCCGATCGCCCGTCAGACCGCCGAGCAGATCGTCGACCAGGTCCACGAGCTGCCCGCCGGGACCCGCTTCCAGGTGCTGGCGCCGGTGGTCAGGGGGCGGAAGGGCGAGCACGCCGCCCTGTTCCAGCAGCTGTCCACCGACGGCTACGCCCGCGTCCGCGTCGACGGCGAGGTGCTGCCCATCGACGAGGTGGGCAAGCTGGAGAAGAACATCAAGCACACCATCGAGGTGGTGGTGGACCGCCTGGTCCAGAAGGAGGATCTGCGCCGCCGTCTGTCGGACTCGATCGAGACCGCACTCCAGCTCGCCGACGGCGTCGCCATGATCGAGGTGCTGCCCACCCGTGCGGCCATCGAGGCCGCACGGGAGGCCGGTGAACCAGAGCCGCGCCCGGAGGAGCTGACCTTCTCCGAGCACCTGGCCTGTACCACCTGTGGTCTCAGCTACGACCAGTTGGCGCCCCGCAGCTTCTCCTTCAACTCCCCCTACGGCGCGTGTGAGACGTGCTCGGGGCTCGGGACCCAGCTGATGGTGGATGAGGAGCTGGTGCTCGGTGACCAGGATCTCTCCGTGGAGGAGGTCGTGATCCTGCCCTGGGGCACGGGGACGCAGTCCAACTACTACCGCCAGCTGCTGCGGGCGACGGTCACCCACCTGGGCGCCGATCCCTCCACCCCGTGGCGGGAGCTGCCGGACCAGGTCCGCGCGGCGGTGCTGCACGGCACCGGTGAGCGCGTCCAGGTGGCCTACACCAACAGGTACGGCCGGCGTCGGTCCTACCGTGCGCGGGTCGAGGGGGTGCTCGCCTCGCTGCGACGCCGCCACCATGAGACGGAGTCCGACCACGTCCGGACGCAGATCGAGCAGTACATGCGCGAGGTGCCCTGTCCCGCGTGCGAGGGACGCCGTCTCAAGCCGATCGTGCTGGCCGTGACCATCGGCGGCCGCTCCATCGCCGAGCTGACGGCCCTGTCGGTGGCTGACGCCGACGCCTTCGTGCAGGACCTCGAACTGACCGAGCGTGAGCAGCTGATCGGGGCCCGGGTCCTGAAGGAGGTCCGGTCCCGGCTGCGCTTCCTCCTCGACGTCGGGCTGGACTACCTGACCCTGGACCGGGCCGCCGGCACGTTGTCGGGCGGGGAGGCCCAGCGCATCCGGCTGGCGACCCAGATCGGGGCGGGTCTGGTGGGGGTGCTGTACGTCCTCGACGAGCCGTCCATCGGCCTGCACCAGCGGGACAACGAGCGCCTCATCGAGACCCTGCTGCGCCTGCGTGACCTGGGCAACACCCTGATCGTGGTGGAGCACGACGAGGCCACCATCGACGCCGCCGACCACGTGGTCGACATCGGGCCGGGCGCCGGGGAGCACGGTGGCGAGATCGTGCACTCCGGGTCCGTCGAGCAGCTCAAGCGCCTCACGCGGCGCTCGGTGACCGGGGCCTACCTCTCCGGCGAGCGGGTCATCCCGCTGCCGCCTGCACGCCGGGCCGGGGCCGGTGCTGCGGTGGAGATCCACGGTGCACGAGCGAACAACCTCGATCGCGTGGACGCGGCCTTCCCCCTCGGCACCTTCACGTGCGTCACCGGGGTCTCGGGATCGGGCAAGTCCTCGCTGGTCAACGAGATCCTGTCCAAGGTGCTGATGCGCCACGTCTACGGCTCCCGTGACCGCCCCGGGGCCCACGAACGCATCGCCGGTCTCGACGCGGTCGACAAGGCCGTGGTCGTGGACCAGTCACCGATCGGCCGCACCCCCCGTTCCAACCCCGCGACCTACACCGGGCTGTTCGACCACGTCCGAAAGCTGTTCGCCGCGACGCCGGAGGCCAAGGTGCGCGGTTACCAGCCCGGCCGGTTCTCCTTCAACGTCAAGGGGGGCCGCTGCGAGGCGTGCCGCGGCGACGGGACGCTGCGCATCGAGATGCACTTCCTGCCCGACGTGTTCGTGCCGTGTGAGGTCTGCAAGGGGCGACGCTACGACCGCGAGACCCTGGAGGTGCACTACAAGGGTCGCACCATCGCCGAGGTCCTCGACATGCCGGTGGAGGAGGCGTTGGAGTTCTTCTCCAACCAGCCGGCGATCGCCGGCCACCTCCAGACCCTGTACGACGTCGGGCTCGGGTACGTGCGGCTCGGGCAGCCGGCGACCACGCTGTCGGGCGGCGAGGCCCAGCGGGTGAAGCTCGCCTCGGAGCTGAAGAAGCGGGCTACGGGGCAGACGGTGTACATCCTCGACGAGCCCACCACGGGCCTGCACTTCGAGGACATCCGCCGCCTGCTGGACGTCCTGCACCGCCTGGTGGACAAGGGCAACACGGTGATCGTCATCGAGCACAACCTCGACGTCATCAAGACCGCCGATCACCTGCTCGATCTGGGTCCGGAGGGCGGAAGCGGCGGCGGCCGCATCGTCGCCACCGGCACACCGGAGGACGTGGCTGCCGCCCCCGGGAGCTACACGGGCAAGTTCCTGCGTGAGGTGCTGCCGACCAGCGGGTAGGTGGTCGGTGCGAGCCTCGGCTCAGTCCGGCCGTGCGCGGGGACCCTGGCGTAGCCGGAGCTCCCTGGTCGCGTCCTTCGGCGGATCCTCGTCGTCGGGGTCGCGACGGTCGTCACCCGCAGCCTGACGCGTCCCGTCCGCCGGCTGCGACGTCGCTGGGCCGCTGTCCGGCGACGTGCCGGGGGCGCTGTCCGGCGACGTGCCGGGGGCGCTGCCCGGCGATGTGCCGGGGTCGCTGCCCGGCGACGTGCCGACGGCACGGACGGGTCCGGTCGCATCGTCGGCGTGCGGTCCGGGTCCCGTCGGGACCACGGGGTCGGTGGCGTCGGTGTCGTCCTGGGTCACACGAGGACCGGCTGGTCCCGTCGGGTCCTCGGACCACAGCAGCTGCGGGTCGAGGAAGCGCCGGTGTTCCGTGGCCGCCGCGGTGGGCTCGAACCGGCTGGTGAGCACCGGGTAGCCCGCGCCCTGGCCGCCGAGGTCCACGAGCTGCCCGGGCATCCGGATGCCCGCCGCGTCGAAGGCCAGCTTGAGACGCTCGCGCAGCTGTCGCGCGAGGTCCCAGTTGCGCAGCGGTCTGGTCGGGATGACCACACGGATGCGCACACCCTCCGGACCGAACTCCTGCACACCCCACACCTCAGGGGGGCCGATCACGTCCTGTCCGTAGACCGGGTCTGCAGCCAGCTTCGTGGCGACGTCGTGGACCAACGCCTTGGCCGCAGGCAGATCCGCGTCCAGTGCCACGGGCACGTCCAGGGTCGCCCGCGCCCACCGTTGGGAGAGGTTGCCGACGCGCTGCATGTAGCCGTTGAGCACGTGGTGCAGCACCCCGTCCACGTCGCGGTAGGCGGTGGAGCGCAGCCCGACCCGTTCGACCTCACCGAAGCGCCCGTCGACCTCGATCCAGTCACCGACGCCGAACTGGTCCTCGATGAGCATGGCGATCCCCGCCAGGACGTCCCGCACCAACTGCTGTGCCCCGAAGCCGATGACGACGCTGACCACGCCGGCGCCGGCCAGCAGCGGTTGGAGGGGGACGCCGAACAGGTCGAGGATCAGGAACAGCGCGGTCAGCCAGATGATGACGCCGAGCACGCCACGGACCACGCCGGAAGCGGCCTGCAGCCGTTGGAGCCGGCGCGTGCGGAAGCGCTGGGTGTCGGTGATCGCACCCCGTCGGTGATCCCGTTCGAGGCGTTCGAAGGTGCGCTCCTCCAGTCGGCGGGTGTAGCGCGCGACGACGCGTCGCGTGAGCCCCGTGGCGAACAACGCCGCGACCACGATGAGGAGGAACCACACCGCCGTCGCACCGATGGTTGCGGTACGGGCCAGGCCTTCGTTCCCGGTGAGCTCGAACACCAGCTCACACAGCCGTTCCGCTTCCTCGACCGGGCCGCACACCTCGCGGACCCCGGCCTGCGCCACGGTCGTGACCATGACCAACCTCCTGCCGTCCTGCCCAGCCTACGAGCCGCGTTGCCCCGGCCTGGCCATGGCAGCGACCACCAGCGCGCACCACCCGATCACCCCGGCGGCCACCGGCGCCATGACCGACCCACCCTGTCGCCTGACGGGCTCGCAGTGTCGCGTGACCGGCTCGCAGAGTCGCCTGACCGGCCCGCCCGTGTCCCGTGACCGGCCCGCCCGTGTCCCGTGACCGGCCCGCCCGTGTCCCGTGACCGACACGGCCGTGTCCCGTGACCGGCCCGCCCGTGTCCCGCGAAGGCTTCCCCCCTCCTCCGGGCCCCGACACGCCCTACCTACTGGTTGGTAGGGGCGTTCGGTACTCGCGGGTAGCACTTGCTCCTGCGACAGCACGGCGATCGACGACCACCGCACTACGGCCAGGCACGGCCAGGCACGGCAAGGCACGGCCGGGCGTGCACCGCAGGGCACTACCCTCGAGGAGGTGGACAACCCTGCGAGCAGCTTCCGTCCCGAGCCGGGCAGCATCCCCGACAGCCCGGGGTGCTACCTGTTCCGTGACGGCAACGAGCGCGTGGTCTACGTCGGCAAGGCCCGGTCCCTGCGCTCGCGGGTGGCCTCGTACTTCCAGTCCCCGTCGGGCCTCGCCGCGCGCACCGTGGCGATGCTCGAGGCCGCTGCATCCATCGAGTGGATCGTGGTCGATACCGAGGTGGAGGCGCTCCACCTCGAGTACACCCTCATCCAGCGGCACCGCCCGCGCTACAACGTGCGCTACCGCGACGACAAGTCCTACCCGCACCTGGTCCTCACCACCTCGGAGGAGGTGCCGCGCGCCCGGGTGGCGCGGGGCAAGGTGGCCAAGGGTGACCGGCGATTCGGGCCCTACGCACACGCCTACGCCATCCGCGACACCCTCGACCTGTTGCTGCGCGTGTTCCCCGTGCGCACCTGCTCCCAGGGGGTGTACGACCGTGCTGAGCGCACGGGTCGGCCCTGTCTGCTGCACCACATCGACCGGTGCGCCGCACCGTGCACCGGCGAGGTGACCCGGGAGGAACATCGCGCGCTCGTCGAGGGCTTGGCCAGCTTCCTGGAGGGCGAGACCGCACCCGTCCTCGCGGAGCTAGAGCAGCAGATGCACGCGGCGGCGGAGGAGCTGCACTTCGAAGCCGCCGCCCGCCGTCGCGACCAGTTGCTCGCGGCCCGACGCGCCATGGAGAAGCAGCAGGCCGTCACGGAGAAACCGGAGGACCTCGACGTCATCGCGGTACACGAGGACGAACTGGAAGCGGCCGTCCAGGCCTTCTTCGTCCGGCGAGGCCGGCTGGTCGGCCGCAAGGGGTGGAGCGTCGATAAGGTGGAGCCGTTGACCACCTCGGCGCTGCTGACCTCGTTCCTGCTGCAGCTGTACGCGGAGCGTCCTGACGAGATCCCACCGCAGATCCTGGTCCCCACGATGCCGGACGACGGACAGGCCCTGTCGACCCTGCTGGCGGACCAGCGACGGGCCCACCGGCCACCGGGGCGTGGCCGACCCGTGGACAAGGTGCGGCTCAACGTGCCCCGACGGGGAGCGAAACGCGATCTGCTCGCCACCGTGGCGGAGAACGCGCGCGAGTCCTTCCAACGCAGCCGCCTGCAGCGCGCCAACGACTTCGACGCACGCACCCGCGCCCTTGGCGAACTGCAGGCCGCCCTCGATCTCGAGGAAGCGCCCCTACGTATCGAGTGCTACGACATCTCCCACCTCGGCGGTACGGAGGTCGTCGGGTCGATGGTGGTGTTCGAGGACGGGCTGCCCCGCAAGAGCGAGTACCGCCGGTTCAAGCTGTCGGTCGACGTGAACGATGATTACGCGGCGATGCGCGAGGTCCTGCGCCGCCGTTTCACCCGGCTGGTGGAGGAGCGCGCGCGCCCGGTCGCGGAGCGCGAGGAAGAGGGCGTGCGCTTCGCCTACCCACCGAACCTCCTGCTGATCGATGGCGGACCTGGCCAGCTCGTCGCCGCCCTGGAAGGCGTCGCGGAGACCGGGGTGGAGGACGTGGCGGCTGCCGCGCTCGCCAAGCGCTTCGAGGAACTCCACCTGCCCGGCGGGAGGTCCCCGGTGGTGCTCCCACGCGGCTCGGAGGCGCTCTACCTCGTGCAGCGCCTGCGCGACGAGGCGCACCGGTTCGCGGTCAGCTACCAGCGCACCCGCCGCCGGAAGGCGGTCACCACCTCGGCGCTGGACGAGATCCCCGGCATCGGGCCCACCCGCCGCGCGGCCCTGCTGGAGCGCTTCGGCTCCGCGGAGGCGGTCCGGCGGGTCAGCGAGGAGGAGCTGGCCGGGGTACCCGGCCTGTCGCGTACGCTCGCCCGCACCGTCCTCGCGCACCTGCAGGCGGAGGCGGACCAGCCGGGCGGCCGCGCAGCCAACCCACCCGAGGGCACGAAGGAGTCGACGTGAGTACACCCACGCCCGACGTCGAAACCCCGGGCCCGCGGCTGGGTGATCAGGTCAGCCAGGTGGAGGCCAAGCGGCCTCGGATCCTGATCATCACCGGCCTGTCCGGAGCCGGTCGGTCCACCGCCTCCAACGTCGTCGAGGACCTCGGCTGGTTCGTCATCGACAACCTCCCACCGACCCTGATCGAGCGGGTCACGGAGCTGGCCTTCGCGCCGGGCTCCTCGGTGTCGAAGCTGGCGATCGTGGCGGACGTCCGTGGCCGCGAGTTCTTCGGCAACCTCGTCGACACGATCCGGGACCTGCGCCGCAGCGAGGCGGACGTCAAGGTCCTCTTCCTCGACGCCGACGAGGAGTCGCTGATCCGTCGCTTCGAGGAGACCCGTCGGCGGCATCCCGCCGCGGTCGAGGCCGGCGTGGTCGCCGGCATCCGGGCGGAGCGGGAGCAGCTCAGCGAGCTACGCGGCCTGGCGGACCTGATCGTCGACACCACCGATCTCAACGTGCACGAGCTCCGAGAGCGGGTGCTGGACCTGGTGGACGACCCCTCGTCGGCGACCCTGCGGATCGACGTGGTCTCTTTCGGCTTCAAACGCGGCAGCCCCCGCGAGGCCGACCTGCTGCTCGACGTACGGTTCCTGCCGAACCCCCACTGGGTCGAGGAGCTGCGGGGCTACTCCGGGATGGACGAACCGGTCCGCTCCTACGTCTTCGGCCAGCCTGCCACGGCTCCCTTCGTCGCAGCGACCGAGCGTCTGCTCGACGTCGTCGTGCCCGGCTACGTCACGGAGGGGAAGCGCTACCTCACCATCGCGATCGGGTGCACCGGCGGCAAGCACCGTTCGGTCGCACTGGCCAACGAGCTGGGCGGGTACCTCGAGGACACCTTCGGGCTTCCCGTCGAGGTCAAGCACCGCGATCTCGGTGAAGAGTGAAACCCTCACCGCCCCTGCTGCGCCGCGCCGTGGCGATCGGCGGCGGTCACGGGGTGGCCCGCACCCTTGACGGCCTGCGCAGGATCGCCGACGACGTGGTCGCCGTGGTGTCGGTGGCGGACGACGGTGGCTCCTCGGGTCGTCTGCGGCGGGACCTGGGGGTACCGGCGCCGGGTGATCTCCGGATGGCGCTCACCGCCCTGGCGCAACGTCGTCGCCTGGCGGACCTCGTGGGCTACCGCTTCGACCGTGGCGAGCTGCGCGGGCACAGCCTTGGCAACCTGATGCTGGTGGCGTTGCACGAGCAGCACGGTGGCGACCTCGTCGCGGCCCTCGATGAGCTGGGGCTCCACCTCGGTGTCGCGGGGCGGGTGCTGCCGTGCACGCCGGCCTCGGTGACCCTGCAGGCCCACACCGCCGGTGGCGACGTACACGGTCAGGCGGCGATCGCCGAGACGACCCGCCTGGAGCGGGTGTGGCTCGACCCCCCCGGCCCTCCCGTCACCGCCGCCGCAGCTGCGGCGGTAACCGCTGCGGACCTGGTCGTGCTGGGTCCCGGATCGCTCTACACGAGCCTGCTGCCGAACCTGCTGGTGCCGGGTCTGGCCCGGGCGGTGGCGGCGACCGACGCCACCGTGGTGCTGGTGGCCAACCTCCGGGAGCAGCCGGGCGAGACCGAGGGCATGGACCTCGTCGATCACCTCCAGGCCCTCCACACCCACGTGCCGGGGGTACGGGTGGACGTGGTGGTCGCGCACGAGGGGGCCGCACCCCGCGGCGAGGGGAAGCCGCTCCGCGTCGATGCGGACGGGCTGGCCGACTACGTCGACCGTGTGCACACCGACGAACTGCTGGACGCTCACGACGGGCACGATCCGGCAGCCCTGGCCCGAGCGCTGCTCGCCGCCCTCGACGGCTGAACCGTGCAGGCCACCTCCTTCACCGAGGTCGTCCGGCAGGAGCTGTCGCGGCAGCCCCTGGGCACGCCCGAGGACCTGCGCGCGGAGCTCGTGGGTCTGGCGCGCACCGCCGGCCACCTGACGCTGCCCGGCGGTGGGCGCGACCCGGAGCTGTCGCTGGTGACCGGTTCCGGCGCGGTCGCACGACGTGCGCACGGCCTGCTGGTGACCCGATACGGCCTCCGACCGGACCTGAAGGTCCGCGCGCGCTCCGGGGTCCGGCACGCCGCGCGGTACGCCCTGGTGCTGGCCGAAGCCGGGGGAGAGGTGGCCGTGGACCTCGGCATCCTCGACCGTGAGGGGCGACTGCGGCGCGGACCCACCTTGGACCGCGTGACCGGCCAGGCCACCGCGGTGGTGCGGGGAGCCCTGCTCGGTGGCGGGTCGGTGTCACGCCCCGGCCGCGACGCGCACCTCGAGATCGGCGTCACCGAGCCCGACGTGGCGGCAGCCCTCGCCGGCCTGCTCAGCGAGATCGTCGGCAGTCCCGGGACCGTCTCTACCTCCGGCCGCCCCCGGGTGGTGGTCAAGTCCGGCGAGCGCATCGCGGCGCTGCTGGCCGCCCTGGGTGCCACCCGGGCCTACCTCGAGGTGGAGGAACGTCGCCTGCGCCGACAGCTGCGCGGGGAGGCGAACCGGCTCGCCAACGCCGATCGGGCCAACCTGCGCCGCACCATCGAGGCCAGCGCCGCGCAGGTCCGCACCGTGGAGGAGGCCATCGAACGCCATGGCTGGGAGGGGCTGGAGGAGCCGTTACGCGAGGTCGCGCTGGCGCGGCTGGCGAACCCGGAGGCGACCCTGACCGAGCTCGGGAGCCTGCTGGATCCTGCGGTCGGGAAGTCGGCTATCCACCGTCGTCTCGCGCGCCTGGAGGCGCTGGCGCGCACCGACGCCCCGCCGGCGGCGGACGCATGACGGGTCACCTCGCGCGGTCGTGCGACAGGGTGTGGTCGGGGCGTCCCGGCCACCGTCGAAGGGGAGCCGATGGACCCGTGACCGGGCCGAAGGGCCGGTGGTAATGTCGGTGGCGAGCGCGGGACGCACGGTGCCGCACGCCATGGCGCCGTCCCGCCCGCCGCGAGGTGCGGCGGCCAGTCGGCCGTCCTCCACCTCGACGTCCGAGGGCCAGCCGGCCCTCGACCACGTCCTCCGGGACACCTCCAGCCCATCGACCGGGAGCAACCAATCATGTCCGTGAGCGTCGCCATCAACGGCTTCGGCCGCATCGGCCGGAACATGCTCCGTGCCGCGCTAGCGAACGAGATCGACATCGACATCGTGGCGGTCAACGACCTGACCGACACCACCGCCCTGGCCATGCTGCTGAAGTACGACAGCGTGCACGGCCGCTTCGACGGCACCGTCGAGGTGGACGGTGACGACCTGGTCGTCAACGGCAAGCGCCTCAAGGTGCTCTCCGAACGGGACCCCGCCAACCTGCCCTGGGGCGAGATGGGCGTGGACATCGTCGTCGAGTCCACCGGCTTCTTCACCCAGCGTGACGACGCCGCGAAGCACCTCGCGGCGGGGGCGAAGAAGGTCCTGATCTCCGCGCCCGCCAAGGGCGAGGACAAGACCATCGTCATGGGCGCCAACGAGGACGACTACGACCCCGCGGCCCACGACGTGGTCTCCATGGCCTCCTGCACCACCAACTCCGTGGTGCCGATGGCCAAGGTCATCAACGACGCCTTCGGCATCGAGCAGGGGCTGATGACCACGATCCACGCCTACACCGGTGACCAGCGTCTCCACGACGCGCCCCACAAGGACCCGCGTCGCGCCCGTGCCGCCGCCCTCTCCATGGTGCCCACCACCACCGGTGCGGCCCAGGCCGCCTCGCTGGCGCTGCCGGAGATGGAGGGGCGTCTCAGCGGCTACGCGATGCGCGTGCCCGTTCCCTCCGGCTCCGTGACCGACCTCACCCTGGTGCTCAACCAGGAGGTCACCAAGGAGGAGCTGAACGCCGCGGTCAAGGCCGCTGCGGACGGGCCCCTCGCCGGCGTCCTCGAGTACACCGAGGACCCGATCGTCTCCGTGGACATCATCGGCAACCCGCACTCCTGCATCTTCGACGGCCTGGCGACCATCACCGCCGGCAAGATGGTCAAGGTGCTCGGGTGGTACGACAACGAGATGGGCTACTCGACCCGTCTGGCCGACTTCACCAAGTTCGTGGGGGACAAGCTGTGACATCCGAGATGCTCGCCGGGGTCCGGACGCTGCCGGACCTCGACGCCGCCGGCAAGAAGGTCTTCGTCCGTGCGGACCTCAATGTGCCGCTGCGCGACGGGGCGATCACCGACGACCTGCGTGTCCGGTCGTCGGTGCCCACCCTCCGGGCGCTGATCGATCAGGATGCGAGCGTCATCGTGGCCTCGCACCTGGGTCGGCCGAAGGGGGCGCCGGATCCGGCGTCCTCCATGGCCGCGGTCGGGACACGCCTGCAGGAGCTGCTCGCCAGCGACGTGCTCGTGGCCTCCGATGTCGTCGGTGATGACGCCATGGCCAAGGCGGCAGCGCTCAAGCCCGGTCAGGTCCTGTTGCTGGAGAACCTGCGGTGGGATCCGGGCGAGACCAAGAACGACGACGCCTTCGCGGAGGCGCTCGCGTCGATGGCCGATGTCTACGTCGACGACGCCTTCGGTGCCGCGCACCGCGCCCACGCCTCGATCTCGGGCGTCCCGGCCCGGATCCCCGGCTACGCGGGGCTGTTGCTCGAACGTGAGCTGGCCGTGCTCGGCGGGCTGCTGGAGGATCCGCAACGCCCCTACGTGGCGGTGCTCGGAGGCGCCAAGGTCAGCGACAAGCTGACGGTGCTCGAGAACCTGCTCGAGCGGGTCGACGCCATCGCGGTCGGCGGCGCCATGGCCTTCACCTTCCTGGTCGCCGAGGGGATCGATGTCGGCTCCTCGCGGGTCGAGACCGACCAGGTGGACAACGTCCGTCGTCTGGTCGGCGCCGCCCGGGAACGGGGCGTCGAGGTCCTGCTGCCCACCGACGTGGTGGTCGCGCCCGAGTTCGCTGAGGACGCGCCGGCGACCAGCGTGGCGGCGGCGGACATCCCCGCTGACCAGATGGGCCTCGATGTCGGACCGGAGACCGCCGCGACCTACGCGGCGGCCATCACCGGTGCCGGCAGCGTGTTCTGGAACGGCCCGATGGGGGTCTTCGAGTGGGACGCCTTCGCCGCCGGCACCCGCACGGTTGCCGACGCGATGGCCGCATCCGAAGGCTTCACCGTGGTCGGCGGTGGCGACTCCGCTGCTGCGATCCGCACCTTCGGCCTCGACGACAAGGTCGATCACGTCTCGACGGGTGGCGGTGCGTCCCTGGAGCTGTTGGAAGGCAAGGAGCTTCCCGGGGTCGTCGCGCTGCGGACCTGACGGAGGCGCCGGGCGAGCGCTCGGAGGTTCCACCGGTGTGTGCACGGAGCCCGGCGGCGAAGCCGCCGGGCTCCGTGCCGTGCGCTGCGGCCCGGTCGGTGGGGAGTGCGCACGTTGGGGCGCCTTCCCGTTGACCACGCCGCCGGGTGACCTGGTCGGGCAGCGAGGGGGGACGCGGGTGTCCCCTTCCGTCGCCCGGCGTAGCCGTGTGGCCAGGTTGGTGGGCGCAAGGGGACGTGGATGGCCCCTTCTGTCGCCCGGCCTAGCCGTGCGGCCAGGTTGGTGGGCGCAAGGGGACGTGGATGGCCCCTTCTGTCGCCCGGCCTAGCCGTGCGGCCAGCTAGCCGTCCGAGGCGTGGCACCGGTACCCGCTGCCCTCCCACGACCGGTGACAGCGCCGGCTACCGTCGGTCGGCCCACTCCAGCCCCGCTCGCTCGCCCGGGCCGCCGTCGCGGCCGGGGGTCCGGACGGCGCCGTTCGCCGACCTCCGCCGACGTTCGCCGACGTCCGCCGACCTCCGCCGACCTTCGCCGACGTCCCCCGACCTCCGCCGACCTCCGCCGTTGGAACCATCGATGTCCTCCGATCCCGTGCTGACCCACACGACCCGCCCCGGGCGGGTCGTCGGCGAAGGCGCGCGCCTCATCGTCCAGCTCGTCCGGGCGATGCCGGGACGGTTCCTCCTTGCCCTGTTCGGGGCCCTGCTGTTCACCGCCGCGATCGTGGCCAGCGCGTGGGTCGTGGGGGACGCCACCGACGATCTGATCGTGCCGGTGCTGCAGGAGGGAGCAGCGATCGACGGTCGTCTGGCTCCCGTCGTCTGGTTGTTGCTCGGTGTCGCGGTGTGGAAGGCGGCGGGCATCGTGCTCCGGCGCGGCTCGGCCACCGCCCTGCAGATCACCGCGCAGACCGAGCTCCGCCGGCAGGTGATCCGCACCCTGTTCGCCCCCTCGCTGCGGAGCTACGACCGGCTCGGTGTCGGCGATCTGCTCTCCACCGCGGACGTCGACACCCGCCAGACCACCTTCGTGCTGGCGCCCCTGCCCTTCGCCAGCGGGGTACTCGGTCTGCTGCTGGCCTCCATCGTGCTGATCGCCTGGACGGATTCGTGGCTCGGGCTGACGGTCCTGGTGCTGCTGGTGGCGGTGGTGGCCCTCGACCTTCGGGGGTCCTGGCTGACCTTCGAGGGGGAGGAGGAGGCCCAGCACCGGCGCGGTCGGGTCGCCGCCGTCGCCCACGAGAGCTTCGACGGCGCACTCACCGTGACCTCCCTCGGGCGCGAACAGGAGGAGGTCGACCGCTTCCGCGAGGTCGCGGAGCACCTGCGCGACCAGCTCATCGCCGTGGGGCGCCTGTGGACCGGTTACCGGGCGGTCACCGAGGGCCTCCCGGCCGCAGGTTCGCTCGTGGTGCTGGTCATCGGGGCGCTACGGGTGGGAGCCGGAGCGCTCACCCCGGGGGAACTCGTCCGGGTCGCCTACCTGCTGTCACTCCTGGTCGTGCCGGTGCGCATGCTCGGCTACCTGTTCTGGGACACCGCCGCGTCGCTGGCCGGATGGCGCCGTGTCGCCGCCGTGCTCGAGCGCGACGACGAGGTGTCCTACGGCGATCGCCGCCCCGCACCCTCCGGGGATCCGGCGCGCGTCAGCGCCGAAGGCATCCGCTTCGGCTACGAGCCCGACACCCCGGTCCTCGAGGGTCTGGAGCTCGACATCGAGCCCGGTACGACGGTGGCGGTGGTCGGCCCCACGGGGTCGGGCAAGTCCTCCCTCGCCCTGCTGCTCGCACGGCTGTGGGACCCGGACGCGGGCGGCATCACCCTGGACGGCACCGATCTCCGCGACCTCGCACCCGGCGTGCTGCCCAACGAGGTTGCCTACGTCGCGCAGGACACCTTCCTGTTCGACGACTCGGTGCAGGGCAACGTCGCACTCGGCGCCGAGGTGGACCAGCAGGCGGTGCGCGATGCGCTCCGCCTCGCCAACGCCGAGGTGTTCGTGGAGGCGCTGCCCGAGGGGCTGGACACCCCCCTCGGTGAACGGGGCGCCACCCTGTCCGGGGGGCAGCGGCAGCGACTCGCCCTCGCCCGGGCGCTGGTGCGCCGTCCCCGTCTGCTGGTCCTCGACGACGCCACCTCGGCGGTGGACCCGAGCGTCGAGGCCCGGATCCTGACCGGGCTGCAGCGGGCGGCGCGACCCTCCACCGTGGTGATCGTCGCCGCTCGCCGTGCGACGATCCTGCTCGCTGATCGGGTGCTGTTCATGGACCAGGGGAGGGTCCGGGCCAACGGGACCCATGAGGAACTGCTGGCCGAAGTGCCTGGCTACGCCGATCTGCTGGAAGCCTACGAGCGGGACGCTGCCGCCCGCCGGGAAGCCCTGCAACGTGCACGGGACGCCGCCATGCACCGCCCGGGTGAAGGTGGTGGGGCCCGCAAGGGTGAGGGAGGCGACCGGTGATCGGCTCCGATGCGACGCTGGTCGGCGCCGTCCGACGGGCCGCGCAGGTGGCACCCAGCCTCACGCGCGGTCTGGGGGTGACGCTGCTGCTGGCTGTCGTCGGCACCGCGGGTCAGGTGGTGGTGCCGATCGCCATCCAGCGCCTGCTCGACGCGGAACTGCTCGGCGCGGGTGTCGAGACCGGCGGCGTGCTGCTCACCGGCGGCGTGGCGCTGCTGGCCGTGCTCGTCGCGGTGATCGCCACCCGCTTCGCGATGTTCCGTCTGCTGCGCGCCGCCGCCACCGGCCTCGCCGAGCTGCGCGTCGCCGCCTTCGCCCACATCCACCGCCTGTCCGCGTTGCACGTCCAGGCCGAACGGCGTGGGTCGCTGGTCGCCCGCGTGACCTCCGACATCGAGGTGATCACCCAGTTCATGGAGTGGGGTGGGGTCGGCCTGCTGGTGGGCACGGCACAGCTCGGTCTCGTGCTCGCGGTGATGACCGTCTACGACCCGGTCCTGGCGGCGCTCGTAGCCGGCGCCGGTGCCCTCTACGCGATCCTGCTGCTGGTGTTCCAGCGGGTGCTTCGCCGGCTGTACGACCGGGTGCGGGTCCGTTCGGCGGCAGCCGTGGCCGCCATGTCGGAGGCGATCAGCGGCCTCCCGACGATCCGCGCCTACGGCGCCGAGCACCGCACCCTGCCCCGGGTGGACGGCGCGCTGGAGGATCACCGTCGAGCCGAGATCCGGTCCCAGGTCGTGGGCGCGTCGATGTTCTCCAGCGCGGAGCTGTTCGCCGGCGGGGTGACGGCCCTGGTGATCGCCGTCGGTGTCGTGGCCCAACCGGGACAGCTGACGGCGGGTCGCCTCGTGGCGTTCCTGTTCCTGGTCACCCTCTTCATCGAACCGATCCAGATCCTCGTCGAGGTCCTGAACGAGGCACAGACCGCGGCAGCGGGGGTCCGTCGCGTGCTCGGTGTCCTCGACACCCCCGTCGAGGTAGAGGACCCCGTCCCCGGCCGCTCGCTGCCGGCCGGGCCGCTCACCGTGACACTCCATGATGTGGCGTTCGCCTACCCGCGTGCCGGTCCCGAGCGCAGCCAGGATGCACCGGACGGCTCCGCGGCCGGCAGCCACGCCGCAGTGCTCCGCGGCGACGAGGTGCTCCGCGACGTGCGCCTGCGCATCGAAGCGGGCACACGGGTGGCCGTGGTCGGGGAGACCGGCTCCGGCAAGAGCACCTTCGTCAAGCTGCTCACGCGCCTCTTCGACCCGACCCGGGGCTGGATCGCCGTCGGCGGTGTCCCGCTGCGGGAGGTGTCCTTCGCCAGCCTCCGGGATCGGGTCATCAGCGTGCCGCAGGAGGGGTTCCTGTTCGACGCCAGCATCGCCGACAACATCCGGTACGGACGGCCCTGGGCGACCGACGCTGAGATCCGGGCGGCGTGGGAGGAGCTGGAGCTCGGCCCCTGGCTCGACGAGCTGCCCGACGGCCTCCACACCCAGGTGGGGGAGCGGGGGGGACGGTTGTCCGCGGGGGAGCGACAGCTGGTGGCCCTGGTCCGCGCGTGGATCGCGCGGCCGGATCTTCTGGTGCTCGACGAGGCGACCTCGGCGGTCGACCCGGCGTTGGAGGTGCGGCTGCGGGCAGCGATCGAGCGGCTCACCACCGGCCGCACCTCGATCACCGTGGCGCACCGCCTGTCCACCGCCGAGGCTGCGGACGAGGTGCTGGTCTTCGACCGCGGGGTGCTCGTGGAGCGCGGTGCCCACGCGGCCCTGCTCGCCCATGGCGGGGTGTACGCCCGGCTGCACGCCGACTGGGCGGCAGGCACCGTGTGATCGGCTGCGTACCGTCGGCCGGGTGCGCCTGCTCCGCCGCGCTCGGGGCTGACTAGGCTCGAGGCGAGCGCGGCGCGGGACCGACCACCGTCGGCGCGGAGCCCACGACACCCGAGACCAAGGAGCCCATCGTGGCCGAGCGGACCCCTGTCATCGCGGGGAACTGGAAGATGCACCGCGACCATCTTGAGGCGATCCAACTGGTCCAGAAGCTGGCCTACCACCTCGAGGCGGCCGACTACGAGGGACAGGAGGTGGTGGTCTGCCCGTCCTTCGTGTGCCTTCGCTCCATCCAGACGCTGATCCAGTCCGACCGACTGCCGCTCGCCCTCGGTGCGCAGAACTGCCACCCCGAGGACGAGGGCGCGTTCACCGGTGAGGTCAGCCCGCCGATGCTGCAGCGCTTGGACGTGACCTACGTGATCGCGGGGCACTCCGAGCGCCGCGCCCTGTTCGGTGAGTCCGACGAGATCGTGAACGCGAAGGTCGCCGCGATCCTGCGCCACGGGATGCGTCCCATCCTGTGCGTCGGTGAGACCAAGGAGGAGCGCGAGGCGGGCACGGCGGTCGACGTCGTCGTCTCCCAGCTGCGCGGCAGCCTGGCTGGGATCGACATCGCACTCGACAACGCCGAGGAGGTCGTCGTCGCCTACGAGCCCGTCTGGGCCATCGGCACCGGTCTGACGGCCACGCCGGAGGACGCGCAGGAGATGTGCGCCGCGGTGCGCACCGAGCTCGCGTCCCTGTACGACCAGGCGATCTCGGACCGTATCCGTGTGCAGTACGGGGGGAGCGTGAAGCCCGGCAACGTCAAGACCCTCATGGGCCAGCCCGACATCGATGGCGCGCTCGTCGGTGGCGCGAGCCTGTCCAGCGAGGACTTCGCGCTGATCGTCGGACACCGCCGGGACTGAACGAAGCGCCGCGGCCGGACCGTTGCGCTGCCGCGAGTTGTGCGACAGCACAACTCGCGGCACACCTGCGCCGGTGTCGGGGCACGCCGCGGCTCACCGGGACCGGAAGCTGTCCGGTGGAACGACTCCGGGAGCGGGCGGAGCGTGGCAGCCGGTCGCTCTGCGATCAGCGCTCCAGCACCCCGCGCGGCTCGGCGAAGAAGCAGGCCGAGGGGTGCCCGTGGCCGAACTCGTCGATCAGCGGGGGCTCCTCCTCGGCGCACCGGTCCTCGGCCTTCCAGCAGCGGGTACGGAACCGGCAGCCGGACGGCGGGTCGGAGGGTGAGGGCACGTCACCCTGCAGCATGATGCGGTCGATCTTGGCCCGGTCCCTGGGGTCGGTGATCGGCGCGGCGGAGAGCAGGGCCTGGGTGTAGGGGTGGGTGGGGTTGTTGAAGAGTTCCTCGGTGTCACCGAACTCGACGACCTTGCCGAGGTACATCACTGCGACCCGGTCGGAGATGTGACGCACGACCGAGAGGTCGTGGGCGATGAACAGGTAGGCGAGGCCCAGTGCGTCCTGGAGCTCCTCCAGCAGGTTGATCACCTGGGCCTGGATGGAGACGTCCAGGGCGGATACCGGCTCGTCGAGCACCAGCAACTGCGGGTCCAGGGCGAGCGCGCGGGCGATCCCGATGCGCTGACGCTGCCCACCGGAGAACTCGTGGGGGAACCGGTTGCCGTGCTCCGGGTTCAGCCCGACCAGGCGCATGAGCTCCTTGACCCGATCCCTGCCGCCGTTCCGCCAGCGGCCGTAGATCCGCAGCGGCTCGGCGATGATCTCGTTGACCGAGATCCGCGGGTTGAGGGAGGCGTAGGGGTCCTGGAACACGATCTGGATCTCACGCCGCATCTCGCGCATGGTGCGCCGTGACATGTCGGAGAGGTCGTGGCCCTTGAACAGGATCCGGCCGTCGGTGGGATCGAGCAGACGGACGATGCAGCGTCCCGTGGTCGACTTGCCGCACCCGGACTCACCGACCAACCCGACGGTCTCACCGGCCTTGACGTCGAAGGAGACGTCGTCGACGGCGAACACCGAGCCGTACTGACGGTTGAGGACCCCACCCCGTAGGGGGAAGTGCTTGGTGAGGTTCTCCACGGTCAGGATCGTCTCACCGAGCGGCGCACGGTCGTGCAGGCCCGGCCCGACGGGGACGGTGTCGGTCGGCGTCGGCTCTGCTGCCATCACTCGCCCTCCTGCTCGTCGGCACCGAACTCCAGGCCCATCGCCGCCTCTATCCTGGCGATCTCCTCCGGTAGCTCCTCGTGGAAGTGGCAGGCGCTGGCACGGCCCTCGCCGAGCTGCACGAGCTCCGGCACCTCGGTACGGCAGACGTCCCGTCCGGCCGACATCCGGCACCGGGGGTGGAACGCGCAGCCCTTGGGCAGGTTGATCAGCGAGGGCGGTTGTCCCGGGATCGGCTCGAGGCGTTCCAGCTGCCGGTCACTGCGCGGCAACGAGGACAGCAGCCCGAGGGTGTAGGGGTGGGTCGGGTTGTGGAAGATGTCGTCCACGGTCCCGGTCTCCACGACCCTCCCGCCGTACATCACCACCACCCGGTCGGCCATCTCCGCGATGACGCCGAGGTCGTGGGTGATGAGGATCGTGCCGGCGTTGGTCTCCTTCTGCGCCTTGGCGAGCACGTTCAGCACCTGGGCCTGGATCGTCACGTCCAGGGCGGTAGTCGGCTCGTCCGCGATCAGGATCTTCGGCTGATTGGCGATCGCCATGGCGATCATCGCCCGCTGGCGCATCCCGCCGGAGTACTCGTGGGGGTACTGACCGAACCGGGCGGCGGCGTTGGGGACGCCGACCAACTCGAGCAGCTCGACGGTGCGGCGTCGCGCCTCGGCGTCGTTGACCTTGCTGTCGTGGGTGGTGATCGCCTCGGCGATCTGGGAGCCCACCGTCAGCACCGGGTTGAGCGAGGTCATCGGGTCCTGGAAGACCATGGCGATGTCCTTACCCCGGACCGCTCGCAGCTCGTCGTCGTCCAGTTCGAGGAGGTTGCGGCCCTCCAGCATGATCTCGCCCCGCGCGATGCGGCCGGGCGGCTCGGGGATCAGCCGCAGGATCGACATCACGGTGACGGACTTGCCGGACCCGGACTCGCCGACCACACCCACCGTCTCACCCGGGAAGACGTCGTAGGAGACGCCATCCACTGCGTGGACGACCCCGTCGGGGGTGGAGAACTCCGTGACCAGGTCACGGATCGACAACAGCGGTTCGGTCACGGGCTACCCCCGGTGTGGCGCGGCTGGCGGGACGGGCAGGTGGTCACGGTCGGCGTCGAGGTACGTCAACTCTCCTGCTGGGTCGGGTCGAGGGCGTCTCGCAGCCCGTCACCGATGAAGTTGATCGACAGCGCGATCAGCACGAGGGCGACCCCCGGCATGATGGTCAGCCACCACAGGGTCTGCATGGAGCTACGTCCGTCGTTGATCAGCACGCCCAACGCCGGGGTCGGGGGGTTCACCCCGATGCCGAGGAAGGACAGGGTCGCCTCGATGATGATGGCCGAGGCCAGCACCAGGGTCATGTTCACCACGATGGGGCCGACGGTGTTCGGCAACATGTGTCGGAACATGATCCGCATATCGCCCGCCCCGGACGCCCGTGCCGCCTGCACGTACTCCTTCTCCCGCAGGCTGAGGAACACCCCGCGGACGATCCGCGCAAGCGGTGTCCACAACAGCAGTGCGAGGATGATCGCGATGCGGGTGGGGTCACCCTGGCCGAAGAAGGCCGCGGCGAGCAGCAGCACGGCGATCGCCGGCACGATGATCACCAGGTCGGTGATGCGCATCAGCACCGAGTCGATCCAGCCGCGGTAGTACCCCGCCACGGCACCGACGAGCGTGCCGATCAGGGTGGAGAAGAGCGCGACCACGCCGGCGACCCGCAGCGAGGTCTGCGTCCCGAACAGCACCCGGCTGAAGTAGTCGCGCCCGAGCTGGTCGGTGCCGAAGAAGTGGAAGTCGGCGAAGGTGGGCGGGGTGTTGGCCCGGGTGACGTTGATCTCGTCGAAGGCGTACGGTGCGATCCGCTCGGCGTTGAACGCTGCGACGACCACGAGCAGCAGGAAGATCAGCGAGCCCATCGCCAGCTTGTGGCGGAAGAACTTCCGTCGGAACAGCTGCCACTGGGAGCGGGCGGCAACCTCGACGACCTCGGAGGGCAGCTCGTCCGCGTCCCCACGGGTGAGGGACGCCCCGCCGGGCTGTTCCTGTGACCCAGGGAACCCGTGCTCGTTGCGAGGGGAGAGATCCTCTCGGGGATCGCGATCTTCCTGCTCAGTCATAACGGATCCTTGGGTCCAGGTAGCCGTACAGCAGGTCGGCGATGAGGTTGAAGATCACGATCACGATGGCGACGATGGTCAGCCACGCCATGAGCGGGTAGGGGTCGCGGCGTCCGAGCTGCTGGAAGAAGTACCGGCCCATGCCATCGAGACCGAACACCGTCTCGATGATGATGGTGCCGCCGAGCAGGGTCCCGAAGGACAGCGCCGCGACGGTGAGCGTCGGGATGAGCGCGTTCCGCATCGCGTGGCGGGTGGTGATCGTCCGCTCCGGTAGCCCCTTGGCCCGTGCGGTGCGGACGTAGTCGGAGTTGATGACCTCGAGCATGGATGCGCGCATGTACCGCGAGTAGCTGGCCACGGAGAAGATCGCCAGGGACGCCATCGGCAGGATGAGATGCCAGATGCGGTCGATCAGGAAGGACAGACCGGTCCCCGGGTTGGCCGAGGAGAGGTTGCCGATCGGGAATATCCGTACCCCGGTTCGCACGAATATCTGTACGACCGCCACCTGCAGGAAGAGCGCGAACAGGAAGGAGGGGAAGGAGTAGCCGATGAAGCTGATGGTGGTGGTCGTGTAATCGAACAGCGAGTACTGACGTTTGGCGGACATCACGCCGAGGAAGACCGCCAGGACGAAGGCGATGATCTCCGCCGCGATCACCAGCTGCATGGTGTTGCCGAGCACGCGTTGGATGTCCGGCCAGATGGCGCGGGGGGAGATCATGTACTCCCCGAAACTGCCCTGGGCGATGTTCTCCACCCATCGCAGGTACTGCACGGTGACCGGATCGTCGAGCCCGCGGGACTCGCGGACGTTGTCGATCTGCTCCTGCGTGATGTTGGGGAGCTGGCGGATCTCCTGCAGCGGGTCGCCGGAGATGGAGATGATGCCGAAGGTGAGGAACGTGGCCAGGATGATGATCGGGATGGAGATGAGCGTGCGACGCAGGGCGTAGGTCAGCACGGGCGTTCCTTCCCGATCGGCACGAGGCGGGGAGCTGGTGAGCACCCCAAGCCGGGGTCGAAGTGCGTACGGCTCGTTCCAGGTCCTTACGTGGTTGGGTGCCCGCCACGCTTGGTGGCGGGCACCCGCGGAAGCTACACCAGCCTCCTTAGTGCGTCACGCCCGACCTCACTGAGTGAAGGCCCACTCGGCGCTGTTCCAGAACTGGGTCGCGTTGGTCGCGTTCAGCTCCGGACCGGTGATGGTGTTGTCGAAGGCCAGCAGCTGTGGCTGCTGGAACAGCGGGATCACCGGCACGTTGTCGGCCATGATCTGCGCAGCCTCGTTCCAGAGGTCGGCGTTCTCATCCGGGTCCACGGTCGCGTTCGCCGTGTCCATGATGTCGGTCAGCTCCTCGTCGCAGAACACGGTCCAGTTCTGCGGACGCACCGTCGGACCGTCCTCCTCGTCGAAGCCGTCACAGCCGTAGATGTTGGCGTTGCCGACCGGGTTCGGTGAACCGACCCAGGCGAACAGCGCGATGTCGTAGTCGCACACCCCGTCGCAGTTCTCCGGGGTGTTCAGCAGCTCGAAGAAGGCAGCGCCCTCCTGGTTCTCGATCTCGATCTCGATACCGACCTCGGCGAGGTCCGCCTGCATCAGCTGCTGGGTGAGCTCACGACGCTCGTTCCCGCCGGTGGTACCCACGCGGAACGACAGCCGCACGTCGTCACAGACGTAGATGCCGTCGTCGCCCGGCTCGCAACCGTTGTCCTCGAGCAGCGCGACCGCCGCATCGGGGTCGTAGCTCCACTGGTCGTAGGTGGGCACGTACTGCTCGGTGTTGGCCATCCAGAAGGGGTTGTCCAGCACGACCGCGTCCGGGTCCACCGGGGTGACCAGGGTCTCCACGATCTGCTCCCGGTTGATACCGAGCGCGATGGCCTGCCGCACGTAGTCCTGATCCAGACCAGGAACCAGGGTGTTGAAGTCGAAGTGCTCCCACACCGGGCCGAGGCCGACCTGGAAGTCGATCCGGTCAGCGGCACCCTCGAGCTGGTTGACCAGCTCGATCTGCGGCTGCGGGTCGTACATGTCCAGCTCGCCGCCCAGCATCTGCTGGGTCAGGGTGGTGGTGTCGGGCAGGTAGCGCATGATGATCTCATCCAGCGCCACGTCCCCGCCCCAGTAGTCCTCGTTCCGGACCAGGCGCAGCTGCGTCCCGCGGTCCCAGGAGTCGAAGAGGAAGGGTCCGCCCGAGATGTCGGGCAGCTCGTCGTTCAGCACGGTCTCGAAGTCCTCGCCCTCGAGGATGTGCGCCGGCAGGATCTCGCTGAACAGCAGCTGCCAGGGGGCGTAGGGCTCGGAGAAGGTCATCGTGATCGTGTGATCGCCGTCGGTCTCGACCTCCTCGATCAGCTCGTACCCGGCCCGGCTGGTGATCTGGCCGGCCCAGTCGGCGTCCTCATCGAAGACGCTGAGGGTGAACTCGACGTCCTCAACGGTGATCGGGGTCCCGTCGGACCACACCGCGTCATCACGCATGACGTAGGTGACCTCGAAGGGGTCCTCGGTGAACTCCGGCTCCTCAGCCAGCAGGTACAGGTCGAACCCGAACTCCGGGTTCACCCGGAACATGCCCGGCCAGACGTTGGCGGACACCTTGGAGGTGACCAGGGAGTTGCCGTCGATCAGGAAGCTGTTGAGGATCGTCGGCTCCTGCTCGTCACCGAACAGCACCGTGCCACCCTCGGCTGCAGCGGCTGGCTCCTCCTCCTCTTCCTCCTCCGGCTCCTCCTCGACATCGTCGGTGTCCTCGACGTCGGTGTCGGGCTCTTCGGTCGGTTCTTCGTCCTCTGCACACGCCGCGAGAGCGAGTGCGAGCGCCATGAGCAGCACTGGCCAACGCCAGCGCCGTACGAGGTGTGACCTCATGTATCGACTCCTTGAGTCACTGTGTCGTGAGCTCGAGGCTGCCCCGCTGCGGTGGGACGGAGCCCGTCCGCCCGGTCGCCGGATGGCGACCGCGAGGTTCCCCTAGATCCGGAAACGTGGACGGAGGTCCCATCCACGGGTCGTTCGCGGGCGAACCCGCAGGCCGTGGGTCGCACCGACGGCACATCATGATGCGGACCTACGACTGTCGTAGGACGCTACCAGTTGGCGGCCGGGGTCGAAGGACCGTGGTGCGGGTGGTGCGCGGTGACCGGACACCTCTATGCGCGCGATCGAGTGGACGTCGCGAGCGGACGCGACCGCTCAGCCCAGCGACGGCGCGCGACGACGGTAGAGGCTGGTGGGGGTGGAACCCGCCTGGGGCCGCGTCGCACGCAGAGCGGTGCCCGAGTTGGCGATGAGCACCGACGCCAGCCGGTCGTACTCCTCACGGCTCTCGGGCTGGTCGGTCAGCATCCACCGCCGCCGTCCACACCCCGCCGCGACTAGGCCGCTGCGGACCCGCTGTTGCTGCTCGGGGTCGTTGCTGCGCGCCGCCCTGGCGGTGGCCATCCGCGGGGCGGGAGCGCGTTCGATCGCCGCCACCTCGGCGAAGTCGAGGTGGTGGGTGCGCAACAGGCAGCGTCGCTCGATGCCGCGCGGGCCGATCACCACATGGCGCGGGAACTGCTGCCCGGCCCACAAGCCCATCACCGTCGCGGTGAGGAACAGCCCCCACGCCACCGGGTTCGCGCCGCCGACCGCGAAGGAACCCCAGGCGAGCAGCAGCATGACCGGAGGAACCAGCGTGCTGGCCAGCAGGCCGATCCAGGTGGGGTAGAGCACCAGGTGGTCACGGTCGCCGTGGACCCCTGCACCGCGCGGGCCGCGGGTGGCGTTGCCGCTCATCGCGTCCTCGAGATCGCGTCAGCAGAGCTACCGGCAGGCTACCGCGCCGGCACCTGCCGCTCCTGTCCCCGCAGGGCTTCCTTCGCTAGGCTGGCGAGCAGGACCGCGCGGGGTGAGCTCTCGCGGGAGAGGGTGAGGAGACCGACCGTGGCACGTCGGAACGATCCGATCGAGACCCTGCTGGGCCCGCTCGAGCAGGACGTGATGGAGGCGGTGTGGCAACTCGGGGAGTCCACCGTGCGGGATGTACACAACCTGCTCGCCACCTCGCGGTCGATCGCCTACACCACCGTCATGACGACCATGACGCGTCTGGCCTCCAAGGGGCTGCTCATCCGGGACACCGAGGGCCTCGCCCACCGGTACCGGCCGGCGGTCAGCCGCGAGCACTACGCGCGCTCGACGGTCGAGGGGGTCATGGGCTGGTTGCTGGACCGGTTCCCTGAGCCGGCCGCGGCCTACCTCGCCGATGTGGTGGAACAGGCGGACGACGACAGCCTCGCAGACCTGCGAGCAGCAGCGGCCCGGCGGCGCGACCAGGAGCGCTGACCGCCGTGGACCTCGGTGTCCTCCTCTCGATCCCGCTCGAATCGGTTGCGATCCGGGCGGTGCTCGCCACGGTCGTGGCCGTCGCGATGGTGCGTCTCCTCCTGCGTGCCGGGCTGCGAACGCCTCGGGCCCGGGTCCTCGCAGCGGTGGCGCCGCTGGTCGCGCTGACGACGGTCGTTCTGCTGTCGGGGACCCAGCTCCGCCTGCCGATGGTCATGCTGCCGGCGAGCAACACCCAGGCGCTGACGATCCCCGTCCCCGACGGCTACCTGCAGTTCGTACCGATGGCTGTCCCGCTCGTCGCCGGTGTGTGGGCGCTGGTCGCCGCGATCCGGCTGTTCCGGCGCGTGGCCGCGATGACGCGGGTTCGACGCGCCGCACTGCGGGCCGTCGCAGCGACCGACCAGGTCCCGCGACGCCTTGAGCGACTCTCCCGCTCCGTGGCCGCGGGGCTGGAGGTCCCCCCGCCGCAACTCGGCGTCGTCGACGAGTGCCGGGGCGGCGCGTACGTGGTCGGCACTCGGACCCCCGTCCTCGTGGTGGGACGCAGCCTGCTGGAGGTCCTCGACGACCAGGAACTCGAGGGCGTGCTCGCGCACGAGCTGGCGCACGTGCGGCGGCGCGACACCCCGGTCGCCTCCGCGCTCGGGGTCGTCCGTGACCTGATGTTCTTCGTGCCGGGAGGTGGATGGGCGGTCCGACAGCTCCACCGCGAGCGCGAGCTGGCTGCCGACCAGGTCGCCGTGGAGCTCACCGACCGCCCCGGCGCCCTGGCCAGCGGGCTGTTGAAGGTGCTCGACAAGGCCCCGTCGGGCCCCTCGCCCTGCGCGGCGCTCGCACCGTCGGGCGGCGTGGTCGACCGGGTGCGCATCCTGGTGAACGATGCGCCCGCCCCGACCTCGACGCGACGCGGGTCGGAGACGCTGATCGTCGCGCTGGTCGCCGTCAGCGCCGTGGTGAGCGCGCTGGTGATCCCTGGTGCGCTGGCGGGCAGCGAGCGCGAGCGGGAGGCGGTCGCCCTCGTCTGGTCCGCGACCCCGCCGGTCGCCGAGGAGCGCAGCCCGCTCGGCGAGCCACGCGCGTTCGACGTCTACCGCCGGAGCGGTTTCGAGGTGGCGACGCCCACGGTCCAGTACCTCGGCCGGGTGCCCGAACACAGTCAGGACAACCGGCGCGCGGCGCTGCACGCGTGCGCGGACGAGCAGGCCGGATGCCCGGTTCCTTCGACCTCCCCCTCGCTGGGGCTGCGGCCCCCAGCCATCACCTTCGATGATGACGCCCTCGCCCGCTGGGAGGCCACCCCGCTCGGCAACTTCGCGTCCCAGGACGGCTTCCGGCTGTTCTGGTTGGCGAACCACAGCAGCTGAGCCGCCGGCCCGCCGGTCCCGTGAGACCCGCGGGGCGGGGTGCTACCTTCTCCGTCCTTCGCGCACCGCCTCACAACCCGGGATGCAGCCCGGATGCGGTGCGACACCTGCCTCGCTCGTGACCGGAGACCACCGTGCTCGTCGCACTGATCGTGCTGCACCTACTGCTCAGTCTCGGGCTGATCGGCCTGGTCCTGCTGCACCGCGGCCAGGGTGGTGGTCTGTCCGACATGTTCGGTGGCGGTGCCGGCGGCGGGCTCCAGGGTTCCGCGGTGGTGGAGCGCAACCTCGATCGCATCACGATCGTGGCGGGGCTGGCCTTCGTGACCACGAACATCCTCCTCGTCATCTTCCTCTGACGATGCGGACGGCGCACCGGCCGGACGGTGCGTGGCTACTGCCGCGAGCGAGGCGACTCGGGGCGCCGGTCCTGCTCCTGCTCCTCACCGCCGCTGCGCTGCTCCTCGGTGCCTGCACCGGTGCGGAGGACGGCACCGACCCGAGCCCCGCAGCCCCGCAGCCTCCGGAGGACGACGACACCGAGCCGCCACACGAAGGCCCGGTCGCCGGTGGGACGCTGCGCGTCGGCCTGCTCGTCGACCCGGTGTCCATCGATCCCCGGTTCATCGTCGATGACGAGGGCGAGCTGCTCGTCGACGCGCTCTTCGACCCGCTGGTGCGACTGGACGCCGACGGCGAACCGGTCGCCGCGGCGGCCCGTCGGTGGGAGGTGGACGAGGACGGTCGACGCTTCACCTTCCATCTGCGTGATGCCGTCTTCCACGACGGGACACCGGTGACGGCGGAGGACTTCAAGCGCACCTTCGACCACATCGCTGACCGCGACGCGGAACCGCCCTCGTTCCTTGCGTATCTGCTCGAGGACGTGGTCGGGATCGACGCGGCCCAGGCCGAGGGAGGTGGCATCGACGGCGTCGAGGTGGAGGATGAACGGACCTTGATCATCGAGCTCGAGACGCCGTTGCCCGGCTTCCTCGCCACCCTCGCCGACCCGAGCCTGGTCCCGATCCCCGAGGCCGCCGCCAGTGACCCGGAGGCCTACGGGCTCCAGCCCATCGGCAACGGCCCCTTCGCCATGGCCGGACCCCGTGAACCCGGCGCGTTCCTGCGGCTGGTGCGTGCGGAGGACCACCACGCACCAGCGCTCATCGAGGAGGTGCTGTTCACCCTCTACGACACCGGCGGCCACGACGATGCGCAGTGGGAGGATCTGCTCGACGGACAGCTGCATGTGGCGCAGGTGATGCCGACACGCCGTGAGGAGGCCGAGGAGTTGTTCGGCCGGTCGCAGGACGGCTACACCGGTCCCGGGCTGCTGGACGGCGCCCGGACGCCCGTGTACATGTACGGGTTCGACACCTCCCGGGCGCCCTTCGACGACCCCCGGCTGCGCCGCGCCATCTCTCTGGCCATCGATCGCGACGCGCTGGCCAACGAGGTGGCCGAGGGCACCCGACTCCCCGCGACGTCCCTGGTGCCACCGGGCATCCCGGGGGCGCAGCCCCGTGCGTGTGACGCCTGCCGGCACGATCCCGATGCCGCTGCCGAACTGCTGGAGGAGGTGACGGCGGATCTCGCAGCGGCGCAGGCCGAGGAGGAGGCAGCGCAGGCCGAGGAGGAGGCCGCGTCGGAGACGGATGCCGACGACACCGCCGAGGAGGACGCCGTCGATCGGGAGGAGCCGAGCGCCAGCGACCTGATCGGGGTGGTGACGCTCTCCTACAACCGCGGCAGCCTCCATGGCGCCATCGCGGAGCGCATGGCCATGGATCTGGAGGACGCCCTCGACCTCGAGGTGGAGTTCCAAGGCCAGGAGCTGGCGGGCTTCCTCCGGGGTGTCCGCAGCGGGGATCTGGCGGTGTTCCGGCACGGCTGGGACGTGACCGAGCCCTCGCCGACCGCCTACCTCTACCCGCTGTTCCACTCCTCCCAGATCGGGGTGGACAACCTGACGCGGTTCGAGGACGCGGAGGTCGACCAGCTGCTCGAGACCGCGCGCACAGCGGAGCAGCCGTTGCAGCGTCGTCGGGCCGCCAGGGACGCGGAGCGGGAGATCCTCGCGCAGATGCCCGCGATCCCCCTGCTGTGGTACCAGCACGACACGGTGGTACGACCGGAGGTACGCGACCTGCGGTACGCACCGTCTGGCCGCCTCTCCCTGTCGGAAGCGTGGTTCGACCCGGAGGTCGAGACCGGCTGAGCGGGGCACCATCGAGGACGCTGGCGCGTTCGCGCGGGGATGGTGTCAGCCGCTAGGCTTTGGGCCGCTGCGGGCTCGTCCGCGGCCTCCACGCGCGAGTGGCGGAATTGGCAGACGCGCACGGTTGAGGGCCGTGTGTCCTCACGGACATGGGGGTTCAAGTCCCCCCTCGCGCACTTGAGAAGCTGTTGGAGCCGGGGCGACGTTCGACCCGGCGATCACCCAGGAGCGTCCCGTAAGGGGCGATGGTTCCGATCGCCGCGTACCGGCAAGCATGCCAGCAGCAGTCGCGCTGCTCCTCGTCGGGGATAGGGCGGTCGTCACCGTGCCGAGATCGGAGGGTGGTACCGCGTGGGCTGCTCTTCTGATCATTGTCGTGGTAGCGCTCGCACTCGCGGGCTTCGTCGACGAGGCGATGGCGTCGGAGCGTGCGCGCTCTGGCGGTGGCATTGGTAGAGAATCCCCGTCTGACTGACACCGCGAGAGGCGGGGAACTTGAGTGACGCCAAGGTCGCGGCACTGCATGGTGTGCGCGTCAGGCCGTTGACGAGACGGTGATCGGCGTCATCGGTGATGACGTCATGGGAGGTCGCGATGCGGACGGGGCTCGCGCGTTGGCCTGCGGCACACTGACCACAGGAGTTCGGACCGGATCGAGCAGGCCCAACGCACCACGTGATTGCCGGTCATCCCCGACGGCGTCGACAATCCCGCGGTCGTGAAGGCCACGGTGTGTGGCGCTGCGCGCAAGGGTGCGCAGGAGCGCGACTGCACGTCGTTTCGACCTCGTCGCTCGCCGTCAGCGGGCACGGGTGTACGAGCAGGTCCTGGTCGAGGGCGGCGAGCAGGACGTTCGGGAGCGCATCGACGTCGACGCGCTCATCGACCTGCGAGAGGAGCTCTACCTGCCCGAGCACGTCCGTCGAGCCTGGGCGGACGGGATCGCAGCGCGAGTTCGTGTCGGACGCGTTCGTTCGTCGCACGGTCGAGGCGCAGCATGAGGATCGACGGATCGATCTCGCGATCGACAACGTGCGCTCACGCCCGGTCGAAGCGGATCCGCAGGTTGCACTGCGTCGGCACTGCAGCTGGACGGACCGGTTCGAGCTGGCGCGCGAGCAGGATGCCGGCTGCACCGTGGACCGGTTCCTGGAGGCGGTCACGGCGGAGCTGTTGCGGTCGGTCACAACCACGCTACGAGGTAGGGCTCCGCGACACCATCGTGACACCACACGGGGGGAACGACGCGTTGCCCGACGGCACGGGACGGGATGACACCGGTCGGTTTCACGTGGTCACAGGCGTTCCGCGCCACCTAGGCACATCGGTGCGACACGCCGTCGGCCCGACACGGCGGAGACGGCCGTCACCGACCCCCGAAACGCGTACCGGCGCGCAAGCTCGGGTGGATGTCAGTTGGATCAGCTGCAGCGCGGCCTG
Organism: Nitriliruptoraceae bacterium; assembly: GCA_003565155.1. GTDB lineage: Bacteria > Actinomycetota > Nitriliruptoria > Nitriliruptorales > Nitriliruptoraceae > T1Sed10-7. Next base: position 11,740 of record PXDB01000087.1, on the reverse strand, counting down.
GGCAGGGATGGTCGTTCAAGCGACGGAGGCTTCCGCCGGGTTCGCACCGTCATGGCTCAGAGCCAGGCTCAGGAGTGCAGGAGTGCGATCCGGGTCGGCCAGCCGAAGTGCCTGGTAGCCGACGCCGCTGACGCCGTCCATGAGTCCCACTTTGCTCAGACCCGTCGAACGGAGCAGGCCTGGTAGGTCTCCCAGGTCGAGCGTGTCCCACAGTTCCTCGAGCCGATCGCTTGGATCCCGGCCCAGCAGATCGCCGTAACCTGCGCGGGCTGCGGTTGACAGAACCTCGATCAGACCGCTCGTCCCGTGACACAGGCCGAGGCTGCTTCCGGAAGGGACCGAGGCGAGTTGCGCCTCCACAGCGGCAAGGGCGCGATCGACCCCGAGGTGGTCGCGCCTGCGGATCCGGGCCAGACCTATGCCTCCAGCTCCATGGCACCAGGCGGTCTGTGCTCGCAGGAGGAAGTACCCCTCCGGCCCACTTTCGGTTCGGAAGTCGATCCAGTTCCCGAGGGAGAGGTCGAACGCTGCGTCCTCGTACTTGGTGGCGCCCCCGGCTGCCATGTCGTACGAGTCATCATCGAACATCGCTCCGCCGTCGTGGAGCGCGAGACCGTAACCCGCCGCGCCATGCGCGAGGCCAGTGAGCGGACGCCAACTGGCGATCTCGCTGCGCCATGCGCAGCGATCCTCATCGACTTCTGCAGCCGCCACGATCTCGTCAAGCCACGTCCGACTCAGTCGCAAGAAGCGTTCGTCGCCCGTCCAAGCCGCTATCGCTGACAGGGCTTGAATCATCCCGGCGTTGCCCTCGATGACATCCAGGCTTCGCCCGGGGGGAATGGTCAGAAGCTGATCGGCTAAGGCCACGCCACGGTCGAACATCGATTGGTCGTCGAACAACTGCGAGAGTCGAAGGAAGACCCATGCCAGCCCACCAGTGCCGGCAAAGAACCCTCGAGTCAACCGGTCTGTGGCCTCATCTCCCGAAGCATGAGCCTGCTGCCAAAGACAAGCCAAGGCACCCCTACAGACGCGGAGCAAGGAACTGTCACCTGTTCTGTCAGCTACCTCTCCCGTGTAGAGGGCGATCCCCGCAAGCCCGTCGTAGAGATCCGTTCCGACCGCCCCGTAGACCGCAGTGCCGCTAGTGCGGCTGTCAAGCCAGGTGCAACGATCCTCGAACCAGATGGCATCGCGGAGCAGGAGGCGACCGATCCGCTCAGCCACTTCGAGCGGGGTCACGAGTGCCACGCTGAAGCAACGATCTCACCAACGGAATCACCGAAGGACGCCGGCTCGAGGTGCGGTCGCTCCGGGTCGAGACCCTCCGCGCTGAGCGCCTCGAGCGCGGACTCAGCTGCTGACTCAGGCGCGTCAACCAGGCGGTCTACGATCCCGCGGGCAAGTACGGTGCATCTCTCCATGCCGAAACTTGCGGATCGCTTCGTTTCGGCATAGCCAACCCCTGGGGCAACCGGTAGAGCGAGGTGGGACACAGGATCTTGTAGCACTATGCCGCCTTCCGCGACGACCTCTCGAGCCAACCGGATGGCCGCGAAACGATCCGACTGCTCGAAGTACATCACTGCTGCGTCAGTACGTCCGTACAGTGCGGCGTCGCTGAGTACCTTGAACGTGAAGGGTATTCCGCTCGCGCGAAGTTCCTCGAGTAGCCGGCGAGCCAGTGAGGGCGCCTGTCGCGGCGCAACATGGAAATAGAGGCGACAATCATGTGGTTCAGGTCGAGCAGGTTCGGGGCCGAGGATCACGTAGTATCCGGGGGAGAGGTTTCGCCGCTCTGATGGCAACTCGACGACGACACCGGTTCCCGCCGTACTCACATCGGTCTGGCTCACCCACAACGTCAGTCCACCTCGCGCGATCCTGCATCGTCCGTCGCTCTCCGCAACCAACGTCCAATCATGCTCCCTACGCCGGAGGTGCCGTCCCAACGGAAACAGTTGCGCTGTTAGCTGACTCGTTGCCTGCCGGTACGCCACGAACTGCTCTTCGTGCGGGGGTCGCGCCCGTGCGTGCAATTCGTAGTAGAGGAGCGAGGCGAGTTCGGCGATCGCGGGTTCGGAGTGGGCGTGTTGATCGGACCTCGGCGCCTCGTATTCCAGTAGTTGGACGAAGTCAGTGATAGCTGTGGCGAGGCTCACCGATCTAAGCCTTCCCCGTGAGAGAGGTCCGACCCGCCAAGCCAAGCAGCAGCATTCCTCGCTCAACGGGCGCCTCGGCAAGGTTGGCCGCGAGTTGCAGCAGCAGTAGCGCGGATGCTTCCAACTGCTCCGAACGCCTTCCGACCTCGACGGCGAGCTGCACCAGTCGTACCGGGACAACGTCGTAGGCATGAGCCAGCAGGGCGTCCTCTCCGCCCGGCTGAGCACCTGCGCGCTCACCACCGCAGTAGCCACCCCAGAACCTACGGGCCAGCGATCGCGCGAGTTCATGATGAGTGGCGGTCCCGCTCCCGTCCGATGGCTCACCGGTAGGCGTCGCCGTTGCTGACCATGCCCAGAAAGCCGCAAGATCGGCGAAGAAACAGCCGATGTCCCAGGCTCGAAGCCCCCAGCCTACGAACTCCCAGTCCAGGACCACAGGTGCACAGCCGTTCGCCTGATCCACGAGGATGTTCTCGGTGCGGAAATCCCCGTGGATCATGACGTCAAGCTGCCATCGAAGCTGTAGCTTCCGCATGAGGCCGAGCAGCTGCTCATGTTGTTGCACCAACATCAGAGCTTCGAGGTCGGAGAGGCTCGCATGGCAGAGCAATCCCGCGTGCGGACAATCTAGACCGAGGACCCAAGGAACTTCGTCTTCCTGCGAAGATTCCTCCAGGTATCCGCTTGGCTCCGTGGCATGAATCCGGCGGGTGATCGCTCCCAGTTGTTCGACTTGCTCTGCGACCTGCTCAAGAGTCTCATCGAGCTCATCCGACCAGAGAAGGTCGTTGAGCGTACGCCGTTCCGTCACTGCTTCGGTGATCAGCGCGTCAGGCAGGGAGAGACTCTGCTCGCAGCGCGGGACGTTGGCCTTCCAAGGCGGTTCCGAGTCGATCACCCAATCGTAGAAGCGCCGCTCGCGGGCCAGGGTGATCGCCGAGTCGAAAGAGTCGGCCGGCGCCTGCTTGACGAAATACGTCGGATGTCCGCCAACCTTGACAACGGTCGAATCGTTCCGTCGCGAATCGCTGACCAAGATGAGTCCCTCGTCAACTATCTGGCGATCGCTGACGAGGCCCGAGCTGCGAAGGATCGCGAGCAGCTCAGCAGACTGGACCTGCAATCCTAACGCTCCGTTGGCGGACGGATCTGCTCGATCACCAGGTTTCCACCGCACGGCCAGGTCTCCGTGCAGAGCGTCGTCGTCACGACGATGACGGTGGAGAGTGCGCAACTCTGCGGTGGGAGCGTCCTACAGCACCGTCTCGTGATCTTCGGCTTCGCCAGGCGTGTCGTGGCAAGCCGTCCCCGGTCCTGACCCAGGTCAGACAATGGGCCAGCTAGTAGCAGGTCCTCAACCGGGACGGTGTCGACCTCGACAAGCTGGACTTGAGCGTCCTCAGACAGATGGACCGCAACCAAGCCGTCGTCGTTCAGCTGCTCGATAGCAACGACGTCATGTCGGTCTATCACAGCCCATCGACTTAAGGACAGATCGTCGTAGAGCTTGATCTCGTTCTCAGCGTCACTCGGTGCCACATAGCCTTGGAGGGAAGCTAGTCGGCCAGCTTGTCTTCCGCCCTGCCTCCGCCCCCCCTCCAACCGTTCTACCAAAGGTGATGGACCAACCCTTTCTGGGTCCACGAGGTCACTCATGGCAGCACCTCCAGGTAGCCATGAAGCAGATAATCCTGGCCGGCAGGTGATGTCAAGAACTTCTTGTGGTGTCAAGGACCGCTTGTGCTGTCAGGTGCGTCGAGGGCGGCCCACGGCTGTTCGCAAGTCCACGCGGTGACCGGTGTGATCCTGGGGTTGTGGTCCGATCTCGGCGCCCCGTGACGAGCGGCCTTCGGATACTCCCTCGGGTCCAGGTGGTCAGACCGAGCCGCTTGACGTGCTTGGAGAGATCGTTGACGGTCGCTCTGGGGGCTACCGAGCGCCTGGCACCTCCCGCGCCGTGCCCCTGGGCCAGACCCAGTCCGCGCGCGTCACCCGAATGCGGAGGCAGGTAGGCATGTGTCCGGACGCTCAGCATCGTGCGTGAGTGACGTTCGGACAGCAGTGACAAGGGGCGTGCGACGGCTGCAGTGGTCCCGGTGCGAGGCGGCCGGTCAGCGCGGACGTCAGGTGCGATGAGGGTGGATCTTGGTCGTGCCGCTGACCATCGTGCTCGGCGTCGCGGACTCGCTCTCGGTGGATGACCTGGATCCGGACGTCCGTGGGGCACTCCTCACGGCCCTTGAGCGGTCCAAGGGACCGGCATCGGGTCGCCTCGACGTACTCGTCGCCGCGACCGACGACATCGACGGACCAGCCGAACCGATGCCGGTCCGGGCGCTGGTCGGGGCTGCGCTCGCTGAGCTCTGGCGTCAGCGGGACGTCGCCCGGGTGCTGGTCGAGGGTGACGCTGTCTGGATCGGACAACGGTCGATGGCCAGAGCGCTGCTGGGGCCGCTCCAGGACAACGCGCTCGAACACACCCCCGCCGGATCCGGCGTGCAGATCGCGATCGAGCGCTGCGACCGGGGCGTTGCGATCACGATCGACGATGCCGGTCCGGGGATCCCTGGTGCTGCCCAGCCGTTCCACCGGGCCGATCACGGGTCAACACGGGAGCACGGTGCTTCGGGCTCGGGCTCTACGCGGCCCACCGGATGGTCGACCGGCTTGGTGGCGACCCGGGGTTCGACAGCAGCCGTGAAGGCACGCAGGTTCGCGTCTGGTTGACCGATGACGCGTTGACCGATGACGCAACGTCGCGAGCCGCTGGTTGTCGCGGGGGAGACCGAACGGTCGGGCGCAGCGAGGGTTCCCGGTGCGGTCGTTGGGCGCACCGTCGTGCGCTCTTGCGCTGCGGTCCGGGCTGTTGCTCTCGCGGGAAAGGCGGTGCTCGTGATGCGGGGGCGTGGTCGTGGGTGACGTGTGCGTCGTGCTGTCGTCCTGACGCGACGGTCCGGCCGCACCGCTGTCGTCGTCTCACGGGACGACCACCTTCCCGCGAACCTCGGATGGCGTCGACGCGATGCGGGCCCGGCACCGGTCACGCTCTACTTGAGCGCAGCAGCTCACGGCCGACAGGGAGCGTCCCAGCCAAGGTCAGGGGTTCCCACGTTCGTGCTCCGCACCCGTGGCCGCCAGACGGCAACGACAGGGCCCACGATGTCGGCAGCAACGTTGTCCACGGCGAGGGTGACCACAGGGTCCGGCCCCACCCCGGGACCCTCGGGTCGCTAGCCCGATGATGCTGGACACGTCGAAGACTGCGCCCACCGACGGCCGGCAACGATCGCGGCGATGGCTCGTCACGCTGTCCACGTTGGTGCTGTCGAGCCAGTTGGTGTTGCTCACGTGGGTGCTGGTAACCCCCGTCCTCCCTCCGGTCGATCGCCTCCTTGCCGTTCTCGATGGCAACGCAGCGGCAGGAGCTTCGGGTCCGGTTGCAGGGGCTGCGGCCCTGATCTGGTTGCTGCTCACCGCCTCCGCCGTCGGTGTCCTCGGGCGCGCCTCTCGGAGCGAACCGCACCTGGCGCGCCCGGTCGGCAGTCCGACCGGCCCGCAGGGCACGGTACGACGTTCGCCGCGCAGCTCCCGAAACGGGACGCTGTTCGCTGGTGGTATCGCCGTCGCGCTCGTCCTGGTGACCGTGCACCTCACGCTCTCCCAGGCTGCCTTCGTGGCGACCTCTGGCACGACGTCGACCTGGAGCACCGGCACCTGGGTCGCCCCTCCCGGCAGCGAGACCTTCACCGGTGTCGGCACCCACAGCTTCGAGGTGCCGGAGGGTCACCACACCGTCCGGGTGGAGGCCTGGGGCGCGCAGGGCGGTCGTGAAGGTGGCGGTCGCGGCGGACGCGTCAGGGGCGACATCGAGGTAACGCCGGGCGAGACGTTGACCGTCCGCGTGGGCGGGCAGGCGACCGGTCCGAACGGTCGTATAGGAGGCTTCAACGGTGGCGGGAACGGCGGTTGGGACGAAGGCCCTCGCCAGGACGGTGGCGGTGGCGGTGGCGCCTCGGATGTGCGACGCGGCGGGGACTCGCTCGGACATCGGGTCCTGGTCGCAGGAGGCGGGGGCGGGGGGAGCGTCGATGAAGGCTCGCTCACGGGCGGCACCGGCGGAGGGAACACCGGAGGTGCCGGCGGTGGCGAACGCCCCGGCGGTGGGGGCACGCAAACCGCTGGAGGCGTGCCTGGCCCGGGTGGGAACGCGCAAGGCGGTGCGTCCGGGCAGGGCGGCGCGGGCAGCAACACGGGAGGTTGCGGCGGTGCCGTAAGAGGCAACGGCGGTGGTGGCGGCGGTGGCTACTTCGGCGGCGGTGGCGGTGGCACGTGCGGCGGTGGTGGTGGCGGCTCCGGCTTCACCGCCGCCGGTACCCAGAACGTGCAGATGCAGAACGGGGTCCGCACGGGCAACGGGCACGTGACCATCGAGTGGGGGTGGGACTGAACCGCTCTCACTGGTCGTGGCGTGCAGCGCCCGCCGCGCGCGGCCGTGGTCACCGACCGCCGGGCACCGCGCGGCTGCGCTGGGCACGCCCTTGTTCGCCGTAGGGATAGCCCGCGGGGGCCGGGTCGCTGGCGCGGTCGAGCAGCACGGTCTCCTCGGCATCGAGGTGGAGCTCGGCCGCACCGAGGTTGTCGGTGAGCTGCTCGAGCGTGCGTGCGCCGAGGATCACCGAGCTCACCTGGGGCCGGTCCACGACCCACGCCAGCGCCACCTGCGCCATCGACACCCCGCGCCCCTCGGCGACGTGGCGCACCGCGTCGATGACGTCCCAGGTGCGCTGCTCGGCGCTGCGGCGGTCGTAGGCCTCCAGCCCACGCTCGGGGTCCTCACCGAGCCGGGTGGCGCCCGTCGGCCGTTCCTCGGCTCGGTACTTGCCGGTCAGCCAACCTCCGGCCAGGGGCGACCAGGGCAGGATCCCCAGGCCGTTCGCGGCGCAGGCGGGGACGATCTCCCACTCGAGCTCACGACCGAGCAGGTTGTAGTGGGGCTGCAGGGTGACCGGCACCGACCATCCCCGGTACTCCGCGACATCGACGGCGTGCTGGAGCTGCCAGCCGGTGAAGTTGGACAGCCCGACGTAGCGGATCTTGCCCGCGGTCACCGCGTCGTCCAGGAAGCGCAGCGTCTCCTCCAGCGGCGTCAGGGGATCCCAGGCGTGCACCTGGTAGAGGTCGATCGCCTCCACCTGCAACCGCCGCAGGGAGGCGTCAAGAGCGGTCGACAGGTGCCGTCGCGAGAGCCCGAGGTCGTTGGCGCCGTCCCCGGTCGGGAACCGGGCCTTGCTCGCGAGCACGACCTGGTCGCGCACCTCCGGGGAAGCCGCCCGCAGCCACCGTCCGATGATCGACTCGGACGTGGTGCCGGTGTAGACGTCGGCGGTATCGATGAAGGTGCCGCCGGCGGCCACGAACGCATCGAGTTGGGCGACCGAGGTGGCCTCGTCCGACTCGCCACCGAAGGTCATGGTCCCGAGGCAGAGGGACGAGACGACGCAGCCGCTCCGTCCGAGCAGGCGGTACTCCATGGGTGTTGCTCCACGTCGTGGGGGGGGAGGCCCCCACGCTACTGGTCCCACCGGCCCTGCTGCGGATCGGGGCTCGGCCCGGGGCCGGGTACCGTCCCAGCTGCACGACCGCGACGGCGTGCAGCAGCGGACACCGGGCACTGAAGGGGCGAGGCGGTCGATGGCGGTCTCTCACCGCGCCCCTGGGGCGAGCATCCGTGTGGCCGACGCGGCGGGGATCGCTGCGGCGGTGGAGGCGCTCGATGCGGGTGGCCTGATCGGCCTTCCGACCGAGACCGTCTACGGCCTGGCTGGTGATGCGCTCGACCCTGGGGCGGTCGCCCGGATCTTCGCTGCGAAGCAGCGTCCGGCGGACAACCCGCTCATCGTGCACATCGCCGCGGTCGGGGAGTTGCACCGGGTCGCCGCCCACGTCACGCCCCTGGCGCGCCACCTCGCCGCCGACTTCTGGCCCGGCCCCCTGACGCTCGTCGTCGACGCGGCGCCGGCCATCCCGTCGATCACCCGGGCCGGCCTCTCGACCGTCGCGGTCCGACTGCCCGACCACCCGGTGGCGGCGACGGTGCTCGCCGCCGCGGACCGCCCGGTGGCGGCCCCTTCGGCGAACCCCTCCGGACGGCCATCACCCACCACCGCCGCCCACGTGGCAGCGGAGCTCGGTCACGCCGTCGAGCTGGTTCTCGACGGCGGCAGCTGTCCCGTCGGGGTGGAGTCCACCGTGGTGGACGCGCGCGGTGACCATCCCGTGGTGCTACGGGAGGGAACGGTGACGCGCGAGCAGCTCGGTGTCGCGGTCCGGCGCACGACGGCGGAGCGGCAGCGGTCGCCGGGGACCCGCTACCGGCACTACGCCCCGAGCTGCCCGGTGGTCCTGGTCCCGCGGGCGGCCATCAGCGCGGTCCTGGCAGGGCAGTCACCGTCGGCGCTCGACCGCACCGGTGTCGTTGCCTCCTCGCGGACCCTGGCCGCGCTGCCGCCCGGTCCGCGGATCATCGCGGGCTTCGACGACGAGGTCGACCTCGCCCGCAACTTGTACGGTGCCCTGCGCCGTGCCGAGGAGGCCGGCGTCAGCCGTCTGCTGGTGGAGACCGTGCCGGAGCGTGGCGTCGGTCGTGCGGTGATGGATCGGCTGCGGCGTGCGGCGGCGCAGCCCTGAGTGGTCGACGGAGCACCCATGCTCGAGGACAAGGTCGAGGTCCGGACCTCCCCGCTGGAGGGGCGCGGGTTGTTCGCCACGGAGGCCATCGCGGTGGACACCCTGGTGATGGAGGCGCCGCTGCTGCTGATCCCGTCGGATCAGCGGGGCGCGCTCCAGGCCACCCTGGTGGACGATTACGTCTACGAGTGGGATGACGACGGCACCGCCGCCCTGGTCCTCGGGGTGTCCTCGATGTGCAACCACGCGGACGCGCCCAACGCCTTCCTGTGGCTGGTACCCGACGGCCTCGTCGCCCAGCTGTTCACCCTACGGGACGTCGAGGAGGGCGAGGAGATCACCGTCTCCTACCGCGCCGAGGAGGGGAGCGAGGGCGCACCCCTGTGGTTCGAGGTGCGCGACGCGCGCTGAACGTCTCACGATGTCGGTCCGCGGGCACCTGCCGGCGGCAGCCGTGGTGGCCAGGGCGGATCGGGGGTGACCCGCAACACCTCGGCCAGGCTGATCGCACCGTCGTAGGCCCGCTCCAACGCGTCCTGGCGCAAGCTGCGTATCCCCCTGCCCCGGGCCGTGTCCAGGACCTGCTGCTCCCCCGCGCGGGAGAGGAGCACCGCGCGGAGCGCCGGGTCGACCCGGATGAGTTCGGCGATGGCGGTCCGGCCCGCCACGCCCGTGTGGTCGCAGCTGCCACAGCCGGACCCGCGCCGGAGCGCACCGCCGGTGAACATGGACAGCTCGACCCCGAGCGCCGCCAGCAGCCGGGGTCCCGGGGTGTCCGGCGCTGCGCACTCAGGACAGTTGCGTCGCACCAGCCGCTGCGCGATGACCACCTCGAGCGCGTTGGAGAGCAGGAACCGGTCGGCACCCAGGTCGACCATCCGTGCGACGGCCGAGGGGGCGTCGTTGGTGTGCAGGGTGGCGATGACGAGGTGGCCGGTGGAGGCGGCCTCGACCGTGAGCTGGGCCGTCTCCTGATCACGCACCTCGCCGACCAGCAGGACATCGGGGTCCTGCCGCAGGAGATGCCGCAGGCCGGTGGCGAAGGTCACGCCGACGCGCGGGTCGATCTGGGTCTGGTTGATCCCGAGCCAGTGCATCTCGACGGGATCCTCGAGCGTGCGGATGTTGCGGCCGAGACGGTCCGTGGTCGCCAGGGCGGCGTAGGCCGTGGTGGTCTTTCCCGAGCCCGTCGGGCCGGTGATCAGGACCAGACCCTGTGGCCGGGTCATGGTCGCGGTGAGCGTCGCCACGTCGTCGGCCTGCAGCCCGAGCTCCTCGAGCCCGAGCAGTTCCTCAGCCCGTGGCAGGAGGCGCACCGCGACGGTCTCACCCTGCAGGGTGGGCATCACCGAGACCCGCACCTCGAGGGGGCGTTCCTCCACGACCAGTTGCGCCCGACCTTCCTGGGGCCGCCGACGCTCGGCGATGTCGAGCTCCGCGAGGAGCTTCACCCGGGTCACGACACGGGTCTGGAGCCCGGCCGGGAGCGCGTCCGCCTCCCGCAGTACGCCGTCCACACGCAACCGGACCCGTGCGCCGTCGGCGTGGGGTTCGATGTGGATGTCGCTGGCACCGAGCCGGACCGCCTCGGCCAGCAGCGCATCCAGCCGCGCCACGACCGGTGGACCGTCCGGGCCCGTGTCGACGTCGGCCGCCGCCGTCTCGGTCCTGGCGGCGCGCTGCCGCAGCCGGTCCTGGGTGACCGGAAGCCGGTACGCGCGTCGACGCGAACGCCGCAACGCCGCGGTCGTCGTGACCACGGGTCGGACCCGACGTACCCCGGTGGTCAAGCGCACATCGTCCAGCGTCCGCACATCCGAGGGGTCGGACATCGCCAGGTGCAGGATGCCGTCGGTCAGCCGCAGGGGCAGCACGTCATGGCGTTCCGCCTCGGCCATCGGCAGCAGCGACACCACCTCGGGGTCGAGTTCGGTGTCGCCGTCCAGCTCCGCACGCTCGAGGCGCAGCTGGGTCGCCAGGGCGTCCGCCACCTCGGACTCCGCGACCATCCCCAGTCGCACCAGGGCGGCGCCGAGCCGTTCACCGGGGGCTGCTACGTCCAGGGCGTCCTGGATCGCGTCCTCGGTGACCACCCCTGCGGACAGCAGCAGTTCACCGATCCGACGCCGTCGGTGCTCGTCCTGGGCGGGCGGTTCGCCGGCGCCTTCCTCCTCGGCGGTCGGTTCGCCGGCGTGTGCCTCCTCGGCGGTCGGTTCGCCGGCGTGTGCCTCCTCGTCGGCCTCCATCTGCGTCCCCACCTCATCCGTGCCACCCGGTCGACCCCTGGACCCTGCCCTGGCCCCCACGCCGCATGATCCGCGCGCCAGCTCGCTGGTGGTGGTACGTCCGCTCAGGAATGTAGCTACTGAGCCACCTGGCCGGTGGGTCGCACGCGGGCGTGCGCAACGCTGGCACGCTACCGTTCGGGGCATGGCCAGCCCAACGCATCTGCCCACCAAGACGCCCGCGCCCGCCCGGGCGCCGGTCGAGCCCGACCAGCGCCCGGAACCCAGCCACGGCGACGGGGACCACGACCGCTTCGCGCACTACGTCAACAAGCGCGATCTGGAACGGTTCCGGCGGAAGGGGACCCCGGTCACCGCCCTGTGTGGCAAGAAGTGGAAGCCCGACGGTGACCCGTCGCGCTACCCCATGTGCCCCACGTGCGCGGAGCTGGTCGCGGACCGGATCGCCGGGTCCTTCGACCGCTGAGGTCCTGCGCGTAAGGGCCGGACGGACCTGCACGGCCGGGGGAGCGGCGCAACTAGGCCTGAAATAAGCGTGTCGGGCTGTGTGGGGTGCTGAGCGTAGGTTTCGGGCACGGTTGTGGTGCTGCTGGTCGTGCTGGGATGCTCTGGCGGCGTGTGATGGCGCCGGATCCGGGG
>PXDB01000006.1 GCA_003565155.1 Nitriliruptoraceae bacterium | reverse complement strand
CGCCGTTGGCGGGGCCCCGACGTCGAGGGGTGGTGAAGGTTGGGTCGCGCCGGCAGGGAGTTCCCGGCGCGACCCAACCGGAGCGTGGATCATGGCGGAGTGCCAGACCCACGGTGGCGCCGGGCGGGCGGGGCGAGGCCGCCCAGCGCCGATCCAGGATCAGTCCTCCTCGCTCGGGTCGGGGATCTCATCGGCGAGGTCGTCCAGTTGCTGCTGGTAGCGCGCTGCCATCTCCTCGACGTCAGCCGAGGGGTCACGGAGGGCTTCCTGCATCGCGTCACGGATGACCTCGTCCATGGCCCCCTGGTTCGGGTGGAACGGACGGACCTCGAGGTTCTCCCACGGCTCGACCATGGCCTCGCCCCAAGGGGCGCCCTCCAGGTACTCCTCGGAAGCCATGACCCGGCTGTTGGACACGGGCTGGTACCGCTCTGCCACGCTGAAGGACTGCGGATCATCGGCCAGGTAGCGGAGCACGAGGCCCACCTCGTAGGGGTGCTCGACGGACGCGCTCACGAAGTACGGCCACCCCTGGGTGATGTAGCGAGCGTCAGCCTCGGAGCCGGGCTTGGTCCACGGCTCCGGGTTGATCAGCCACTCCGTGCCGTACTCGACGTCGGGGGCGACGTCCTGGACGAACACGTTCCGGGAGATGATGGCCATCGCCGCCCGGCCCTGCGAGAAGTTGCGGATCAGGTCAGGCCACGCGAAGGCCATGATGTCCGGGTCGATGACGCCCTCCTCCATGGCGCGCCGGTACCAGTTGAGCCAGTAGTGGCCGACCTCGGAGTCGATCTGCATGACGCCGTCGACCCACTGGCCGAGGGTTCCCCCACCTTCCCCAACAGCATGGTCGACCGCATCACGCCTGCGACCAGCGACGAGGACCGCGAGGAACTCGCGGTCCGGTACGGCATCCGGGATCGCTGGCCGGTGGTCGCCGAACCCTTCCGGCAGTGGGTCGCCGAGGACCGCTTCGCGGGCGCGCGGCTGCCGCTGGAGGACCTCGACGTGATCGTCACCGACGATGTGCAGCCCTACGAGACGCTGAAGCTGCGACTGCTGAACGCGGGTCACAGCGTGCTCGCCCACGCCGCCCGACTTGCTGGCCACACCACCGTCGACCAGGCGATGGGCGACAGCCGGCTCGCCGCACTGCTCACGCGCTTCCTCACGGTCGAGGCTGCCCCGGTACTGCCATCGACCCCCGGACTCGACCCCACCAGCTACATCACCACGCTGCTCGACCGCTTCTCGAACCCGGCCATGGGTGACCAGATCGACCGCCTGTGCGCCGACGGGACCATGAAGCTCCCGACCTTCGTGCTCCCCACCGTCAGGCAGCAGTCGGCCGTCGACGGACCGATCGACGCTGCATCGCTGGCCAGCGCGGCATGGTTCCAGTACCTCACTGGCGTCGATGACCACGGCAACAGGATCCATCCTGCCCCGGACCCTGGCCTGTCCGAGGTCCTCCCGCACACAGGATCAACCACGGACGCAGCGGAACTGATCGACGGCCTTGACGTCTTCGGCGGGCTCGGTGACAACGAGCGGTTCAGGAATCGCGTGACGACCTGGCTCGACGTCATCCGCAGTTGCGGTACCCACGCCGCGATCGACCGACTCCTCTCTACCTGACAGGCGTGCGCGTCGAGAACCCCTATGAGGCTCTCCCTGCGAGTGGGCGGTGCCCCCTGGCGACCGTACGGCAACCCTTTCAGGCCACAACCTGAAGGGCCGCGATGGTGGAGTCCTCCAGCGTCTGCTCGACACGAATCTCTATCGCGCCGGATGGGCGGCCCGCCCGGGTCGTGCGGGGAGAGCCTCGCTGCGCCAGCGGAAAGTGTCGCAGGAGCAGCCGTGCTCCCTCACGCGCTCGCTGATCCGGAGATCGCCAGGGCGACGATCAGCACCACGAGCAGGATCAGCGAGCCAAGGATGCGCCCACGGACCTGACGTTGGAAGCCCCCTGGCCGCTGCAGATCGGGATCATCGATATCGGACTTCGCCTGCACCCAGTGCTGGTGCCCGAACATTCTGACATCCTGGATCGCCTCCACCGAGCGTACGAGTCGGTAACCCACGTCGCGAACGTGCAGCCTGGCTGCCACCCAGCGGGCTCGGTCGGCGCGAGCGGTGACCTCAGGTTCGAGCCGGTCGACAGTCACGGTCCCGACCTCGGCTCCGGTCGTGCACGGCGCCAGCCGGTGGGACCTGTGGCCTCGATGTCGAGGGGTGGGTACCGCAACGGAAGTGCACCGACCTGGTCGTCCTCGATGAGCACGAGGCCGACGCAACCTCCACCGGTGCGACCTTCGGCTACTGCAAGCTCCGTATCCCGGATTCCTCCTCCCCTTCGAGGTGGCACGCTGGGCGTGGGCCCGGGAACTGGACACCAGCGGCCGCCTCGTCCTGGTCGCGGCGGCGGTCGCCGTGCTCGACGCCGGACTCATCCGCGCCGGCATCCGGGGCAAGGGGCCCCGCCCCATAGTGCGACCCTGGAGCTGGGGCCGCTACGGGCTCTGGCTCGGCGGCCACGCCCTGCTCCTGGCCATCGCGGAGGGCTGACCCATAACCGACGTCGTGCTGCTGAGAACCCGATGGCCGCTGACGACCCGCGAGGGTGGGCGCACGCACCGGCGATGGTCACCTGCGACCCCTAGCGCGACCTCACCGGGCGAACCGGCGCCGTGCGTTCGATGCTGCCCAATGCTGCGGTCGCGGCGACCGAATCCGCTGTAGTGGACTCTCCCGCTGAGCCGCCGGGCTCCACCGATCCCCCGCGTCCTTCGTCACTCCGTTGTGGTGGGATCAGCCTCGGCTGCACGGACCGCTGCCGTGCGTCCTGCTGAGCGACGGCAGTCGGGCACCCGCGCGCGAGTCCCCGATGTGGGTGGGTTGATGGGCCAGCGGGGTGCGTGAGCAGGCCGCGGAAACCCTCTGGCACGGGGTGCACGCCGCGTGTGGACGACACTTCCTGCCTGACGGACGGTGACGTACGATCGCCGCATGGCGTTCACGCGGATCAAGATCGACCACCGGATCATGGGTGGTCTGCCCTGCATCGACGGGACACGCATCCCCGTTGCGATGCTGGTTCGGATGATCGCTGCAGGCACCGAGATCGACACCATCCTCGGGCAGTACCCGCAGCTGACCGAGGACGATGTCCGTGAAGCCCTTCGGTTCGCCGCCGCCAACGTCGACCAGCGGGTCATCCCGCTGGATCAGACCGCATGAGGATGCTGGTCGATGAAGCCCTGCAGGATGCAGTGGCTCACCGGCTCGCAACCGCCGGGCACGACACCACCCACGTCCGCATCCTCGGACTGGCCGGGCACACCGACGACGAGGTGATGGCGCTGGCCATGGCTGACGAGCGCGTCCTCGTCACCACCGACACCGACTTCGGCACCATCCTGGCGTTGACCGGCGCGACCGGGCCAAGCGTCGTGCTGCTGCGCGGCATCGGCGACACGATCGACGAACGTGTCGATGCACTCCTCGCTGTCCTCCCCCGGATCGAGCATGTGCTGTCCGAAGGCGCCGTCGTGGTCATCGAACCAGACCGCTACCGGATCCGGTACCTGCCCATCGATGACGCCTAGCAGGACACCTGGCAGCCCTCCCCGCACGCAACCAGGTGCTGTCGGCGCCCTTACCCGCCTGCCGAGTCCGGTTGCGAGGCTGGCTGGACCTCTCCTTCGCCCATCGGTTGCTGCTGCCAGATGTCCAGGGCCCGGGCTCGGGCGGTGGCCGAAGCCGCAGCGACGGCCCCCGAAACGACGACGTCCGCGCCCAGGGTCGAGGGCGTGATCTTTGGCGCGGGCAGGTCGAGGAAGGCTGGCAGTGACTCCTGTGCGGTGGCGACGACGTGCTCGATACCGCCGGACAACGCGCCGGAAACGACGATGCGTTCTGGGTTGAACATGCTGGCCAGCACTGCGGCGACGCGGGCCAGGACCTGGCCCACCTGCGCGGCGATGTGGAGCGCCTCGGGATCGCCGCTGGCGGCCAATTCGAGGACCTGCTTCCCGTCGATCTGGTCGGGCCGGATGCTGGCCAATCGGCCGTCAGGTGCAACCGTCTGTTGGATCACGGCCTGCCGGGCGAGCTGGGCAGCACGGGCACCGAGGCCGTCTGCCGATCCGACACCGACGACGTGGTCGAGGGCACCCATCTCGCCCACCCCGCCGTGCACCCCACGGAGCAGGTGTCCGTCGATCACCACACCGGCACCGAGCCGTGTCCCCGCGAGCAGCGCGACGTAGTTCGAGCAGCCCTTCGCTGCTCCCCAGGCGCCCTCGGCGACAGCGGCGAGGGACGCGTCGTTCTCCACTCGGACCAGAGGCACCCAACTGGAGAACAGTTCGTACAAGCCGGGGTTCATCCGTTCCCAGAAGACATTGTCGCGCTCCGGTGAGCTGCCATGGGCGTTGACCGGGGCGGGAACGCCGAAGCAGATGGACACGACATCCAGGCGGGTTCGACCGGCCGCAGTCACTGCCTCGTCGACGGCATCGGTCAAGAGGTCGCGGCGTTCGTCGGCGTTGTGCCGGTCGACCTCCAGGGTCCGCCGCTGGGTGGCCAACGATGCGCCGTTCAGGTCGGCAACGGTGATCCTGATGTGTTCGCTGCCGGCATCGACGCCGACCAGCACCGCAGCGGACGCGCGCAGCTCGAAACGACGTGCCGGTCGGCCCTTGGTGTACTCCCCGGCCGCCCGGGCGTTGGGCAGTTCCCGTAGCAACCCCAGTTCGATCAGCGCGTTGATCGCCTCGATCGTGGTGGACCGGGTCAGTCCGATGCTCTCGATGGCGTCGGAGGCGGTGAACGCCGCGACGTCCCAAGCGAACGACAGGACCGCGTACTGACTCGCGGGTCGCTGGACGCCGGTTCGGGACAGACCTGTCACGGCTCTTGACATCCTCACAGTCTGATGTCAGTATCGCCCAGAGTTGATTCGGTCTTCAAATTTAATCCTCTCAGAGGGTGGGGGGCCACGATGGGAGAGATGACGATGTCCGGGCGCAGAGTAGGAGTCAACCGCGTGGCAGGGACCACGGGGGTCGCACCGACAGCAGCAGCGCTGCGAGTGGGCCGGAGGCGACCGCGGTCACGGTTGCTTGCAGCACTGGCCGTCGTGACGCTGTTGACGATGGCGTGCGGGACCGACGCCGCTGATGACGATGAGGGTGTCAACGGCGCGGACACCGGCACTGACGATGGCGACCTCGATGCGGGTGGGGAGCCGGGGACGTTGACGATCCTGCACGCCTTCACCGGAGGCGACGAGGTGATGGCCGGCCTCCGCGGCGCCTTCGAGCTGTTCACCGAAGAGACCGGCATCGAGGTGCAGGACCAGGGCTCCGGTGACTTCGAGCAGCTGGCCCGCAACCGCATCGAGGGCGGCAACCCGCCGGACATCGTGCTGCATCCGCAGCCAGGGCTGATGCGTGACATGATCGACCAGGAGCTCGCGGTCCCCGCGACCGACTGGGTCGACCTCGAGCAGCTCCAAGCAGAGATGGTGGACGGCCTCGTCGAGCTCGGCGAGTGGGACGACGAGTTCTACGGCCTGATGGTCCGCCTCAGCCTCAAGTCACTGGTGTGGTACGTCCCGTCCTATTTCGAAGAGAACGGCTACGACGTCCCGGAGACCTGGGAGGAGATGGTCGAGCTCACCGACACGATCCGCGAGTCCGGTGACATCCCGTGGTGCATCGGCATCGAGTCCTCCGATGCGACCGGGTGGGTCGTAACCGACTGGATCGAGGACATCATGCTCCGCCTGCACGGCGGTGAGGTCTACGACGACTGGGTCACCAACGACCTCCCCTTCAACTCTCCCGAGGTAGCCCAGGCCATCGAGGAGTACCTGGACCCGATCTGGTTCACCGAGGGCAACGTCTTCGGTGGCACCCCCAACATCCTGCAGACCGCTATGGGTGACTCGGCTCGCGTGGATCTGTTGAACGGCAGCTGCCAACTACACCGTCAGGCCAGCTTCATCGAGGACTTCTTCCCCGATGGCATCGTCGTAGGTGAGGACGTCGACTTCTTCTACCTGCCCCCGATCGACGACGCTGTCGGCGCTCCGGTGTTGATCGCCGGTGACCTGGCAGTCGCCTACACCGACAACCCCGACAACCAGGTGTTCTTCGAGTACTTCAGCCAGCCGGAAGCCGGCGAAGCCTGGGCTCAGGGCTCATTCATCTCGCCCTTCGTCGACTTCGACACCTCCGCGTACGCCCAGCAGTCGATCGCCGACCAAGGTGAGATGGTCGCCAACGCGGACTTCGCGCGCTTCGACGCCTCGGACATGATGCCTGGTGCTGTCGGGGCCGGTGCCTTCTGGACCGAGATGGTGACCTACGTGCAGAGCGGCGGCGAAGACCTTGAGGCACGTCTCCAGGCGATCGACGACGCGTGGCCGAACTGAATCCGGGCATCGTGTCCTCCCCATCGGCATCGATCGCTGGCCCTGTGCACTACCGCGAGGGCCAGGACCGGGACGTAGCCTGGTGGAAACACGCGGTCGTCTACCAGATCTATCCCCGGAGCTTCGCCGACTCGGATGGTGACGGGATCGGCGACCTCCGGGGGATCATCGACCGTCTCGACCACATCGCGACGCTGGGCGTGGATGTCGTCTGGCTCTCACCGATCTACCCCTCGCCGCAGCACGACAACGGGTACGACGTCAGCGACTACCGCGACGTCGATCCGGTCTACGGCGACCTGGCGACCTTCGACCAACTGCTCGCCGAGATCCATGATCGCGGGATGGCCTTGGTCATGGATCTGGTGTTCAACCACACCTCGCACCAGCACCCGTGGTTCATGGCATCGCGGTCCGGCCCGAACGACCCGAAGCGAGACTGGTACTGGTGGCGCCCACCGCGACCCGGCATGGAGCCCGGAGCTCCAGGTGCGGAACCGACCAACTGGCGCGCAGCGTTCGGAGGCCCGGCCTGGACGCTCGATCCCACCTCTGGCGAGTACTACCTCCATCTGTTCTCACCCGAGCAGCCGGACCTCAACTGGGAGAACCCCGACGTTCGCCATGCCCTCTACGAGGTCATGCGGTGGTGGCTTGACCGCGGCGTGGACGGGTTCCGGATGGACGTGATCAACCACGTGTCCAAGGATCCGAGTCTGCCTGACGGCCAGCCCCTGCCGGGCGGCCACCTCGGTGACGGCTCACCGCACTTCGTCTCCGGGCCACGGATCCACGAGTTCCTCCAGGAGATGCGCCACGAGGTGATCGCGCCACGCGATGACACACCGGTCCTGATCGGCGAGATGCCCGGTGCCACCGTCGAGGAGGCCGTGCGGTTCACGGACCCGGCGCGCGGCGAGCTCGACATGGTCTTCACCTTCGAACACCTGCAGATCGACCATGGCGCTGACAAGTGGGACGTGAAGCCACTGGACCTCCGTGAGCTCAAGGCGAGCCTGGGTCGCTGGCAGGCAGGGCTCGCCGACGTCGGCTGGAACAGCCTGTACCTCAACAACCATGACCAGCCCCGCTCGGTATCGCGCTTCGGCGACGACGGTGTCCACCGGGTCCGCTCCGCGAAGCTGTTGGCCACCCTCCTCCACCTGCACCGTGGCACACCGTTCATCTATCAGGGTGAAGAGCTCGGCCTGACCAACACCTCGCTGACCAGCAGCGATGACCTCCGCGACATCGAGTCGCGCAACCACTTCGCGGAGCAGGTCGCCAAGGGCGTCGCAGAAGACGACGCGCTCGCGCACATCCGCCCCATGAGCCGGGACAACTCACGGACCCCGATGCCATGGGACGACGGTGAACATGCCGGGTTCACCCACGGGATCCCGTGGATCCCGCTCGACCGAGACCACCACCACATGAACGCAAAGGCTGCCTACGGCGACGAAGGCTCAGTGTTCCACCACTACCACCGCCTGATCGAGCTGCGCCACACCGACCCGGTCGTCGTCCACGGCGACTTCGCGATGCTGCTGCCACACGATGCACAGGTCTACGCCTTCACGCGACGGCTCGACAACACGGAACTGCTGGTCGTCGCCAACGTCTCCGGCGACGACATCGAGGTGCAACTCCCCGATGCGGCGAGGTGGCAGCACGCCGAACTCGTGCTGCACAACCTCAACGGAACCGGGCCAGGCGACCAGCACGTCGTGCCGCCCGTGCCGCCAGCCGGCCTGGTCAGGCTGCAGCCCTGGGAAGCACAGGTCTGGCGCACCACGACCACCCGAGCGCAGCACTTGGTGCTGGTTGCTGCGGAGGAGGACCTCGCGTCCTGGACCGTGAGGACCACCACCCGGTCGGCGTCCAGGTGGTACTTGTAAGCCAGCAGCATCCATCGCCACGGCCCGATCAGGAACCGCAGACCCTGCCATCGTCCGGTCAGCTCGGTACCCAGGCGTGGGAACTCGCGCAGTGGCTGCAGGCAGGCATGCACGCGCGCTCGGGTGTCCGCAGGCAGCGTCAGCCCAGCGATGAGCCGGTCCAGATCCTCGACGGCAGCACGGGCAAGCTCGACCTGCGCCACGCCCTACAGCTCATCGAGACGGATCGTGTCACCGGACGCGGCCTGACCACGACCAAGCTGGGCCCGCTCCCACGCACCATCGATCCAGTCGAGGACCGCCACGACGGAGTCCGCATCGGGGTCCGCGTCGTCGATGGCCGATGAGAGCAGCGATCGTGCCAGGGTTCCCTCGTTGACGTGCACGCGGGCTGCGAGCCGTGCCAGCTTGCTGGCGTGCTCGGGGTCGAGGGTGATGTTGATCCGCTGCGAAGCCATGCGAGCACCGTACACGCCGCGTGTCGATCCGTGCACTCTCCAGCGGAGCGGCTGTGAGCGGATGAGGACGATGGCTGCCCCGCGCATCGTCACGGCGATGCTCGGCGTGAGATGTGTCCATGCGCTCCTGGGAGCTCCACGTCGGTTGTCCACCATCAGTTGCGCGACGGCCTCGCCCGGCAGGTGTGGCACCTACTGTGACGCCTAGCCTTCGGGCGCCATGCCAGCATGAACCCGGTGCCCAGTGTCCTCAAGCGGGCAGTGGTTGCGACGCGGTGTGCGTCGATCTCTGTCGTCGCATCGGGCACGCACGCTGGCGCTCACCCTCCAGACGCCGGTCGACGAGCGGACCACTCGGTTGCGAGGACCGCGTACTGGACATCGTCGGTCCACTCGCCCTTCGACCACACGCTCTGGAGGTGGTGCGCTTCACGGCGCATCCCGACCCGTGCAAGTAGCGCGGTCGAGGCGAGGTTCCGAGGATCGCAGGCGGCGGCGACCCGGTGTTTGCCGCGCACGCAGAAGAGGTAGTCGAGCAACGCGGTTACCGCCTCGGTCGCGAACCCGCGGCCTTGCGCCTGCGGGGCGAGGGTGAACCCGATCCGTGCGAGTCTGTGGTCGTCGCCCTCAGGACCTGCCGCCACGTCACCGAGGAGTTGGCCCGAGGTTGTCTCGGTGACAGCGAACTGGAACCACTCGTTGGGCGTGTCCGGGTCGCTACGCGTGAGGGTGAGCACGAACCGGCGCGCCTGCTCGACATCGAAGGGCGTGTCCCAACCCTGGTAGCGGGCTACCTCAGGGTCGGAGCGGTAGGCCGTGAAGGCGGCTACATCCCGGATCTCGAACCGTCGGATCGTCAGTCGGTCGGTAACCAACGCCTCGAAGCCGTCGTCGGGTTCCACCGTCCGCCACGAGTCGTCGGTCATGACGTGGACGCTACCGCGGCGTGCCTGGTGTGAGCGCTGTCACAGCAAGCTGAGGCAAGGCCATCACGGGCGCCACGCGCCGTAAAGCGACGCGCGCATACTCATGGTTCCGGAGCGCAGCCCGATTCGCCTGTCACGCGGTCCTTCGCCGCAGGGGCAACACCCCCTGACGCCCCAGTGCACCGCGGTAGCCTCGAGCAGCACGGTGCACTCCGAGATCAACGCGCGTAGGTGCTCTGCAGTCGCCTGTGAACATGCACGAGGTGCCGGTGAACAGCGATGAGAACCAGCCGAAAGGCCGACTCCGTCGTCGGCTGAAACACTTGGCATTGCCCCCTGAGCCGACGTACCCGGAAGGGCGACGCAGGCCTTCCACGGCACCGGTCGCCAGCTGGACCGAGCGCTACGACGAAGCCGTCGAGGCAGAGAACCGCTTCCTCGGTGAGGACCCGGACGGGCGATGGCACAAGTTCCGGGTCGTCTTCCCCCTCGCCGTCGTCGCTGTCGTGCTCCTCGCGTGGCTGATCAGCGTGCTGACCGGCTGAAGCTCAAAGACCGGGCGGGAGTGGCCGCACCGCTGTAGTACTCCACCTCGCTGCGGCCACCGAAACACACGGGTCTGCCTCGAAGGTGCGCCTGCGAGTACGGCCCCTGGCCTGCGTTCTCGCCCTGGCTCCGCCCGCATCCACGTCACCGGATCGGGCACCCTCAGAAGCGGTTATGGGTACCAGGCCGTCGATGACCCGGCGATCGAAAAGCTCCTATAGGTGCAAGGCGGCAGCCGTGAGGTGTTCCGCGAGGTCGCCGGGCGCCGGTGGCTCGGGCGAGGTAGGTCGCGACGATGTAGCTCGGGTTGCGGTCCAGTGCGCCGCGGGCGCGGTCGTATCGGCGGGTCTGGCGGGGGTCGGCGTGCCGGGCGAAGTCCTGCACGTCCCGCAGGCTGCACCCGGCGTCGAGACTGGTGACTGGTAACCAGCAGTGATCGCGGCGTGCCGCAGCGAGTGGGGCGAGATCGGCTTGTCGATCCCGGCACGCTTCGCGAGGCGGCGCACGATGCGGCCGGCGGCGTGCCGGTCCAGTCGGCTGCCGTCCGCTCGGGCGAGCAGCGGGCCCTTGGTGCGTTCACCGACCGCCGCTTCGATGGCGCGCGAGGTGCGTGGTGCCAGGGGGACAAGTGCGGGCTGGTTGCCTTTGCCGACGATGCGTACCACGCGGTGGCCGTTGGCCAGCGCCAGGTCGGACAGATCGGCGCCGCACGCTTCAGAGACACGCAGCGCGTTGAGGGCGAGCAGGCAGGCGAGTGCGTGGTCGGTGCCGCCAGACAGCCCGGCCTGGACCAGGAAGGCACCGATCTCGGTGCGGTCGAGTCCGAGCCGAGTGGACTCCTGGGAGGCCTTCGGGCGACGCACGTGGACGGCCGGGGAGTGTTCGATCAGCTGTTCCTCGACGCACGTCACGGTAGAACCCGGTCAGTACGACCAGCTTCAGCGCGACCGTGGCCGCAGCGAGACCTCGGGCCTCGAGATCGCGGGCGTACAGCTCCACGTGTGGACGGCGGACGTCGGCCAGTGGTTCGAGGTGGTGGTGCTCGCACCAGTCGAACCACAGCCGCACCTGGGTGGTGTACGCCTGTCAGGTTCCGGGGGACGAGTAGCTGGCGACGAACGCGACCGCCGCCCAGCTGGCAGGTTCCTGCTCACCGGCGGCAGCCAGGACGAGGGCGGATGTGGTCACGGCAGAACCTCCTGTTCTGCGCCGCGGGTCGGCGCGAAAACAGCGTCCACCCGTGTTGCCTTCAGGACAACCGTAAGGTTCGGAGGCTGGCGATGTCGGAACGCTTCATCGGAGTGGAACAGGCTCGCGGACAGCTCGGCCGCCTGGTTGATGACGTCGCCGGTGGAGCCGAGGCCATCTCGCTGACCAAGCGGGGACGACCTGTCGCGGTGCTGGTCAATCGTGACGAGTGGGAAGCGCTGCAACAGCTCGTTCGTGCCGAAGCCCGGGAGGAACTGCGCCGCCGCCTGACCCAGGTACGTGAACGCGTTGCCGATGCCGGACTCGATCCGGCCACCGTGGACGAGGCGATCGAGGCGGCCCGGAAGGTGTCGTGATCCGCGCTGTCCTGGATACCAACACCATCGTGTCCGGGTTCGGGTAGGGCGGCCCGCCGGGGGTCGTGTTGGACGCCGCGCTGGCCGGTCGCTTCGAGATCGTCATCAGCCCAGCCCTACTCGACGAACTACGCCGCGTGCTGAGCTACCCCAAGCTCCAGACCGTCATCGACGACACGGACGAACTCGTCGAGTTCTTCGCCCTGGCCGCCATCGTGGTCACCCCCACCGAGACCGTCGAACTCGTCCGTGACCCCGATGACAACCACCTGATCGAAGCCGCCCAAGCTGGCGGCGCCGAGGTCATCGTCATCGGTGACAAGGACCTGCTGACCCCTGGACGAGGTAGGGCAGATCAGCATGCTCACACCGCGCGGGTTCCTCGCGACATTCCGGCAGGACACCTGACTGCCGCCACCCACACCCAGCACAGCTCTAGGCGGAAGCCGCACAGGCGGCAACCGCCCATCGTCACGGTCTCGAGCGGGGAGAGATGCGTTGTCGATACGCCGTGTCACCTTCTTGTTCGGGAGCAGGAGCCAGGTCCGCCGCCCTGCCGGCGCTCCCGACCTGGCGCTCGCCAGGAGCATCCCGTTCATGTCTGCTCGAGCAGGGTGGTGTCGTCTGCGAGGCGGCCCAGCTGTCGGCCGTACCCGATGGCCAGGGCGACCGCGACGCCGACCGTGGCGATGGCGAGCACGGCCTGAGCCACGAACTGCACGTCGGACGACGTCGCCTGCTCACCGACCGTGAACAGCTCGTTGGATGCGTTGAAGCTGGCGTGGGTCGCGATCGCTATAACAACGCTCTGACGTGACCGGTTCCACAGGAACGCGATGATGACCGACAACGCCACGATCGTGGGGACGTAGAACACGGCGACCACGCCCTCGTAGGCCGGGTAGAGCCAGAACAACGGCGCGTGCCACGCAGCCCAGACGATCCCGACCGCCACCCCCGCACCCAGCGGCGTCAACCGCTCCTGCAGCGCCGGCTGTAGCCATCCGCGCCACCCGAACTCCTCCTGCCCGCCGCCAACGAGCGCGACAAGGATGAACACGACCACGAACCCGAGCAGCGCGACCGGAAGATCACCGAACACCACCACTGTGCCCGTCGCCGCAGCGACCGCCAACTGGACCACGACGAACAGCAGCGGGATCCCCAGCGCGGCCACGTAACGGCTCGCCGGCACTCGGAACACCACGATGCTGCGCAGCCACGACCAGACCGTCCCACCCCCGAGACGCACCATGACCGCCGCCGCCACGGCAGGACCGAAACCACCGAGCACCAGCGCCCACGGGCCCGCATCCGGGGCCACCAGCAGCACCGGGATCCACAGCCCCCACGTCAACGCGAACGTCAGCGCGACGAAGCCGCTCAGCCGCCCGATGCCCGGGTGCAGCCTCGTCGGCGGAACGTTCTCACGTAGCGTCAGAGGTTCGCTGGTCGACATGCCGTCCCATCCCGGCGGCGAAGGCGAACCACAGCATGCCGCGGAACGCAGTGTCGCACACCCCCAGCGCGCCCGGTGGAGAAGCGGTCGACAACGATCGGACTCGCCGGACCGTGTGTTCCCGACGGGCAGCGGGGCTTCCAACACCCGAACAGCAGCCCACGCCCGCCCCCTGTCCGACGGACACTGCCGACCAGTGAGGTTGCGATCACCCGTTGAGCAGGCCGGCGGCATTCCCATGCCCGGGCAAGACCCTCGAGAGGTCCGCTCGAAGGAGTCACGGCTTCCGCACGGAGACTCTGCTGGTGTGAGCGGCGACTTCTTGGTCGAGGCGGTCGCCGAGGCGGTCGGCTCCGATGTCGAGGTCGTACTGGGCCTGGAGGTTGAGCCAGAACCGTGGGGTGGTGCCGAAGTAGCGGGCGAGGCGCAGAGCGGTGTCGGCGGTGACGGCCCGCTTGCCGTGCACGATCTCGTTGATGCGTCGCGGTGGGACGCTGATGTCCTTGGCGAGCCGGTACTGCGACAGCCCCACCGGCTCGAGGAACTCCTCGAGCAGCACCTCGCCCGGGTGGACGGGGGGGAGCTTCGTGGCCATGATCGTCTCCTAGTGGTAGTCCACGATCTCGACGTCGTAGGCGTTGCCGGCCTCCCAGCGGAAGCAGATGCGCCACTGGTCGTTGATGCGGATGGAGTGCTGGCCTTGTCGGTCGCCCTTGAGTCGTTCGAGTCGGTTGCCGGGAGGTACCCGCAGGTCGGTGAGTTCCTCGGCGGCGTCGAGCATCCGCAGCTTGCGCAGGGCGGCCTTGCTCAGTTCGGGGGACCACTTCTTCACCCGCTGACGCGCAGCTCCGTCCCAGCCTGATGCGAACCATCACCACGATCACTGCTGTCCACGGCATCCCCGCAGGTGGATCGTGGTCATCGTCCTCCGTCCCGCCATCGACGTCCAGCATCGGCCACCGTCACGGCACACACCTATCCCGCCGACGGGCGTCGGTGGACGGCGAGGAAGATCGTCGCTGACGTCGAGTCGTTCGTGACGTCGGCCGGGTCCGCCTGCCCCGACCCCTGGGTGCGCGCCACGGCGTCGTCGAGCAGCCGCTGGAAACGCTCCAACAGCTCGCGCAGTTCGTGCTCAGGCAGGGTCACCCCGACGCGCGCGAGGTCGAGTATGTCATCCTCGTCCGCGGCGAGCAGTTCCTCGATGCCGACCCGGCGCAGCGCGGCCGCGGTCGATGGCGTCCCGCTCACCTCCCAGGTCTTGCCGGTCGCGCGGTAGGGCTGTTCGCGTGAGCCGCGGGGGCCTGGCCGGGGCTCCTCGGCGACCAGGAAGCCCTCCTCCACCAGCGGGCGCAGGTGGTAGTGGATCGTGCCGGGCGTGGTGCCGATCAACTCCGCGAGTTCCTTGTTCGTCCGGGCCTGCTCACGGCACGCGAACACGATCCGCAGGCGCGTCGGGTGACCGAGCGCACGGGCTTCGGCCGCCGTCGGTGACCGACGCTGCGACGACACGGAACGGTCCGCCACGCTGCCTCCCGAGCTCACCGACATCCGCAGCATGGCACACCGCATCGGGCAGCGCACGACTGGTTGACATCTCTCAATCGGTCATGGTCAGCTACCAGCATCTGCCCTCCGTCACCTCGAGGTCGTCCGTGACCACCACTCCTCCACCTACCGACACGTCCCCGACCCCGGGATCGTGGTGGCAGCGACGCACGGACGGGCTGGACGCGCGCTACTGGAAACTGTGGGGAGCGGTCGCGAGCTCGAACCTGGGCGACGGGCTGGTGTCGCTCGCGATCCCGTGGTTGGCCAGCCTCTTGACCCGCGACGCGCTGGCCATCGCCGGGGTGGCGCTCGCGACCCGCCTGCCGTGGCTCGTGTTCAGCCTGCAGGCGGGCGCACTGACCGACCGGTTCGACCGGCGACGCTTGATGATCATCGCGAACTCGCTGCGCGCTCTGATCGTCGGTGGGGCGGCGATCGCGGTGGCGACGGACGTGATGACCGTGCCCCTGCTCTACCTCGTCGGCTTCGCCCTGGGTATGTGCGAGGTCGTCTTCGACAACACCTCCCAGACCATCCTGCCGGGGCTGGTGCCACGGGAACGGCTCGAGCGCGCCAACGGCAACATCATGGGCGCGCAGATGGTCATCGCCGAGTTCGTCGCGCGCCCCATCGCCGGCGCGCTCGTCGGGCTGGCGCTGTCCTTGCCCTTCGCGATCGACGCGGTCACCGCGGCGGTGTCGGTCGCCCTGATCGCCGCGATCCCCGGCCGCTACAGCGCCGCCCACGATGCGTCGGTCCCGCGTCCGCGGATGCGCACCCAGATCGCCGAGGGCTTGCGCTGGCTGTGGCAGCACCGGCTGCTGCGGCTGCTGGCCATCGCGCTCGGGGTCATGAACGGCATGATGGCCGGCGCGATGGCCACCTACGTGCTGTTCGTGCAGGAGATCCTGCTGCTCGACGGGCTCGGCTTCGGGCTCCTGCTCGCCGGTGGGAGCCTCGGTGGGCTGCTCGGCAGCATCCTCGCGCCCAACGTGACGCGGGCGATCGGTTCCGGCCCGTCGCTCACGCTCGGACTCACCGCGCCCGTCATCGCACTCGGCGTCATCGCGGCGACCTCGAACCCGGTCGTGGCGGGGACTGGGATGGCGGCCTTCGGCTTCACCGCCATCATGTGGAACGTCGTGACGGTGTCGCTGCGCCAGACGCTGATCCCCGACCCGCTGCTGGGCCGGGTTAACAGCGTCTACCGCTTCTTCGGGTGGGGGGCGATGCCGATCGGCACCCTGCTCGGCGGCGCGCTGGTCAGCCTCGTCGAGGCGACCGCGACCCGGGAGCTCGGCCTACGGTCCCCCTTCATCATGGCGTCCGTCGTGTACGCCGCCCTGGCGCTGGTAGCCGCGCCGCGGCTACGGACCGCGCGCATCGATGCCGCCAAGCAGGCAGTCGCGGACGCGGGCATCTGACCGGACCCCCAACAGCGCGGCGCGACGTGCTGGTATGAGGCTGAGGGTCCGTTGCCCCTCGATCGTGGCGCAAGGGTTGTCGTCACCTTCGAAAGCCGGCCTCCACCGGTTGTGCGGGGTCTTGAAGGGCCCGGTGACCGGGTTCCCCTGGATGGCTGGGACGGATCGACCTGGCTGTGGGGCATGGATGCAGGCGGGCGACGTCTCTCTCGATCATGGGCCCTCTGAGCCCGGCGGTGTGACCCAGCGTGGCCATACGGGGAGCCGCGCCCGGACCGGGGGCAACCGCCATCGGGTGATGAAGATCTGCCAGCCGATCCATGGCTGCCCGAGATGATCACGTGGAGCGAGGCACCAGGAGCGAGGGTGTGCGGTTCCTGACCGCGGCTGGGGGCTCCCCCTTGTCGAGCGAACGGCCGTATGCGAGCCAGAACACACCAGCCGCCGTGACCGCGGGTGCACCGACGAGAGTGGGCTCCCGAACCACGCGGTTGCCACAGTAGCGACCTGGCGAATCCCGGCGTTGCGACCCGTTTCGTTCGAAGGATCGGTTGCCGTGCATCATTCCATGCTGCACAATATGCTGCATGGAGGCTCTGAGCCGCAAGACCATCAACTTCGACCAGACCGACACCCCGATCGTCGCGCCGTTCTTGGACGAGGATTCAGCGGAGCACGCCGCGCTCGAGCGGCTCGTGGGCGAACGGCTTGCGTCCGACTCGGCCGAACT
>PXDB01000007.1 GCA_003565155.1 Nitriliruptoraceae bacterium | reverse complement strand
CGTCGCGTCCGGCGCCAGCGGCCGCAACGGCGGCTTCGCGATGACCCTGCTCGACTTCGACCTGCACCGCTTCGCCGCCACCTGGGGTGATGCGGAGGCCGCCCACGCCCACCGGGCCGTGGCGCGCTCGGTCACGGAGATCGTCGACACCGCCCGCGCCGCCGGCATCGACGCCGAGGTGGAGCACAACGGCCTGCTGCGGGTGGCCACCAACCGGGCGCAGCTCGGCCGGCTCGAGCGGGAGGTGGCCACCGCCGAGCGGCTCGGGATCGACGGCTTCTCCCTCCTCGACGCGGACGCGACCCGTGCCCAGCTCGACTCCCCCAGCTACCTGGGCGGTGTCACCGAACCGGACTGTGCGATCGTCAACCCCGCCAAGCTGGCCGACGGGCTGGCCGAGCTCGTGGAAAGCCAGGGCGCCACGCTCTACGAGGGCTCACCGGTGGTGGACCTCGCGGAGGAACCCGGCGGGGTGGTGGCGACCACGCCCCAGGGCCGCGTCCACGCGGACACCGCGATCCTGGCCACCAACGCCTGGACCCACCGGTTCCCGGCGGCGCGGGGGTGGAGCACACCGCTCTACACCTACATCGTGGTCACAGAGCCCCTCTCGGACGCCCAGTGGGCATCGATCGGGTGGCAGGGCCGCCAGGGGGTGGAGGACGCGCGCAACTACGTCCACTACTTCCGGCCCACCCAGGACGGCCGGATCCTGTGGGGCGGCACCGACGCGGTCTACCGCTACGGGGGTCCCGTCTCCGCGCGACGGGACCGGCACGAGGGGATCCGTCGCCGGCTCGAGGCCGAGCTGCTGGCGAGCTTCCCGCAACTCGGACGGGTCCGCTTCACCCACCACTGGGGTGGACCGATCGCCATCACCGCGCGGTTCGTTCCCCGGGTGGGTCGCTTCGACGGTGGACGGGTGCACTACGCCTTCGGCTACTCGGGCCACGGGGTGGCTCCCGCCCACACCGCGGGCCGCATCCTGCGCGACCTGGTGCTCGGACACGACACTGACGACACGCGCGTGTGCTTCGTCGATCACCCCCAGCCGAGCTTCCCACCCGAACCCCTCACCTGGATCGGAGCGGAGCTGACCCGGCGGCTGCTGCAACGCCAGGACCGGCGGATGGACCGCGGCGCGGACGCCGGCGAGGTCGACCCGCTCCTGCTGCGGGTGCTGGACCGGCTGCCGTGAGCCCGGCTGCACAGGACGAGAGCGGGGCGGATGCGGACGCCGGCGGGGCGACGGCAGACGGCCCCATCCTCACGGTCCCGGACGTCCTCGACCTCGACGAGATCCCGCCGGTCCAGCCCACCGGCAGCCCCTGGGTGTGCCTGCCCGACATCGACGCGGTGGACGGGACCGTCCCGAGCCTCACGGTCCTCCACGACCGTGCCGGCGGCCTCGTCGAGGTGACCGGCGCACCGCTCGTGGCGGCACGGGTCACCGTCGATAGGTCCGTGGTGCCACGCGACGCCTGGCGGGCGGAGGTGGTCAGCGGGCTGCTGCCGACCTGGCACGCCGAGGTGGCCGGCTGCCGGGTGGTGTTGACGATCGCCTGCCCGCCACAGCAGCGCGGCGTGGTCGTGGAGGTGACGGCGGAGCGCACCGCCGCGCGAGCCGACGCGCCCGTCCCGGTGGAGCTCGAGCTGCACGGCAGCTGCACGGCGGCGGCGTTGCACGTGTTCTCCAGCCGACCGCTGGAAGGACCCCACCGCTGCCGGTTCGATCCCTGGAGCCGGGCGCTGGTCTGGGAGTTGGGCGCGGGACTGCCCGTGGTGGGCTTCGCCGTCCGCGCCGCCGACGGCACGGAGCCGGTCCGCGAGGGCGAGGGGCTCACGACCCGCTGGTCCCTGCGTCGCCGGGCCACGCTGGCATCCGACGACCGCGCGACGCTCACCGCGCTGCTGGGGGTGGGGCGTGAGGCCGACAGCGCGTCCCTGGCCACCGTCGACCTCGCCCGGCGGGGCGCCGCCACCGCGATCGCGGCGACCCGGCGGTGGATGGACGCACGCCGGGGGGCTGATCTCGGGCCGGATCGGGCCGCGCTCCAGGAGGTCCGCGACCGCAACCGCCTGTTCTGCGCCACCTTCGCGGCCGGGTACACCATCGACACCGACGAGCTGGCCCTGGTCACCTCCCGCAGTCCCCGCTACTACGTCAGCGGCGCCCACTGGACCCGCGACAGCCTGCTGTGGGCCTTCCCCGCGGTGCTCGCCGTCGACCCGGTCGGGGCCGGCGCGTGGGTGCGGGCCGCCCTGACCCGCTACGCCCGTCACCCCGGCGACCATGCGCTGTCGATCACCGGAGGCTCGCTGTACCCCGGCTTCGAGCTCGACCAGGTGTGTGCCTTCCACCTCGCCGTCGACGCGCTGGCAGCGGTGGACCCGGCCGGCACCGACGCGCTCCTGCGCGAGCCGGAGGTGGCGGCGGGTCTGGCACGGGTCGACCACGCGCTCGACGGTGCACGGGACCCGTCCACGGGGTTGTACGCGACCTTCCTGCTGTCCAGCGACGACCCGGCGCCGCTGCCCTTCGTCACCTTCAGCAACGCCC
The DNA here is from genome assembly GCA_003565155.1 of Nitriliruptoraceae bacterium. GTDB lineage: Bacteria > Actinomycetota > Nitriliruptoria > Nitriliruptorales > Nitriliruptoraceae > T1Sed10-7. The sequence goes on along the minus strand of PXDB01000007.1, from coordinate 1,647 downwards.
TGGCCGTGGCCGCCCTGCAGGCCCGGGAGCGGTTGCGCGCGCGGCGCGGCGGCGGGGAGCCCGGCCGGGCCGGGCACGCGGCCGCCGAGGCGTTGCTGGCGGCGTTGGACCGCCACCTCGTCGTCGAAGGGCCCTTCGGGTCGATGTTCGCCGGCGCCGGCGACGGGGCCGGCCACCACGTGCTGTTCGACGAGCCGCCCGGCAGCCTCGAGCTGCTCGCCCACCACGGCGTGGTGGCCGAGGACGACCCCCGCTTCCTCGCCACGGTCGCCTGGATCCACTCCGACCACAACCCGCACGGCCCCGGCGAGGGCCGCTTCGCCACGCCGACGTGCCCCCACGCCGAACACCCCTGGCTGCTGGCGATCGGCAACGCGCTGCTCCGCGGGGAGGACCGGTGGCTGGAACTGCTGCCGCGGATCGTGATGGACAACCACCACGCCTGCGAGACGATCGACGCGCGGACGGGGGCGCCGCGTACCGGGCTCGCGTTCGCGACCTGTGCGGGATGGCTCGCCCACGCCATCGACGTGGCGACGGCCCGTGCTCCGGGCGCGAACAGCGGGGAGGGAGGCGACCATGTCAGGTGAGGACCTCGGGGAGGTGGACCTGCTCGCCATCGGCGCCCACCCCGACGACGTCGAGTACGGGATGGGCGGCACCCTGGTCCATCACCACCACCTCGGTGCCCGTATCGGGGTCGTGGACCTGACCCGGGGGGAGCTCGGCAGCAAGGGCACACCCCAGCAGCGCGCGGCGGAGGCCGCCGCGGCCGCAGGGATCTACGGCGCCGCTTTCCGGACCTGCCTCGACCTCGGCGACGGTCGGGTCGCCCCAACCGACGCGGCCGTGCACCGGCTCGCCGCCGTCATCCGGCGGACACGGCCACGGGTGGTGGCCAGCCACCTCGCCGAGGAACGCCACCCCGACCACCGGGCTGCACATGAGCTCGTGCGGCGGGCGGTGTTCGCTGCGGCGCTGCGCACCCTGGACCTCGGTGTGGCACACCACGTGGTGTCGGCGACCCTGGCCTTCCCCACCGACCGGGTGCTGGAGGGCGATCTGTACGTCGACGTGACCGCGGTGTGGGAGGAGCGCCTGGCCGCGATGCGGGCCTTCGCCAGCCAGTTCCACGCCCCCACCCTGGACATCGACCGGCGGCTGTACGGCACCGACGACCACCTGGAACTGGTCGCTGCCCGGGCACGCGTGCAGGGCCAGGCGATCGGGGTGCGCTACGCCGAGGCCTTCCTGGCCGATCGGGGTGTGGCCGTCGATGACCTGCTCGGGAGCGGGACCGCGGGCACGACGATCGGCCGGCACACCGAGGACGGGTGACGGTCGACACCGCGGTCGTCATCGGGGGCTGCCCTGGCCCTGCGGTGGACCCTTCCCTTCACCCACCCCCACCTGTTAGCGTCGGAGAACCCCCGAGGCCGGTAGTAGGGAGTCGCGGACGACTGGTGGAGCCCCGTCCGTAGCTCGCGGCCTCGTCTGGAACCGCTCCCAAGGAGTGCACGATGAAGCGAGTGCTGACACTGTGTGCCGCAGCAGCGCTGCTGCTGGCCGCGTGCGGGGAGGCCGATGACGACCCCCTCGCCGACCTGAACGGCGAGGACCCCGCCACCGAGGACACCGACGACCCCG
>PXDB01000020.1 GCA_003565155.1 Nitriliruptoraceae bacterium | reverse complement strand
GCGGGCGTGCACCTGCCGCAACGATGAGCCGATCGGCGCAGCTGGACACCGGCACCCGGTCCGCGGCGCCGGTGTCCTCCTGCGCCGTGGCCGTCGACGTGGCGCTGCTCACGATCGCGGTCGGTCGCCTGCGCCTGCTGCTGGTGGAACCGGAGAACCTGGCGCTGGCCGGCACCTGGGCCCTGCCCGGCCGCCGTGTCCGCGACGACGAGGACCTCGACGACACCGCGCACCGCGCCCTCGCGGAGCTCGCCGGGGTGCGTGCCCCCGACGCCCACCTCGAGCAGCTGCGCACCTACGGCGACGTGCGGCGCGACCCGCACGGTCGGGTGGTGTCGGTGGCCTACCTCGCCCTGACGCCCACGCCCGCGGGTCCACCACCCGGACCACGCGCACGCCTGTGGGACGTCGCGGCGCTGACGGACGCACACCGCCCTGCCGCGGCGCGGTTGGCCTACGACCACGCCCGCATCGTGCCCGACGCCCTGGAGCGGGCCCGCTCGAAGCTGGAGTACACCGCCCTGGCCACCGCCTTCGTGGACGCGCCCTTCACGCTGGCCGAGCTGCGGGGGGTGTACGAGGCGGTCTGGGGTGTGGCCCTCGACCCGGCCAACTTCCGCCGCAAGGTCCTCTCCGCCCGGGACTTCGTCCGCCCCACCACCGAGCACGCACGGCCCGGACCCGACGGCGGCCGCCCGGCTCGCCGCTACCGGCCCGGCGCCGCCACCCGGCTGCATCCGCCGATGCTCCGGCCGTGACCACTGCGAGCGGGCGGGCCGATCAGGGATCGGCAGCCGCGCGCTGCAGCGGCGTCTCCGGCCAGGCACCGACGATCGGTGCCGCGTCACGCAACGCCCCGACCCTGCGGGATGGTCCACCAGCGTCGAGGTGCGCCCGTGCCTGCCGCTGACCGACCTCGGGCCAGCAACGTGGTGCACCGGCGTCGTCGATCTGGATGCGGGTGGAGGGACCTGGCAGGTAGGCGAGGGCGCCACGCAGCACGAACCGCTCGGCGACCACCACCTCGCCGATGCCGCACAGTCGGTAGGTGCCCGTCGGCGGGGTGTGGCCATCCGCCGGTGTCGGGTCCGCGACCGGTGCCGTGCCGTCGACGGCCGCCCGTCCCTCGGAACGGTCGAGGACACCGGTGTCGGGCTCGGTGAGCCCGAGGACCCAGGTGGCGGTGACCCGCGGCGCCGATGCGCGCACCAGGGTCAGCGGCACCGCCCCGTAGCTGGTCGTTCGCTGCTCGAAGGCCGGCACCCAACCCCTCACCCGCGCCGGGAGCAGCACCGCTCCTCGCCGGTCCAGGCCCTTGGCGACCAGCCGTGGCGGGCTGGCGTTGGCACCGTAGGCGACGCTCCACCGCAGGCGATCCGCCCCCGAGCTGGCTGCACACGCCGGCGCACCGCCGGGCGCCCGCCACGGCCGGCGCGGGTCACGGGTGAGCGCCAGTGACCAGCAGGCACCGTCGAGGACCAGGACCGGGCCGCACGGCCGAGGCCCCGGGTAGCTGGCGGGATCGAAGGCGGGCACCGGCGCTGGCCTCACCCCGCTGCACCCCCCGCCCCGGGCAGCTCGCCGTGCGCGAGCAGGTGTCGGAACGCGGCCTCGTCCGCTACCGGCACGCCGGCGGTCCGCGCCTTGTCGCGCTTGGAACCGGGGTCGACCCCGGCGACCACCACCGAGGTCCGTCCTGACACGCTGCCGGTGACCTTCGCGCCCCGGTCCTCGAGCGCGGCCCTGGCCTCCTCGCGGGTGAAGCCCTCCAGGGTGCCGGTGACCACCACCGTCCAGCCCGCCAACAGGTCCGCGTCCACCCCGGTGCTCGCGTCCGCCACCTCGGCGTCGGTGGTGATGCCGAGCGCGATGAGCTCGTCGACCAGCTGGGCGTTGCGCGGGGTGGCGAACCAGGAGTGGACGGCGCTCGCGATCACCGGGCCGATGCCGTCGATGGCCTCGAGCTGTTCCGGTTCGGCGTCGCGGATCGCCTGCAGGCTCGGCGCGGCCCGCACCAGGGTCTTGGCGTAGGTGGGGCCGAGGTGGCGGATGTTCAGCGCGACCAGCACCCGGTCGAGAGGGCGCTTGCGGCCCTGCTCGATGCCGGCGAGCAGGTTGTCGACGCGCTTGGTGCCCCACTTCTCGAGCGCCAGCAGCTCGTCGCGTCGCTCGTGGAGGCGGAACACGTCGGCGAGGTCGTGGACCAGCCCCTCCGCGAGCAGCAGATCGACGGTCTGCTCACCGAGCCCCTCGATGTCGAGCGCCCCGCGGGAGGCGAGGTGGGCCAGGGACTCGCGCAGGCGGTTGGGGCAGTCAACGTTCTCGCAGAAGTGGTGCGCCTCGCCCTCCGGGCGGACCAGGGGCTCGCCGCAGAAGGGGCAGTCGGCGGGCATCGACCAGGGCTCGGTGCCCTCGGGCCGCTCGCTGAGGACGGGCCCGACCACCTCGGGGATCACGTCGCCGGCGCGGCGCACCAGCACCCGGTCACCGGCCCGCACGTCCTTGGCGTGGACCTGGATCTCGTTGTGCAGGGTGGCGTAGGTGATGCGGGTTCCGGCCACGAGCACCGGCTCGAGCACGGCGTAGGGGGTGGCCTTGCCGGTCCGACCGACGTTGAGCTCGATGGCCTGCAGGGTCGTGGCCTGCTCCACCGGGGGCATCTTGTAGGCGATCGCCCAGCGGGGCGCCCGGGCGGTCGACCCCAGCTCCGCCCGTTGGGTGAGGTCCTCCACCTTGACGACCACCCCGTCGATCTCGTAGCTGACGTCGTGACGGGCGGCGGTCCAGCGCTCCACGTAGGCCCACACCGCGTCGAGGTCGGTGTGCTGCTCGCTCTCCTCAGCCACCGGCAGGCCTGCGGCGGCCAGAGAGCGCATGGCCTCAGCGTGGGTGGCGAAGCTGACGCCCTCGACCGCGCCGAGGCCGTGGCACCACACCGCCAGGGGGCGGGTGCGGGTCACCTCGGGGTCCTTCTGCCGCAGCGCCCCCGACGCGGCGTTGCGGGGGTTCATGAACGCCGCCTCGCCACGCTCGATGCGGGCGGCGTTCATCTCCTCGAAGGCCTCCAGCGGGTAGTAGACCTCGCCGCGGACCTCGAGCAGCGTCGGCGGGTCGTCGAGGTGGAGCCGGTAGGGGATGGAGTCGATGGTGAGCACCTGGTTGGTGACGTCCTCGCCGGTGGTGCCGTCGCCGCGGGTCGCGGCGCTGGTCAGCACCCCGTCGCGGTAGACGAGGTCGATGGCCACCCCGTCGATCTTCAGCTCGCAGCCGTAGACGATCCGCGGCGCGTCGTCGGGGCCTGCTGCAGCGGGGTCCGCAGCGGTGAGCTGCTCCTCGTCGAGCGGCAACCGGTCCATGTCCTCGGGTTCCGCATCGCTGGCCAGGGCCCGTCGCACGCGCGCTGCCCAGGCCACGAGCTCCTCGAAGGAGAAGGCGTTGTCCAGGCTGCGCATCGGCTCCGGGTGCGTGACCGGCGGGAAAGCGGTGTCGGGAGGGCTCCCGACCTGCTGCGTCGGCGAGGCCGGGGTGCGCAGCTGCGGGTGCGCCGCCTCGAGCTGATCCAGCTCCCGCAGCAACGCGTCGAACGACGCGTCCGCGAGGTCTGGGGCTGATAGCACGTAGTAGCGGTACCGGGCGTTGCGCACGGCGCGGGAGAGCTCGTCGTGGCGCGCCCGAGCGATCGCCGGATCGCTCGGCACCTCTTGGGCATCGCTCACGGCGCTCTCCTGCAGCCGCGGGCGGAACGGGGGCCGACGGACGGGGACCGGCTGGGCCGCGGCGGCGAGGTTCGAGGCTACTGAGGTTGCGGGCCGGGGACGCCATGATTTCACAGCGCCCCGAGGGCCCCCCACGAGCTGGCGCCCGCGAGGTCGCTCCGGGCCGCGATGGTGCATCCCCGAGATGTCTCCACAGGGAACGAGGGATACCGCTTGACAACGAGGAAGGACGAACATACGTTCCCTTCATGGTACCCACTCCCGCGCCCCCACTCCGCCGGTCACCGTGCTCGGCGTTGGAGTTGCGGCTGCTCGCTGTCCGGCAGGGCCGTACCAGCACCTGTGCGAGCTGGGCTCCCGGGCCCGAAGCTGCCGGTCTGGCAAGGGAGCGACGGGCCGCGTACCAGACCGTCACACCCACGCCCGACCCGGCACCACCCGCCGGTCCCCACGCGCTCCGGGACGCGATCCTCACCGCCCGCGACGCCCTCGAGCAGGTCCGTGCGCTCGCCGCGAACGAGGAGGTCGGTGGCGGTGCGGTGGGCGGGCTCCTGGACCTGCTGTCCGCCCTGGACGCCGGGCAGGCGGCCGCCGCGACGCTGGCGGCCCGGATCCAGCGCCACCGGCTGGCGCCGCGGGCGACCGGGCTGACGCTCGCGTCCTTCCTCGCCGCGCAGGGGCCGCTGCCCGGCCGGGAGCGTCGCGCGCTGCTCAGGACCGCGACCATCCTCGGCGGGATGCCGGAGCTCAGCGCCGCGCTCGCCAGCGGTGCCGTCCCCGCCGCTGCCCTGACCTCGATCACCGCGGAGGCCCGTGGGCTCGACGCGCGCGCCCGTGCGACCCTCGACATGGCGTTCACCGATCACCAGCGCCTGGGTCGCCTCGACCCGGAGGAGTTGGTGCAGGCGGTGCGCGACCGCGCGGGCGACCTGGCCCCCGCGGTCCGCGACCGTGACCAGCTCCGCCCGATAGAGGACCGGTTCCTCTCCCTCCAGCCACGTCTCGACGGCAGCCTGACCGGCTACTTCGAGCTGGACGCGGAGTCGGGCGCGACCCTGCTGGAGGCCATCGAGTCGGCGGCGCCCCCGCCCGCAGCGGGCCCGAGGGACGTCACCGCGCACGCCCACGACACCTCCGCCGAGCAGCCCGTCGTGCCGCCGTCCTGGCAGCGTCGCTCGCGTGGGCGCCAGCGCGCGGACGGGCTGGTGCGGCTGGCGGAGGACCATCTCGCCGGCATCACCCCCGCGACGAGCGCGACCAGCCCCGGTACCGACGCGGATCCCGACACCGCGGCCAGCTGCGGCTGCCGGCACCGGCGCGCCCGGCCCCGCTTCCTGGTGCTGACCGACGTCGCGACCCTCACCGGACACGATGAGCTCGCGACCGCGGCACAGCTGTTGTGGGCCGCCGTCGGTTCCCCGCCACGGCTGACCCCGGACATGGTCCGGCGTCTGGCCTCCGACGCCGACCTGCAGCTGGTCCTGCACGATGACGGGGAACTGCTCGGCATCACCGCACCGCAGGCGACGATCCCCGCGCCGGTCCGTGCCGCCGTCCTGGCACGCGACCGCGGGTGCCGCTTCCCCGGCTGCCAGGCCCCGCCCCGCTACCTCGACCTCCACCACGTCGTGCCGCGCGAGGAGCAGGGGCCGACGACCTGCGACAACCTCGTCGGGCTGTGCCGGCGGCACCACACCGCGGTCACCCGGCGCCGATGGTCGCTGTCGATGACGCCCGACGGGGTGGTGACGGTGCGCCGCGGTCGCCGGACCGCCACCAGCGACCCGCCGCACCGACGCCGGCTGCGCTCCGGTCAGGAACCGGGCGACATCGCGAGGGGCAACCCGGCGGGCCGTTCCGCGGCCACGACCCGGCCGCCGCCCAGACACCTGCGGTCGTCCGCGGAGTAGACGACCCCCGCCTGCCCCAGCGCCAGGCCGTACACGGGCGCGTCCAACTCCACCCGGACCCGGGTCGGGTCCTGCGTCGGCACCAGCCGTGCCGGCACCGACCGCCCGTGGGCCCGCACCTGCACCCGGACGGGGCCTTCGGGGGGGTGCCCGGTGGTCCACGTCGGCGTGGCCAGCTCCATCCAGCGGCAGGCGAGCGCCTCCCGCGGTCCAACCCGGACGGTCGCGGTGGCCGCGTCCACCTCCGTGACGAAACGCCGCTGGTGATGGTGGAGCCCCAGGCCCCGGCGCTGCCCTACGGTGAAGCGCCACACCCCGTCGTGGCTGCCCAGCACCTCGCCGTCGTCGTCCACGATCGGCCCCGGCACCGTGGGCAGGCGCGCCGAGAGGTAGCCGGCGGTATCGCCGTCGGGGATGAAGCACACGTCGTAGCTGTCCGGCTTGTTCGCCACCCGCAGTCCCCGCTCGGCGGCGACCCGGCGCACCTGCGCCTTGGTCAGCTCACCGACCGGCAGCAGGGTGTGCGCCAGCTGGTCCGGGGTCGCCACGTACAGGACGTAGGACTGGTCCTTCGCCTCGTCCACCGCACGGTGCAGCTCGGCCCCGGTGCCCGGCTCAACCACGGGGGTGCCATCGCGCCGCAGGCAGGCGTGATGGCCGGTGGCCAGGCCGTCGAACCCCAGGGCGCGCGCACGCTCGAGCAGCGCGGCGTACTTGACCCGCTCGTTGCAGGTCACGCACGGGTTCGGGGTCACCCCGTCGGCGTAGTCCGTGGCGAACGGCGTCTGCACCTCACGCTCGAACACCTCGCTCATGTCCCACACGTAGTAGGGGATCCCCAGGATCTGCGCGGCCCGGCGGGCGTCCTGCGCGTCGTCCAGGGTGCAGCACCCGTGCCCGGGGACCTGGTCCTCGAGCGGCAGGTCGGCGAGCTTGAGGTGCACCCCCGTGACCTCATGCCCCTCGTCGACGAGCAGGGCGGCCGCGACCGCGCTGTCCACACCACCCGACATGGCCACCAGCACGCGCGCCATCAGGCACCCACCGTGCCGGGGACCGTGCGGACCGCACGCAGCGCATCGGCGGGGGCGGCACCGGCGCGCAGCGCCGGCAGCACCGCGGTGAGCACCCCGATCGCGTGGTCCACCTCCGCTGCGGTCGTGGACCACCCGAGGCTGAGCCGCAGTGGGGTGCCCCCGAGGCCGCACGCCTCCAGCACCGGCGACGCCGTCGCGGCGCCCGCGCCGCACGCGGCACCCGAGGAGGCGGCCACCCCGGCCAGGTCGAGGGTGAGGGCCAGGGCCGTCGGATCGACACCCTCGAGCAGCAGGTGCAGGTGCGAGGCCAGACGGTGCTCCGGCGCGGTGGGCCCGGAGCGTGTGACGCCAGGCAGTGCGACGACGGCACCGGCCAACCGGTCGGTCCACCCGTGCAGCCGGTCGCGCACCGCTGCCCGCTCTGCCACCGCGGCGGTCAACGCGGCTGCGCAGGCCGCGTCCAGCCCGACGGAGAAGGTGCCGGACCGCACCCCCCGGTCCTGCCCCCCGCCGTGGGACAGCGGCACGACACCGAGCCCACGGCGCAGCATCGCGACGCCCACGCCCTGGGGCCCGCCGAACTTGTGCGCCGACAGCGCCAGCGCATCGACCCCCCACCGGGCCACGTCGACGTCCAGGGTGGCGACGGCCTGCACCGCGTCGGTGTGGAGCGCTACCCCCCGCTCCCTCAGCGCCGCCGCCAGCGTCACGACGTCGTTGACCGCGCCCAGCTCGTTGTTCGCGGCCATCACGCTCACCAGCGCCGTCTCCGGGCGCACGGCGTCGAGCACCCGCTCCACCTCGACACGGCCGTCCCGACGGGGGGCCACCACCGTCAGCTCCGCGTCCCCGCGCGCCGCCAGCCACCGCGCCGCGTCGAGCACCGCGGGGTGTTCCACGCCGGTGGTCACCAGGTGCGGCACGCCGCGGGTGCGTTCGCGGGCCGCCCACACCACGCCCTTGACGGCCAGGTTGTCGGCCTCGGTGCCGCCGGAGGTGAACACCACCTCGTGGGGCGAGCAGCCGAGCGCCGCCGCCACGTCCTCGCGCGCCTCCTCCACCACCGCGCGGGCGTCCTGGCCGGCGAGGTGGGTGGCCGAGGCGTTGGCGGCGTCCAGGGCGCGCGCCAACGCCGCCCGCGCCTCCGGGCGGGGCGGTGAACTGGCGGCGTGGTCGAGGTAGGACGTCATGGTGGCCCCGACGGTAGCGTCGGTGTCCCGATACGACCCGGCGAGGCGACCACCGTGAGTGCCCCCCACCTGCCCTACGACGCCCCCTTCCCGCCCGTGCCGGGTGGGGTGCTCCCGATCGGCCTGGAGCTCGGCACGGTGCTCGGGCACCGCCTCACCCTGCTCAGCCTGGAGCGGTGGCAGGGCTGGACCGACCTGCGCTTCGCCCGCGTGGACATCGAGGGGCAGCAGCGCCTCGCCCGACGCGTGCCCCCGAAGGAGGCGTGGCGGGTCCGCGTGGACGGCGCCGAGGTGGAGGTCTTCGACGCGGTGGGCCGCGGTGACCGCTGGTTCTCCAACGGCGAGGTCCGCATCGTCGCCACCCCGCAGCCGGGCGCCACCCTCGAGGTGGTGGTCGAGCTCGCCGCGGACGCGCCGCCGCTCAGCGGCAGCGTCACGCTGGCGGGCTGACGCCCGGACCCTCCCCGATCAGGAGCGACCTCGATGGCGAACGGCGCTGAACGGTTCCTCGCTCGGGCGGCCGAGCGCGGCCTCGATCTCGAGGTGTCCGACTTCCCGGAGGGCACCCGCACCGCCGAGGACGCGGCCCGCGCCATCGGGTGCGAGGTGGCGGCGATCGTGAAGTCCCTGGTGTTCATGGCCGACGACGCGCCGGTGCTGGTCCTGACCTCCGGCGCGAACCGGGTCGACGAGCAGCGGCTGGCGACCACCCTCGACGCCGAGGTGGTGCGCAAGGCCACCGCCGCCGAGGTCCGCGAGGCCACGGGCTACGCCATCGGCGGCACGCCACCCTTCGGCCTCGACCGGGCGCTGCGGGTGCTGTGCGACCGCGATCTCACGGCGCTGCCGCAGGTGTGGGCAGCCGCAGGTACGCCGACGCAGGTGTTCGGGGTCGAACCGTCGGTGCTGGTCCGAGTGAGCGATGCCGAGGTGGTGGACGTCGCAGGCTGAGGCGCGGACCGGCCAGGGCAGGACGACCACGGTCGAGCGGCCACGGTCGGACGGGCGCCCAGGTCACCCTCCCGGCCGTTCGACCCCAGCGTCAGCCCACCGAACACCTCTCCCACCCGCACGATACGCATCACCGAGCACACGAGGGCCGCGCAGGCCGTCAGGAGCCGTACATGAGCAGCAAGGACCGTTTCGTCGGCAAGGCGAAGGAAGCCGCGGGCAAGGCCACCGGCGATGAGGAGCTGGCCTCCGAGGGCCGCACCCAGCACGCCAAGGGCAAGGCGGGCGAGGCCATCGACGAGGCCAAGGACACCGCCAAGGGCGTGGCCGACGCCGCGAAGGACGCGCTCACCGGCGAGGATGAGGACGAGGACGACGACGCCCGCAGCTGACCGAGCGATCCGGACAGCACGGTGCCCCGGCCAACCACGGCCGGGGCACCGCTGGGTCCGGTGTGGGTCAGTCCCGGCTCTCGAGCTCCTCGACGAGCTTGGGCACCACCTTGTAGAGGTCGCCGACCACACCGAAGTCGGCGATCTGGAAGATCGGGGCCTCCGCGTCCTTGTTGATCGCCACGATGTTCTGGGAGGTCTGCATCCCGGCACGGTGCTGGATCGCACCGGAGATGCCGGACCCGAGGTAGAGCGTCGGGGAGATGGTCCGGCCGGTCTGACCGATCTGGTAGCGGTGCGGGTACCAGCCCGCGTCGGTAGCCGCACGCGACGCGCCGACCCCGGCGCCCATCAGGTCGGCCAACTGCTCCATGAGCCCGAACCCGTCCTCGGAGCCGAGCCCGCGCCCGCCGACGACGACCACGGCCGCCTCACCGATGTCGGGCCGGTCGGCGGCGACCACCTTCTCCACCTCGGTGACCTTCGCGGCCATCGCCTCCTCGGACAGCGTGTGGTCGAGGGCGACCAGCTCGGCCGGGCCGGCGTCGGTCGGCTCCGCGGGGAAGGCGTTGGACGCCACGCCGATGAAGCTGAGCTTGCCCTCGGCGATGGTGCTCTTGGTGATCACGTCACCGCCGAACACCTCCTTGGTGGCTTCCCAGCGCCCGTCATCGGCCAGATCGATGCCGGACACGTCGGTGATCACCCCGGCGTCCATGCGGATCGCGAGCCGCGCCGCCACATCCTTGACCAGGTTCGACGACGCGAAGAGCAGGGTGTCAGCCTCCGCCTCGTCGATCAGCTCCTCGAGGACCTCCACCTGCGGCAGGGTGACGTAGCCCATGGCGTCGGGCGAGTCCCAGTGGTAGCACTTGTCGGCACCGTGGGCGCCGAGCGTCGCGGCGGCATCGGCCGCTCCCGGGCCGAACCACACCGCGGCGACGGCGTCACCGGTGATCCCCGCGAGCTCACGGGCCTTGCTCAGCATCTGCAACGACACCTTCTTCGGGCCGGCGTCGCTGTGGTCGATCAGGACCAGCATCTCGGTCATCTGTGTTCCTCACCTCTCGCCCACCTTGGGGCACCTCGAACGGCTCCACGACCCTCAGACGAACTTCTTCTCGACCAGCCAGTCAGCAAGCTGCGCGGCCACGGCCCCGCTGCCATCGTCCTCGATGATGGTTCCGGCCTCCTTGGGTGGACGGGGCGCGAACTCGTACATCGTGGCCGAGGCGGCGCCGGCACCGACCTCCTCCGGCGTCACGCCCAGATCGCTGAGGCTCTTCACCGTGAGCGGCTTGGACTTGGCTGCCATGATGCCCTTGAAGGAGGGGTAGCGCGGCTCGTTGATGGCCTCGACGATGCTCACCACGGCCGGCAGCTTGGCCGCGACGACGTCCCAGCCCTCCTCGTGCTCGCGGTGGACGATGACGTCGTCGCCGTCGACCTCCATGTAGCGCGCGTAGGTCAGGCTGGGCAGGCCCAGCAGCTCCGCGACCGCCGCCGGCACGAGCGAGGTGCGGGCGTCCGTTGACTGGCCGCCGAACAGCACCAGGTCGAACTCCTCCTCCTCGAGCGCTGCGGCGATCACCCGGGCGGTCCCGAGCGAGTCAGACCCGGCGATCGCCTCGTCGGTGATCTGCAGACCGGCATCCAGGCCGTAGGACAGGGCCTTGCGCACGGTCGACTGGGCGGACTCCGGGCCCACGACCAGCACCGTGACCTCGGCGCCGTGCTGCTCCTTCAGCCGCACGGCCTCCTCGATGGAGAACTCGTTGACCGGGCAGAGCACGGCTTCGCCGGCCTCCCGATCGAGCGTCAGACTCCCCGGGTCGATGACCTTTTCCCCGGCGGTGTCCGGTGTGCGCTTGACGGGGACGATGACCTTCATGCGCTGCTCCCTCTCGCGTCGGCTCGCGACCGGCGTAGGTCGCCGTTCGCTCCGAACCGTATGGAACTTGAGTGACCACTCAAAATCAAGGGATGCGGCGGCACGGACCTACGCTGCGGGCATGCCTGCCTCCTGCGGCCCGTCAGAGGGCCATCCCCTGCCGCTGACCGGTGAACGGACCCTGCCCGGCATCCCGGACGAGCGGTACTGGTTCCTCCGCCACCTGGTGGCCTACCGCGCTGCTGCCCGGGTGGTCGCCGCGCGCGACGCCGCGGTCGTGCTCGACGCCGGGTGCGGTGAGGGGTACGGCCTCGTGCTGTTGCGGTCGGCCGGCGCCGACCGTGTCATCGGCGTGGACCTCGACGAGCCCACCGTCGCCCACGCCCGGTCGCGGTACGCCGCGGACGACGCCGGCATCGAGGTGGTGGCCGCCGAGCTGCGCGACGTGCCGGTGCCGGACGCACACGTGGATGTGGTGGTGTCCTTCCAGGTGATCGAGCACCTGCACGACATCCCGGGGTTCCTCGCCGAGATGCGCCGGCTCACCCGGCCCGGGGGCCGGCTCCTGATCGCGACCCCCAACCGGCTGACCTTCACCCCCGACAGCGACACGCCCGTGAACCCCTTCCACACCGTGGAGTTCACCGCGGGCGAACTGCAACGGTTGCTGACCCGTGCCGGGTTGCTCGTGGAGCAGGTGCAGGGGGTGCACCATGCGGGCCGGCTGGCCCAGCTCGAGGCGCGACGGGGGGTGTCGGTGCCCCGGCTGCTCGGGGCGACGCCGGCCGAGGCGTGGCCGACGTGGCTCCGCGAGGTGGTCCACGGGACCGAGGAAGCGGACTTCCGGCTCGGCACCGAGGATCTCGATGCCAGCCTGGACCTGCTCGCGGTCTGCCGGGAGCCGGTGTGACCGGCGGCGGTGCTGCCGCGGGCGACGCCGCGCCGGGCGAACTCGCCCTGGTGCTGCACACCCACCTCCCGGAACTCCGCAACCACGGGGTGTGGCCGGTCGGGGAGGAGTGGCTGTTCGAGGCGTGGGGGACCTCCTGGCTCCCGGTGACGGCGATGTTGGAGCGGCTCGCCGACCAGGGGCATCGGGCGGTGCTGACGCTGGGCGTGACCCCGGCGGTGGCCCACCAGGTCGCTGACCACCGCGCGGCCAGGGACCTCGGCACCTGGCTCGGCGGGCAGATGTGGCGGGCGGAGGAGCAGCGCTGGCACCTGCACCTCGAACCGGCCGTCCGCGACCTCGCGGGGTTCTTCTGGCGCCGGTACCAGGACCTGCTCGCGCTGCACGAGGACGTGCAGCGTCGTGGCGGGCTGCTGGCGGTGTGGCGCGAGCTGGCCGAGGCGGGGGTGATCGAGCTGCTCGGCGGCCCCGCGACCCATGCCTACCTGCCCCTGACCCCCGACCCCGACCTGGTGGACGCGCAGCTCACCCTCGGGCTGGAACACCACGCCCGCTGGGCGGGGGCGCGTCCCACCGGCCTGTGGCCGCCGGAACTCGCCTACCGCCCGGCCGGCCGGGTGGCCGACGCGACGGCGCGGCCACGACGGGTCGACGCCCAGGGCACCCCGGTGCTGCCGCGCTCGGGTCCGCGGCTGGCGGGCCTGGAGGAGGTGTACGCCGCGCACGGCGTGGACCACGTCCTGGTGGACGCACCGACGTTGATCCGCGCGGTCGGCGGGCCGGAACGTGACTGGACCGCACGTCCCGAGGTCCCCACACCCGGCACCGCGCACCCGGACGAGGTGGTCCACGACGCCGTGTGGATCGGCGACAGCGGCGTGGCCGCCTTCGCCCGCGACCTGTCCGTGGCCTACCACGTGTGGTCGCCCTCGGGGGGCTACCCCGGCAACCCGTGGTACCGGGACTACTTCTCGCGGGGCACCTTCGGCACCCACCCCTCCTGGCGGGTCACCGACCATGCCCTGCCACCGGGATCGAAGGACGTCTACGAGCCGGACCCGGCGGCCGCGCAGGTCCAGCGCGACGCTGAGCACCTCCACGGCGTGCTGCGCGAGGTGCTCGATCCCCGTCCTGGCAGGGTCGTGGTGGCCGCCTACGACACCGAGCTGTTCGGCCACTGGTGGTTCGAGGGGATCGGGTTCCTGGAGATGGTCCTCCGGCGGGTGCTCGAGGACCCACGGCTCACGACGACGACCCTGGCGGGGCGGCTGGAGCGGCACCCGCCGACCCGCCGGCTCACCCTGCCCGAGTCCTCCTGGGGCTACGCCAAGGGCCACGCGAGCTGGGTCACGCCGGAGACCCGCCCGCTGTGGCGTCAGCTCAGGGAGGCTGAGGAGCGGGCACGACGTGCGCTGTCGGGCGGCCGGGGGACGGACCGCCAACGGGCACAGGTGGCCCGGGAGCTGGCCCAGCTCCAGGCGTCGGACTGGCCCTTCATGGCCACCCGGGGCGCCAGCCCGGCGTACGCGCGGGACCGGATCGACCATCACGGGGCCGCCCTGCACGCCCTGTGCGCCGCGATCGAGGAGGGCCGGGACGAGGACGCGCATCTCGCAGACCGGGAGGCACGCGTGCTGGCCCCGGTCGAGGTCGGCGCGCTGGTCGCTGCCCTCGACCGGGGGTGAGCCTCACACGTCGCGGGTGCGCATGAGCACCACCGCGGCGATGGCGGCCGCCAGGGTGTAGCCGACGAACACCGCGAGCCCCACGAGGGGATCGAGCCCCGTCTGTGCCATGTCACCGGCCACCGCGGCGGACTCGTCGGAGACGAACAGGGCGTTGAGGGCCTGGAAGGGCAGCCACTGCCCGACCTCCGGCAGGAACTGCACGAACAGCGTCTCGATGACGAAGAAGTAGACCAGCGTGAGCGAGATGGCGACCACCTGGCTGCGCAGCAGCGCCCCGAGCGCCACACCGAACACCGTCATGAGGACGAGGCCGACGGGCCCCTGCCACAACGCCTCTCGGGTCAGCTCGCCGAACTCGAGCTCCTGCCCGGACACCAGCATCACCCCGAACAGGGGCAGCGCGCCGAGCACGAAGAAGAGGACCCCGTACACCGCACCTACCACCATCTTCGATGCGACGACCCGGGTGCGGCTCGGTACCAGCTGCAGGGTGCGACCGATGGTCTCGTGGCGGAACTCGGTGGTCACCGAGAGCAGGCCGACGATCGTCGCGACGATCGCGATGCCACCGACCTGGTCGATGACCGCGGCGATCTGGGCGTCCTGGCCGAGGAACGCGCCCGAGAACTCCGACTCGAAGACGAAGAAGGCACCACCGACCACGGCCACGGCGGCGCCGACCAGGGTGAGGATGGCCGTCGTCCACACGGTGGTGAGCTTGCGGACCTCTGCGACGATGAGCGACATCAGCCGATCCCTCCCCCGGCGGTCAGCTCCATGAACACGTCCTCGAGCTCGGCGACCGCCGGTCGGAGCTCGAAGAGGGCGACCTGGGCCGCGAGGGCGATCCGACCGACCTCGTCCGGCGGCAGCGAGACCACCAGCAGCCCGTCGGTACGGGTCACCTCGGCGCCCGCCACCTCGAGCTGCTCGGTGAGCCGGTCGTCGGCGGCGGAGCGGACCGCGGTCCCGCCGGCGGCGGCCCCGGTCAGCTCGTCCACGGTGGCGTTGGCGACCAGCCGACCGCGCCGGATCACCATCACCTCGTCAGCCAGCCGGGAGATCTCCCCCAGCAGGTGGGAGGAGACCAGGATGGAACGACCCTGACCGGCGAGGTGGCGCAGGAGCTGGCGGACCCAGTGGATGCCCTCCGGGTCCAGGCCGTTGGCGGGTTCGTCGAGCAACAGCACCTCCGGGTCGCCGAGCAGGGCCTGGGCGAGACCCAGCCGCTGACGCATCCCGAGGGAGAACTGGCCGACCCGCTTGGTGGCCGCCTCCTGCAGGCCGACGAGCTCCATCACCTCATCGCACCGTTCCCGCCCGATACCGCTGGTGGTCGCGGTGATGCGCAGCTCATCGATGGCCTTGCGGCCCGGGTGGTAGCCGACACCGTCGACGATGGAACCGACGGTGCGCACCGGATCGTCGAGGTCGTGGAAGGGCACACCGCCGAAGGTGGCGGTACCGGCGGTGGGTGCGGTCAGCCCGATCATCATCCGCATCGTGGTGGACTTGCCCGCCCCGTTGGGGCCGAGGAAGCCGACGACCCGGCCGGGTGGGAGCGCGAAGCTGACGCCGTCGACGGCGAGTTGCTCGCCGTAGCGTTTGGTCAGCCCCGACACCTCCACGGGGGTCGCCGCGTCGGTGGTCGCGGTCACGGGGTTCTCCTCTCCGAGGTTGGCACCCCACGCTACGTACCTGCGCACACCGACCCATCGTCCGCGGGGAGGAACCGCTCACCCTCCGGGCGGAGGAGCTGCCAGCCTCAGGATCGGTCCCGGGCACGGCGCGCGCGACGGACCTCGATCACCCGGCCGGCGGCGCCGACCACCGGGACGAGCACCGCCCCGACCACCAGCGCGGCCGCGAGGTCCCAGCCACGGACCAGGGCCGCCCCGGCACCGATCAGCACGCCGTAGGGCACCAGGGCCAGCAGGGCCAGCCGGGAGCGGCCCGTGGCATCGAGGTGGCGTTGGGTCATGGTGGCACCCGTGGCACCGATCAGCACCAGCGCGACGCCGAGCACGACCGCGAGCACCTCACCGGCGCTGAGCTCCGCCACTGCCGTCTCCGTGGGGCCACCGGTCGCTGCGGGCACCCCTGCCCGGAGGGTAGGTCCGGGTCCGCGGTTAGTCTGCCGCCATCAGCCGGGTGTCGACGAGGCCGGACGTGGACGCGATCAGCGAGCTACTCAGCGGCGCCCCGCTGCTGTCGCTGTTCCTCGTGCTGGCGCTCGGGACGGCACTCGGTGCGGTACGGGTCGCCGGGGTCAGCATCGGACCCGGTGGTGCGCTGTTCGCCGGTCTGGCGCTGTCCGCACTGCTGCCGGAGCTGGCCGGGACCGTGCCGGACCTGCTCGGCACCCTGGGGCTGACGCTGTTCGCCTACGCCATCGGCCTGGCCGGCGGCCCGTCCTTCTTCTCGGGGCTCAGGCGCAACGCCCGTGCCATCCTGGCATCGGTGGTGGTGCTGGCGGTGATCGCCGCCCTGGCGGCGGTGCTGGGGCCACTGCTCGGGCTCAGCACCGCCGACGTCGCCGGGGTGTACGCCGGTGCGCTGACCAACACTCCCGGCCTGGCTGCTGCTGTGGACGCCACCGGGTCGACGGAGCCCGTGGTCGGCTACTCCATCAGCTACCCCTTCGGCATCGTCGGGGTCCTGCTCGCCATCGTGCTCGGGCAGGCCTGGAACCGGCGCTCCCCCACCCGCGAGGACCGCGAGCCACCGCAGCCGGCGGACTACCGCACCGTACGGGTCACCACCGATGGTCTGCCGGCCCTCGATGAGCTGCGCCACTTCGAGGGCGCCGAGCTGGTGTTCTCCCGCCTCGCCCGCGCCGGTTCCCAGTGGACGCCGCAGCCGGACGAGCGTCCCCGGGCCGGCGATCTGCTCACCGTCATCGGTCCCGCACCCGCCCTGGAGGTGTTCGTCGAGCGTGTCGGCGAGGTGGCGGAGGACGACCTGCCCCTCGACCGACACGAGGTCGACTTCCAGCGCATCGTGCTCTCCAACAACCGGTACGCGGGCGTGACGGTCGCGGAGCTGGACCTGGACCGCTTCGACGCCATCGCCGGGTTCGTGCGGCGTGGGGACGTGGACCTGGTGGCCCGCCCGGACCTGGTGGTGGAGCTCGGGGACCGCATCCGGGTGGTGGCACCGCGCGACCGCCTGCCGGAGGTGGCCACGGAGCTCGGCAACTCCGAACGTGCGGCGGTGGTGGCCGACCCCATCGGCTTCTCCCTCGGGCTGGCGGTGGGCCTGGCGGTCGGGGTGATCCCGATCGCGTTGCCGGGGATGACGCTGACGCTGGGGACGGCCGCGGCGCCGTTGCTCGTCGGCCTGGTGCTCGGCCGCATCGGGCACACGGGCCCGTTGAGCTGGCAGCTGCCCTACGCCACCAACCAGGCGCTGCGCCAGCTGGGCATCCTGGTGTTCCTGGCCACCGTCGGGCTGAACGCCGGTCCCGACCTCACCGCGGCGCTGGCCTCCGGTCGCGGCCCCGCCCTGGTCACCCTGGGGGTGGCGGTGACCAGCACGATGGCGGTGGCGATCCTGGTGCTCTCCCGGTCGTTGCAGTACGGCAGCCCGCGGGTCGCCGGCACCCTGGCGGGGGTGCAGAACCAGCCCGCGATCCTCGCCTTCGCGATCGAGCGCACGGACGGTGACGACCGGGTCAACCTGGCCTACGCGCTGCTCTTCCCGCCGACCTTCGTGGTCAAGATCCTTGCCACCCAGGTGCTCGCGAGCCTGTGACCACGACCGGTGGCGTCGGTGTCAGCGCCATGTACCGCGTTCACCCGTGGACAGGGCACCATGGTGCTGCCGTGCCGTGCCCACCCCCTGAGGGATGCCGTGACCAGGACCCCACCCACCGCCCGCCTCGACCGGTCCGGGCCACGACCCGGGCCACGGCGCTGGACGGTGGTCACGGGGGTGGCGGCGGCCCTGCTGCTGGTGGTGGGGTGTGGACCCGAAGGTGACCCGGCGCTGGAGGTGGGGGCGGTCCAGGCCGCGGAGCCGCGCGCCGGCAGCGGCCAGATCGTCCTGACCATCGACAACGCCGGCGACGGTGACGACGCGCTCGTGGCGGTGGAGACCGACGCGGCCGTGGCCATCGAGCTGCACGAGACCCGGATCGACGACGGGCAGGCCACCATGGTCACCCTCGACGAGGTGCCGCTGCCCGCCGGTGAGACCGTACGGTTCCGCCCCGGGGGGTTGCACCTGATGATGATCGGTCCCTCCGACGACGTCGTGCTGGGCAGCAGCTTCGAGGTGACGCTGGAGTTCGACCGCTCGGATCCGATCACCACCACCGCTGAGGTCCGTGACCTGCTGGATCTGGCTGAGGAGTCCTTCGACGAGGAGCTCGACCCGTGAGCACCGCGCGCGAGACCACCACCCGCAGCACCACCCTGGTGTGGCTGTTGCTGGCCGGCCTGCTCGCGGTCGCCTGTGGCCCCGCCAGTGCCACGGCGATCGCCGCCCAGGGGCTCGAGCCCGGCCCCGACGGCTGGCGCGGGATCCCCCTGGAGCGCGAGCGGTCGATGCCCCAGGCCACGCTCGAGGACGTCGACGGCAACGCGGTGGCACTCGGTGACGCCTTCGCCGGTACCCCCACCCTGCTGTTCTTCGGCTACACCAGCTGCCCCGACATCTGCCCGGTGCACCTCGCCGCCATCGCCTCCGCGATGGACACCGCCGGGGTCTCCTACGACGACATCGACGTGGTGTTCGTCTCCGTCGACCCCGATCGGGACACCCCGGAGCGGATCGGGGAGTACGTGGCCAACTTCTCCTCCCGGATGATCGGCCTGCACGGCGATCTCGAGGTGGTGGAGGATGCGCTGGCGCAGCTCGACCTCCCCGGCCCGGTCGTGGAGGGCCCGGATCCCCGCGGCGAGGGCGACCTGATCGGCCACCCGGCGCAGGTGATCGGCTTCGACGCCGACGGCGAGGCGCTCAGGACCTGGCCCTTCGGGGCGCGCCGCTCCGACTGGATCGCCGACCTACCGCGGATCACGGAGGAGTGGTCGTGAACGTCGCGTGGTGGTGCTCCTCCACCCCGGGTCAGATCTGGACCTGGCGCTACACCCCCTTCCTCGGTGTGTGGGTGGTGTCCGCTGCCCTGATCGGCGGCTACCTGTTCGCCCACCGTCGGGCCGGCCGGGCCGTCGACCCCAAGCTGCTGCGACGGTGGGTGTTCGGGGTCCTCGCCCTGTTCATCGTCTCCGAGTGGCCGATCGGGCAGCTCGGGGTGGGCTACTTCGCCACCATCGGGATCGCCCGGTACGTGGTCTACACCTTCATCGCCGCTCCCCTGCTGCTGGCCGGGTTGCCGGACTGGCTGGTGCTGCGGTGGTTCCCGGAGGGCACGCGCCGGCGCCAGGCGCTGGGGGCGGCGACGTCGTGGCCGATCGCGCTGCTGGTGTTCAACGCGGTGCTGTTCGGCACCCATCTGCCCATCACCATCGACACCCTCAAGGTCACCCAGCTCGGCTCCTTCGGCGTGGATGTGCTCCACCTCGGTGCCGCCCTGATCTGGTGGTGGCCAGCGATGCAGAAGGTGCCGGCGGACAACCACATCGAGGAGCCGCTCAGGGCCTTCTACCTGTTCGCCTCCTCGGTGCTGATGTTCGTGCCGGCCGCGTTCCTGACCTTCTCGCCCCTGCCGCTGTACGGGCTGTACGAGCTCGCGCCGCCGCTGTGGCTCGGCTTCGATCCGACCTCTGACCAGCAGGCGGCCGGGGTGGTCATGAACGTCGGTGGTGGCCTGGTGCTGTGGGGCATCATCGGCGTGCTGTTCCTGCGCTGGGCGTCCCAGCGGGAGGCCGAGGACACGCAGGCGCGGCGCACCCGGGACGCGGCGACCCTGGCGCGGATCCGGGCGCTGGAGGCGGTGGAGGGCGACGATGACGCGCCGGAGGCGACGGCGCAGCGCGCGGTCCGCGAGCGTCCCTAAGCTGGTGGTCCCGCACCCCGCTGCAACGTGCGCAAGGAGCCGCCGTGCACGCCGATCCCTCCGGTATCGCCAACGACCGTGCGGTGGTCACCGCCATCGAGGACGACATGGTGGTGTTGGCCGCCGGACCGAGCCGCACGCCCGTGCGGCTCCCATTGGCCGACGTTCCCGAAGGGACCGAGGTCGGCACCTGGTTGGTCCTGGACGTGCAGCTGCAGCCACCGATGGTGCTGGCCATCGACGAGGCGATGACCGCGGAGCGACGCGGGGCCTGAGCGCGGCGCGCCCGGCCCCGCTCGGCTCACCGCGCCAGGCCGACCCGCTCGAGCTCGCGGGCCATCCCCGCCTCGACGGCCGCGACGAGTTCCGGTCGCAGGCGCGCGGCCGGGATGATGTCGGTCACCGAGCCCATGTCGCGGGCACGCTCCACCGAGTGGATCTCGTCGAACTCCGCAGCCAGCTGCCCCAGCTTCTCCGAGCGGACCTCGGCGGTCAGCGCGTCCAGCTCCGTGCGCAGCGTGGCGCGCTCGGCACCGGTGGCCGCCTCCACCTCGGCGGCCAGCGCCGTGACCCGCTCGTCCCGGGCGGTGCGTTTGGCCAGTTCCCCGGCGAACACCACGGCGGCCGCCGGGGCCCCACCGATGACCGAGGCGTGCGCCCCCTCGACCGCCAGGGTCACGAGGTTCTCGTTGAGCCGTTGGCTGAAGACGACGAAGGCCCCACCGTGGTAGCGACTGACCACGCAGAACACGATCGGCCCTTCGAAGTTCACGGCCGCCCGGCCGATCTCCGCGCCGAACTCCAGCTGCCGTTTGCGCATCGATTCCGGTGAGCCGTCGAAGCCGGAGAGGTTGGCCAGCACCAGCAGCGGCCGACAGCCGCTCGCGGCGTTGACC
The DNA here is from genome assembly GCA_003565155.1 of Nitriliruptoraceae bacterium. Lineage (GTDB taxonomy): Bacteria > Actinomycetota > Nitriliruptoria > Nitriliruptorales > Nitriliruptoraceae > T1Sed10-7. Next base: position 29,276 of record PXDB01000020.1, on the reverse strand, counting down.
GCCCGGGCCACCTTCCAGGACGACATCGGGAACAGGGTGCCGGAGGTCCACCCCTCGGGCCCGTCAGCGGGCACGACACCACGCCGTGGCAGCGCGTGGGCCTCCAGGCCGATGGTGCACACCGGGATACCGGCGAGATGGGCGTCCCAGACCACGGCGGTGTCGCCGTCCGCCAGGTCGCGCCACCGCTCCATGGGGGGCCGGTCCTCGTCGAGGACCGAGCGCATGACGGTCCGGATGTCGAAGGGTTGCTTGCGGCCGGGGTTGGCCGTGTCGTCGAAGATGTCGCCGACGGAGGCCAGCGAGCTCCCCGGAAGGTGATGGGGGGTGGTCCGCACGTCACGCTCGACCGGATCGGTGGTGACGGCGCGGCGGGGGAACCGCTCCCCAGCGGCGATGTAGGTGTGCTCGTAGTGGGTCAGCAGCACCCGGAAGGCGCCCAGCAGATCGCTGGCCCAGTACTGGGCCTGCCCGTTGGGGCCCATCACCCGCTCGTAGCCGCCGATGCCGTGGTTGTCGTCCGCGGACACCCCACCGGAGAAGTCCAGGGCCTGCTTGCCGGTGAGCACCATGGCGGAGTCAGGGGTCATGACCAGGATGCCCTTGGTGTGCATCAGCATCGTGGCCTCGGCGTTCCAGTAGGGCTGGGCGCCGACGTTGATCCCGGTGACGACGACGTTGACCTCGCCGCCTCCTTGCGTGAACTCGATCAGCCGTCGCAGCACCGCGGCCACACCGTCCATGTTCTCCGTCCCGGAGTCCATGGCGATACGGGCCCCGGCGGAGATGGCGAACCACTCCACGGGATAGCCGTGTTCCTCGGCGAGGTCGAGACCGGCCATGATCCGGTCGCACTCCGCCTCGGTGATCGCACCGAGCGCCTTGGTCGGGTCGCCGAGCAGCACGACCCGGGTCATGCCCTCGGGGTGCCGCTCGGAGGTGTTGGTGACCGTGCCGACCACGATGCCGGACGGGTTGTTGCCCGGTGGCCGTTCCACGGCGACCAGCCGGCCGTCCTCGAGCTCGTGCTCGACGAACTGGCCGCCGGTGATCTCCGTCATCCCGCCGGCACCCTGCGCGGTGAGCAGCTTCAGGAGCTCGTAGGGGTAGGGGGTGCCGCGCCGACGACAGCGCACCACCTTCTGGCCGTAGTCGTCGAGGGGCTGCAGCGGCGCCTCTGGTGGCGGGCTCTCCGTCACCGTGAAGCCGGCGTCCACCGACCGCGCGAGCCGCAGGACACGCGGTTCCACCACTCCCGTCTCGGGATCACGGCGGAGGCAGTTCACGTCCACGCGCTCGAGCCCGAGGCCCCCGGCCGCGGGTGCGAGCTCGTTGGCCATCCGCGACAACTGCGCGGTGGACAGCTCCACGACGGGCCAGACGTGGATCGTGACCCGGTTCCACACCGGTCGGGCGCGCAGCGGCATGGCTGAGAGGGCGCTGCGCATCGCCTCGAAGGTGCGGGAGACGGCCCAGTCCACCTCAACGTAGCGGCGCACGTGGCCACCGCCGTCGCGGACCGGGGTCAGGGTGCGGACCTCGGTCATCGCGAACAGTCGCTCGTCGGAGGGGCTGGAACGAGCGACGGCGCGGTAGAGGTGCACGCCGGGCTCCGCAGGGAGCCGGGTGAGATCGAAGTGCTCGTAGCGCCACAGCTCGAGGCGCTGGGCGATCACCGGCTGGAGCCCGCGCAGCGTGGTGATCTCCTCGAGACCACCCTGTCCGTCGGGCTGGAACGTCACCTGGCGCAGGGTCGGTGCGGCGTCTGCACTCCCACGCGGCACCGCGCTCACCGCGGCGTGGCGCAGCTGTGACAGACCTCTGAGCGGCGCGAAGCCCGCGGCGACCTCGGCCGCCAACGCGTCGTCATCACCCGGCGCGTCGTCGTACCAGGTGTGGACGTCGACCCGCACCTCGGCGTCGTGCGCGAGGTCACGGATCAGCCCGGCCAGCTCCCGGGCCCGCCCCTCGAGTTCCTTCAGTGCCACGCAGGTGGCCAGGGTGTGGACGGTCTCCCCATCCTCCTCGAGCGCCGCGTGCACCACGCGTCCGTCGAGGTAGTGCTCCAGCTCCACGTCAACGTCGAGGCGGTAGTACCGCCGGGTCAGGAGGTCGAGGATGACCGGACCGAGGCCCTCGGGGTCATCGGCCAGACGGCCGAGCAGCAGGGGCGCCAGGGGTGTCGGGAAGGCGACCACCGCTTCGCGGTGACGGCGGTGCACCGAGGGGTGCAGCTCCGGGCGCCGGAGCGCGGTGAGATGGCGCTGTACCGCTGCCAGCTCCCGCCGCTCGGCCTCCTCCACCTCGATGGCCTCGAACAGGCGGTGGCGTACCTCGCGGGCAAGGTCGGCGACCTGGGGCTGGGTGCGCACCGTGGCCGCCACCAGCCGGTCGAGGACGTGCCGGGCCCAGGCGCCCGCGTCGCTGTAGGGGTCGATGCCCTCCTTCAGCCAGCGCTGCAGCAGCGGCACCACGGCCGGCACCTGTTGCGCGACCTGCCGCTGCGCACGGAAGAGCCAGTACAGCGCCTCCTCCAACGCCGGGGTCCGCTCACGGTCGTCGATGCCGTAGTGCGCCAGCGCCCGGTCGAGGTCGGCGAGGAAGCGTTCCGGCAGTCCCTCACCGGCGGTGTCGATCGCGCGCATGTAGGCGTGCAGGTGCTCCTCGGGGCTGCGGACCAGCAGGGGGTCGTCGGCATCCTCCTCCTGATCTCGGTGGGCGCGGAAGAGCGCCCGGAGGTCGGCGAACACCTCCAGCGCGGCGATCTCCGCGCGGAGCACGCGCGCATCACGCTGGCCGTCAGGTGTGCCTGCGGCGGCGATCTCGCGCGCGGTGTCCGGCGCGAGCTCGAAGCCCTGGAAGAAGCGTCGGACGTCGGCGAGCTGCGCGACACGTGCCTCGTAGCCGACCGGCTCAGCATCGACGGCTGTAGCGGGGAAGGTGAGTCGCGGCCGCGTGATCCGCGCCGGTCGGGCGCCGAGCGGGTCGAGCTCCACCAGCGCGCCGCCGGCGTCCACCTGCACGTTGGTGCCGGTCAGCACGTGGCGGACCCGGCCGTCGAAGGGTGCAGGGACCGCCCGCTCCATCTTCATGCTCTCGAGCACCGCGAGGGGGTCACCGGCCGCCACCTCCTGCCCGGCGCTGACCGGGACGGCCACGACAACACCGGGGCTCGGGGCGCGGACCACACCGCCGTCGCGCCGCCGCAGGCGGTGCGGGACACCATCCACCTCCACGAGGTGGTCGCCGCCCTGGACCGAGGAGATGACCGCCACGGAGCGGCTGCCTACCTCGACCCGGCTCTGATGGCGTCCGAGGCGGTTGACGGACAGCTCCAGATGGGCGTCGTCCACGGCCAGGCGGTACTGGCGGCGCCCGGTCCTGAGCACCTCGATGGCGTAGTCGTGCCCGGCGTGCACCAGCTCGATGGTGCGCCCCACCTCGGTGGAGATGCGGGGCCGGCCGCGGGCAGCGGAACCCAGCAGCTGCGCCTGGTCGAAGCGTTCCTCCGCGTCGGCGGCGTCCACCGCGGCGATCAGCACGGCGAGGTCGGCGTGCTGGGCACCGCCGAGGTCACCGGCGCGGACCACCCGGTCGATCCACCGGGTGTCGTAGCTGCCGGTGAGCAGCTCGGGTCGGCTGAGCAGGTCGAGCAGGAACCCCTTGTTGGTGGTGCCACCGTCCATGGCGATGGCCAGGTTCGACAGCGCGAGGGAGAGGCGGACCCGGGCCTCCTCCCGGTCACGACCCCACGCCACCACCTCGCCGATGGTCGGATCGGCGTGGGCAGCGAGGTCGTCCCCCTCGGTGACGCCGGTGTCCACGCGGACCCCGGGCCCGGTGGGCAGCTGCAGCAGGTCTATGCGTCCGGGTGCCGGGCTGAGCGCGGCCTCGGCGTCCTCCGCGGTCAGCCGCACGGAGATGGCGTGCCCACGGGGGCTCGGGGGGGTGCCTTCCAGCCGACCGCCGGTGCCGAGGTGGAGCTGGAGCTTGGAGAGATCGAGCCCTGCGGTCGACTCGGTGATGCCGTGGCCCAGCGGTACTCCGACGCTGATGCGCAGCAGGGCGGCCTGCGGGCGCTGGTCGGGGCGCACGAAGGTGACGGTGGCGGCACCGGCGAAACCCGACAGGGTGAGGAGTCGCTCCGCGGTGGCGCGCAACGCATCGAGGTCGACGCCGGCGCGGGCCGAGGTCGCGGACTCCACCAACACCTTCTCGGTGCGGCGCTGCAGGGTGCCGTCGTGGACATCCACGGCCCAGGCGGTGCCGCGCCCGTCGGACAGGGTCAGGACGTCGAGATAGCGGTGCGCCAGGTCGTCGACCCGCTCCTCCTCCACCAGCGGTACACCCGCCTGGGCGGCAAGGTCGGCCAGCGCCTCCGGATCGCGGAGGCGACGCAGCACGCGCGCGCTCGGGCCGATGTGCAGCAACGCGTGTCGTTCGCACACCTCGGCCAGACCGGGGACCTGCGCCAGCGGGCCCCAACCGGCCCAGGCCGCGTCCGCACGGGAGGCCACCAGGGCCCGTTCGATCAGCGCGAGGTCCGGGGCAGCGATGCTGAGGGTGCCCCGCATGCCTGTGGACGCGTCCCCGTCACCGAGGGCCACCGCCTCGTCGGCGGCGCGCACGAACAGCGCGTCACGCTCCGCGTCGGGGTGGACGGCGATCAGCCGTAGTGGGCGGCCCTGCTCCCCCGCGTGTTCCCGGGCGGCCCGGATCATCCGGACCGCCGGCGCCCCCCAGGTCAGGACGGCCAACCGGGTGGGCGCGCCCGCGTTCAACCGATCTTCGGATCCCACCGCCGCCCCGGTCATCGCATCGCCGCGCTGAGGGGGGCCAGGAGCTGCTCGTCGGGGCCGTCCGGCAGCACCGTCGTGCCGTAACCGTGCAGGCGCAGCCGCACACGACCTTCGGCGTCCACCACCTCGGCATCAGCACCCTCCTCGTCGGGGGCGGCTACCGCCCAGCAGGGGGCGTCGTCACCCATCGGTCCGAACACCTCGAGGCGCTCGATCCGTGCCGGTAGCGCCATCCGGTGGGAGGTGCCGAGCTCGTGGACGCCGGCCACCTGGAAGCAGAGCTCCAGCAGCCGTGGCGCGGTGACCGTCGGCGCATCCGCGGGGTCGTGGTTCGCCGGCAGGTCGTCGGCCAGGGCACCGACGGCCTCGCCGTCCTCGGCCCATGCCGACGCCAGTACCTGGTAGGTCGGGCCGTGGAAGTAGATCCGGTAGATGTCCTGCGCCGCCACCGTCGTGTCCACGTCGGTGGACGGCAACGTGCCGGCGGGCGACTCGGGTGCCGTCGGCGCGAGGATCACCCGTCCGCTGGCGTGCTCGGTGACCTGTTCCGTGCCGTTGGCCAGGGTCCGCTGCCCGATGAGGTTGCACTGCGCCACCAACGTGTCGTCCGGCCCCGGGGTGAGGCGGGCACTGACGCGTGCCCGTCGCGGCTCATCGCGGTACAGCTTGAAGGGGGCGTCGAAGGCGACGTCCTCCACCGCGACCACGTGGTGGTCGGGCGCCAGCAGCTGCGCGGCCTGCGCGAAGCTCTCCACGCTCATCACACCGGGCAGCACCGGGGTGTCGTCGATGCGGTGATCGTCCAGGAAGGGCTGCGTCGCGTCGAGCTCGACCTCGGTCACCAACCCTTCGGCGAGGGTGACCGCCACCGGCTGCCCGAGCATCGGGCCCCGGGCGTCGACGCTGGCCAGGAGGGCGGCGGGGTCCAGCCCGCCGGTGGTGTGCCGTTCCTCGAGCAGCAGGCCGAGGGCACCGGCGACCACGGACTCCCCGCCGTCACCGGCTGCTTCCACCTCGTGACGGACGATCGGGATGCCGATCTCCGGCGGCAGCATGTCGATCCCGGCGAACTCCATCATCTTCGGGATGGAGCCGCGGGTGGCCATGCCGATCCCACCCCAGGCTGTCCAGTCCAGGGCGATCCCGCGGGCGCCCGGCCGCAGTCGCGGCAGGGCGGCCACCGTCTTGCACAGCAGGTCGTTGGCGGCGCTGTAGTCGGTCTGCCCGCCGTTGCCGAACCGGCCGGCGATCGAGCTGAACACCACCAGGTTGCCGAGCTCCGCGTCACCGAGACCGCGCAGGCAGTGGAACATGCCGTCGGCCTTGACGTCGAAGACCAGGTCGTACTCCTTCTGGGGCTTGTCGGGGAGGAAGTGGCTGATCTCCAGCCCACCGGCGTGCAGGAGCACGTCGATCCGGCCCGTGGTGTCCGTCGCGGCGGCCATGGCGGCCCCGACGGCGTCGCCGTCGGTGAGGTCGACCTGGTGCCAGTGGGCGGTGCCGCCCGCGGCCTCCACCGCCAGGATGGTGTCCAGCGCGGCACGGGACCGCTCGATCCCCGCCAGCGCCCGGTTGACCTTCGCCGGGGTCGCCTTCTCCCCGCTGTCCTTCATCCGCTGGGCGAGGTCGGCCTTGAGCCCGTCGAGGTCCTCGACGAAGCGGACCAGGTCCGCGTCCTCGCGGTCGGGTTCGGGCGTGAGGTCCAGCAGGTGGAAGGTCCCACCGCCGGCACCCGTGGCCAGGTCGTTGGTGATGGCGCTGACGATGCTGCCGGCGGCACCCGTGACCACGAACACGTCGTCGGGGCTGAGGGCGCGGGCCTCGTCCGGCGTGGTGTCGCGCTCCTCCAAGCCGATGCTGTAGCGGGCGTCGTCGACGTAGCCGACCTCGACCACGCCGGGGTCGGACTGCAGCTCGGCGACGAGCCGGCTGACGATCACGGCCACGTCGTCGTCGGCGGCGTTGTCCACCACCTTGACGATCGCATCCTCCCGCTCGCGGGCCAGCGCCTTGGTGAAGCCGCTGACAGCACCGCCGAGCACGTCGCTCGCACCGTCCTGGTCGTAGCCGAACCGACCACCGAGGCGCGTCGCGGTCACGAAGGCCGCGCCCGCCTCCAGCTGGTCGTACAGCGTCCGCGCGGTCTCGGCCAGCAGCTTGACCCGGACCCTGAGCCCCTCGCGCCAGCCGTCGGCGTCGAGTTCGTCGAAGGGTGCGAGGTCCAGCCCGGCGAGCCCGATGACGCCGCTGATCGGTGCCTCCTGCTGCCAGGCCTCCAGCTGCTCGTTCAGTTCCTCTGCGCTCGGCGCGGCCGGGGCGGTCAACACCTCGGCGCCGTGCTCCGCCAGTGCCGCCGCGAGCTGGTCGGCGGCACCGGAGGTGTCGGGCAGCAGCACCAGGCGGGCGCCGTCCAGGTCGAGTCCGGTGGGCACGCACAGCTCGGTCGCCGGACGCAGGACCGGGACCGGCACGCGCCGTGGGAACCGCGAGGTGTCGACGGGGTCGGCACCGGCGGTCGGTGCGGTCGTCGCCGCGGGGGCCTCCGCGGCCGCCGGTGCGGCGGCCTCTGGTGCCCGGTCCCGGACGAACCCGATGACGTGGGCGAGGGTCGGGTAGTCCCGCAGCTGCAGCGAGTCGTCCCGCTCGATGTCGTAGCGCTCACGCACCGCCACGAACAGCTCCGCCTGCTTCACCGTGTCGATCCCGAGGTCGGCCTCGAGGTCCAGCTCCAGGTCCAGCATCTCCGGCGGGTAGCCGGTCTGCTCCGAGACCAGGCCGAGGATCTCCGCCTCGACGGGGTCGGTTGCTGCGTCGGCTGGTGCGTCGCCGGTGGCCGTCGCGGGCGTCGCTGCGGGGGCAGCTGCCGCCGGGGCCGCGAGGTCGGGGACACGGTCGCGGACGAACCCGATCACGTCGTTGAGCGTCGGGTAGTCCCGCAGCTGCAGCGAGTCGTCCCGCTCGATGTCGTAGCGGTCACGCACCGCCACGAACAGCTCCGCCTGCTTGACCGTGTCGATCCCGAGGTCGGCCTCGAGGTCGAGCTCCAGGTCCAGCATCTCCGGCGGATAGCCGGTCTGCTCCGAGACCAAGCCGAGGATCTCCGCCACGACGGGGTCCTCCGCGGGCGCAGCCGCCGCGGCCGGTGCAGGAGCGGTGGCCGGGGCGGGCGCCGCCGGCGCGGGCGCGGCGGCGGGTGCCGCCGGTGCGAGTGCATCCAGCACCGCTGCGGGGGCCCGGTCACGCACGAACCCGATGACGTGGCTCAAGGTGGGGTAGTCGCGCAGTTGCAGGGAGTCGTCCCGCTCGATGTCGAAGGTCTCACGGACCGCGACGAACAGCTCCGCCTGCTTGACGGTGTCCACCCCGAGGTCGGCCTCGAGGTCCAGTTCCAGGTCGAGCATGTCCGGTGGGTAGCCCGTCTGCTCCGCGACCAGCTCGAGGATCGCCGCCTCGACGGGGTCACCGGCGGGTTCGTCAGACGGTGGCGCGGCTGCGGGTGCCGGCGCCGCGGGCGCGGCGGTGGCGGGGGCGGCAGGCGCCAGGGACGCGAGCACCTCTGCCGGCGCACGATCCCGTACGAACCCGATGACGTGGTTGAGGCTCGGGTAGTCCCTGAGCTTCAGCGAGTCGTCCCGCTCGATGTCGAACAGCTCACGGACCGCGACGAACAGCTCCGCCTGCTTGACGGTGTCCACCCCGAGGTCGGCCTCGAGGTCCAGCTCCAGGTCGAGCATCTCCGGTGGGTAGCCCGTCTGGTCCGCGACCAGGGCGAGGATGCGCTCCTCGAGCGGATCGCCGGCCGGCACCTCCGGTGCCGCGGGCTCCGGCGGCGCGCTGGCCGCCGGCGGGGCGGGGCTGGCCGGTGCCGGTGCCGGGGCGCTGGCCGCTGCCGCCGGCGCGGCGCCGGCCGTCGGCACCTCCACCCGGGTGGAACCGGGGCTGTGGGCCTGGCCGGCCGGGCCGGTGTCCACCACGCGCAGCCACCGGCTCTTGACCTCGAGGTCGACCTCCTCGCGGCCCACCATGCGGGCCAGCCAGCCGCGGTAGGCGGCCGGGTCGGTCACCCGGTAGGTGAAGCCGAGGTTGTCGGGTGCACGCCGTTGCCGGTCGGGCGTCGGGGTCCAGCGCAGCAGCATCATGGAGATCTGCGAACCGAACCCGGCTGCCAACCGCAGCGCGTAGTTGACGTCGTAGGACCCACCGCGGGACAGGTTGAGCTGTCCGAGCTCCGGATCGACCTCCCGGTAGTTCGGTACCGGCGGGACCACGCCCGTTTCCAGGGCCTTGATGGCGACAACGTCCTCCACGCCGACGCCCATCGGGTGTCCGGTGACGCCCTTGGTGTTGGCGATGACGATCCGGTCCGCGGCCGCGCCGAAGACCTGCTTGAGCGCGTGGATCTCCGCGGAGGCGCTGCCACCGCGCGCCGGGGTGTAGGTCTCGTGGGAGACGAAGACCGTGTCCGGTGCGATCGCCTGTCGCGACACCCCGCGGGCCTCGGCCTGGCCGACCACGTCCTCCATCACCTGGCCGATGTGGTCGAGGTCGAGACGGGTGCCGTGGAAGGCGCTGTTGGCCGTGGTGGCGCCGAGCACCTCGCAGATCGGGGTGATACCCCGCTCGCGGGCGGCCTCCGCGGACTCCACGACGATGCCGGCGGCGCCCATGCCGAGCAGCATGCCGTGGCGACGCCGGTCGAAGGGCAGCGCGGCGTCCTCGACCCGCTCGTCGGTGGCGGCCGCACCCGAGGCGAGGAAGCCAGCCCCGATCCAGGGCAGCAGCGCACGGGAGGAGGCGTCGTCGGCGGCGACGATCACCACGCGACGGCACCGTCCCGCGCGGATCCAGTCCTCCGCCAGGGCGACGGCCTGGGTGGTGGAGGCGCAGGCGGCGTTGATCTGGGTGTTGGGGCCGCGGGCGCCGATCAGCTCAGCGAACTGCGAGTGCCCCATCGACAGCACCCGGAACAGGAACCGGCGGTCGAAGTCGTAGGCCTCCTCCTCGATACGGCGGTCCAGTGCCGCGAGCTCGCTGTCGAGCTCGGCCAGCGCCGCGCTGTCGGGGCTCGCGGCGGCGACCCGGTCGCGCACCGATGCCAGCTGGTCGCGTTGCTGCCGGCGTGCGGCGTCCTGCTCGAAGCGGGTCACCTCGTCGGTGATCTCCTCCATGCCGGGGAAGGCGCTGGCGAAGATCACCCCGGTGTCGTCCTGCATCGCGTCGGGCAGGCCCCACCGGTCGGGCAGCTGGCTGCCGACACCGGTGGTGCGGTAGCGCTGGACGATCGGGATCCCGGCGTCACGCAGCGCGTCCACCCCCGCGCCGATCGCCAGCTGGGTGGACCAGCCGAACGCCTTGGCGCGCTCGGGCTCGATCCCGAACTCCGCCGCCAGTTCGAGGGCGCCGGCCTGCGCCGCCAGCTTGATCACGGCGGCGGGATCGTCGATGGTCTCGAAGCTGGCCTGTCCGTCATCGCCCTTGACCAACCGGGTGATGCGCCGGTTGGCGATCTCCTGGCGGACGCCGTCGGGGATGGGCGTGATGAACTGCTCACCACCGAGGATGCGGGCGATCTGGTGGTCGTCGAACACCCGCGGCGTGCCGGGCAGCCCGAGCGAGGCGCCGGTGATGGCGACGGGGTCCTGGCTGGCCGGCCGGCCGGGGGCGGTCGCGGCGGCCGGTGCCGCCGCCGGGGCGGCGAGCGAGCCGGCGCGCTCCAGGAAGGACCCCAGGGCGCGGCCGAGCTCGAGGTAGGAACGATCGGTCTCCGACATGTGGCTCGGCTCCATCGCGGTTGGGGCGGGGGTTGCGGGCGCGGCTGCGGGTGCCGCAGCGGCAGGGGCGGGGGCGGGAGCGACGGGTGCCGCAGCGGCCGGGGCCACCTCGACAGGCGTAGGCGCGGGCACACGGCCGGTTCCGAGACCGGCGGCGTACAGGCCACAGAGCGCCTGGTTGAACGCGGCCTCGTCGGAGAACTTCGGGTGGTTGGTGAACAGGTTCACGACCTCGTCGTCACCGAGCACGTCGCTGGCCAGGCCCTGGAGCGCACGCTTCGGGCCGACCTCGACGAACAGCTCGGCGCCGGCCTCGCGCAGGCTCTTGAGGCCGGTGACGAACTGCACCGGCGAGGCGACCTGCTCGGCGAGCAGCTCCAGCATCCGCTCCCGCGCGTCGTCGCCGGTGGGGTAGAAGCCGCCGGTGACGTTGGAGACCACGGGCAGCTCGGGCGCCCGGAGTTCGAGGCGCTCGAGGCTGCGACGCAGCGGTTCGCTCGCATCGGCGACGATCGACGTGTGGAAGGCGTGGCTCACGGGCAGCATGAAGGTGGTGAACCCGCGCTCCTCGCAGGTGGCCACGGCAGCCTCGACCGCGGCGGACGCGCCGCCGAGCACCGACTGCGATGTGGAGTTGACGTTGGCGAGCACCACGTAGCCGTCGGTCTCGTCGGCGATGCGCTGGATCTCCTCCACGGGCGCGAAGACCGCGGCCATCTTGCCGTGATCGTCCACCTCGATGCTGGCCATCTCGTGCCCGCGGGCGCTCACGGCCTCCAGCGCCGCGGCGAAGGTCAGCGAACGGGCGGACACCAGCGCCGCGTACTCACCCAGGCTGTGCCCCATGACCATGTCCGGGGTGATGCCGTAGGCGGCCAGCATCCGGGTCAGCGCCTCGTCGGCGGTGAGCATCGCCGGCTGGGTGATCTCGGTGGCCATCAGCTCGAGCTCGGCCTGGGCCTTGCGGTCCGGGTCGTCGTCCTCGAGCAGGATGTAGCTGGACAGCGGCCGGTCGATGAACGACCGCATGGCCGCGTCGGCTTCCTCGTAGGTGGCTGCCACGATCGGGTCGCGCGCGGCCATGCCCTTCAGCATGTTCACGTACTGCGAGCCCTGCCCCGGGTAGAGGAAGGCGACCTTGGCCGCGGGTCCCCGGCCCCGGAAGACCCCACGGCTGCGCAGGGGCTTCCAGAGCGCCGGTGCGTCGACCGCCTTCAGCGCAGCACCGGCCTTGTCGGCCAGATCGTCGGCGTCGGCGAAGTCGATGGCGACGCGCTCGGTGGCTGCGAGGTCCTCGGCCAGAGGCGCCTGGACCGGGGGTGTCTCGCCGCGGGCGGCGGCGTCGGCCAACTCCTGCAGCCGCTGCTTGAGACCGGCCTCGTCGTGTGCGCCGAGCACCGCGGCACCGCGCAGCGGGGCCTTCGGCTCGGGTGCTGCGGCGGTGGCCGGTGCGGCGGTCGTTGCCGGCGTGCCCGCCGTGGCAGGGGCGACCGCGCTGGTGTGGACCTGTGCACGGTCCGCGGGCGGGACCCGTCCCGGCTGGTACTCCTCCACGACCATGTGGAAGTTGGTACCACCGAACCCGAAGGCGCTGACCCCGGCGGTGCGGACCTGGCCGGCGGGGACCTCCCAGTCCCGCAGCTCGGTGTTGACGGTGAAGGGCGAGACGGACCAGTCGATGTTGGGGTTGGGGGTGGCGAAGTTCAGGCTCGGCGGGAGCTTGGCGTGGTGGATGGCCAGCGCGGTCTTGAGCAGTCCCGCAGCGCCAGCGGCGGCCTTCAGGTGGCCGATGTTGGACTTCACGGAGCCGAGCGCCACGCTGCCGCGGGCGAGGTCGGCCCCGTCGAAGGCGTCGCCGATCGCGCCCACCTCGACGACGTCGCCGACCCGTGTGGACGTGCCGTGCGCCTCGATGAGGCTGCACTCACCCGGGTGGACGCCCGAGGCTGCCCACGCACGCTCCACCGCCAGGCGCTGCCCGACGGGGTTGGGGGCGGTGATGCCCTTGCCCTTGCCGTCGCTGGCACCGGCGACCGAACGGATCACCGCGTAGATGCGATCGCCGTCGCGCTCCGCGTCCGAGAGGCGCTTGAGGAGGAACAGGGCGCCACCCTCCCCCATGACGAAGCCGTTGGCCCGGGCGTCGAAGGGGTAGGTGCCCGTGGCGGACAGCGCACCGATCGCGCAGAACTTGATGAAGCTGGACGCGCCGTTGTTGCGGTCGACGCCGCCGGTGATGACGGTGTCGAAGTCGCCGGCGTTCAGCCCGCCGATGGCAGCGTCGATCGCCGCCATGGCGGACGCGCAGGCGGCGTCGGTGATGTAGTTGGGTCCGTGGAGGTTGAACAGGTTCGCGATCCGGCCCGCGAGCACGTTGCCGAGCTCCCCCGGCATCGAGTCCTCGGTGACCGGCGGCAGCGCGGCGCCCATGGTCGCCATCAGCTCTGCGGCCATCCGCTGCTGCACGTCGGCGGGCAACCCACCGAAGGCCTCCGTGCCCTGCAGCCACCGCACCACCTCGGGCGCGGAGATGCGCAGCGCGGTCTCGTAGTGCTTCTCCCCGCCCATGGCGTTACCGACGATCACCGCGGTGCGGTCGCGGTCGATCTCCTTGCCGTGGTCGGCCAGCAGCTCACGGGTGCAGTTCACCGCCCACTTCTGCGAGTCATCCATCGCCTCGGAGACCTTGGGCGGGATCGGCATCCGCCACCCCATCGGGTCCCACTCCCAGTCGCGGCACCAGCCACCGATCTTGGAGTAGGTCTTGTCCGGCGCCGCCTCCTCGGCGTAGTACAGCGCCGGGTCCCACCGCTCCGGGTCGACCTCGCTGATGGAGTACCGGCTGCCCGCGATGTTGGCCCAGAAGGCCGTCGCGTCCGGCGCGTCCGGGAGGACCGCGCTCACACCGATGATCGCTGCTGGCTCCACGTTGCTGCCTTTCCTGCCCCCGTGATGACGTTGCGTGCGGCCCTCAGGCGCGCCCGTAGATGACGTCCGCCGCCCGGTCGAGGTCGGCGAGACCACCTACCTGGGCGGCAAGGATCCGCGGCGCCCCGACGGCCGCCGCGAGGCCGGCCGGGTCCTCGGCGCCGCCGGCGGCGACCACCATGGCGGTGCCCTCCTCGGCGATCTGGCTGGCGACCGCACGGGCGTGGGCCCGGCTGAGGTCCGCCATCCCGCCCGCGTCGAAACGCGTGTCCGCCTTGTCGGGGAGTTCGCCGGTCGCACCGCGGACCGCGCGACGCACCAGCGCCGCGGACGCCTCGACCTCGCAGATCAGGCGCCCGAAGGTGAACAGCACGTGCTGGTTGCGGGTCAGTCGGGCGACGCGCGCCGCCTCGAGCAGCTCCGCCAGTGCGTGGTGCGCCAACGCCGCGTGGTCCGCGCCGACGTTCGGGTGCGCGGCGTGGGTGCGCTCGAGCTCCGCTGCCTGGTCGTGGTAGTGGGCGCCGCGGGTCTTGAGGTGCTCCTGCCACCGGTCGCGGGCGACGGTCATCTCCATGATCTCCGAGGTCCCCTCGTAGATCGTGGTGATGCGCACGTCCCGCTTGATCTTCTCCACGATGTAGTCGTGGGTGTAGCCGTACCCGCCCAGCGCCTGGATCGCGGCGTCGGCGGCGTCGTTGCCCGCCTCGGTCGCCACGTACTTGGCGATGGCACCCTCGGTGTTGAGATGGCCGTGGGTGCCCTCGTCGATCCGCTCCGCGGTCTCCTCGATGTAGGCACGTCCCGCCTCGAGCCGGAGCGCGTGCGGCACGATCAGCTTGTGGGTGTAGCCCTGCTTCTCCGCCAGCGGCCCACCGGCCTGGATGCGCTCACGGGAGTAGCGGATAGCGCGGTCCAGCGCCTCCCACCCGCCGCCGAGCCCGAAGGCGGCGACCATCAGGCGGGTGTAGCCGAACACCTGCTGGGCCTGGACCAGCCCCTGGCCGAGTTCCGTACCGACCAGCGCGTCGGTGCCGACGAAGACGTCGTCGAGGTAGAGCGCGGCGGTGTTGGAGAGCCGGATGCCGTGCTTGTGCTCGGGCGCGGCCGCCGAGAAGCCCTCCAGCCCCTTCTCGAGGATGAACCAGGTCGGGCCCTTGTCGGTGTTGGCCAGGATCGAGTACAGGTCGGCGACGGCACCGTTGGAGATCCACTGCTTCTGCCCGGTGATCCGGTAGCCGACGAGCTCACCGTCCTCCTCCACGGGGACCGCGACGGTCTTCAGCGACCCGAGGTCGCTGCCGGCCTCGGCCTCCGTGGCGCCGTAGGCCATGAGCAGGCCCTCGTTGGCGATCCGGCTCATCCAACGGTGCTGCTGCTCGGGCGTACCGCCCATCAGGATCGGGTCGCTGCCGAGGAAGGTGGCCAGCACCGAGGTAGCGACGCCGAGGTCGATGCGGGCCATCCGCTCGCACACCCGGTAGACGTCGTAGGCGCTGCCGCCCATGCCGTCATGCTCCTCGGCGATGAACAGCAGCTGGATGCCGAGCTCCTCGCTGCACATGCGGCGGATCAGGTCCGCCGGGTACTCGTCCGCGGCGTCGAACTTGATCAACGCCTCGTCGTGCAGCTCCCGTTCGGCGAAGTCACCGATCGCCTCCAGGGTCATCTGCAGCGTCTCGGTGTCCAGCCCCTGCATCATGCGTGTCCTCCCGTGCTCCCGGATAGGCC
The DNA here is from genome assembly GCA_003565155.1 of Nitriliruptoraceae bacterium. Taxonomy (GTDB): domain Bacteria; phylum Actinomycetota; class Nitriliruptoria; order Nitriliruptorales; family Nitriliruptoraceae; genus T1Sed10-7. Next base: position 14,050 of record PXDB01000020.1, on the reverse strand, counting down.
CGGTCGCGCGGACGGCCACGGTGACCGCCCAAGGCGACCCGACGTCGTGCCGCACGATAGACGAAACGGCGTGGCAGGCGTCGAGGAGATCCGCGACCGAGGCGTCACGATCCTGCGCACGCTCACGGTGTACGCGCAGAGGACAAGTGCTCTACGAAGACCTGCCGGCCGGCGGTCGATGATCGGGGTACGCCGGCCTCAACGTTCCAGAGGATCACCGGGGATCGGACGCCCGACGCGGACCAGCGCGGCCGCCTCCTCCGGGTCCATACCGGCGGGCAGGCGGGAGCGCACCACCCGTGCCGGCACGCCGACGGCGATGGCGAAGGGCGGGATGTCACGGTTGACCAGGCAGTGGCTGGCGATCACCGCGCCGTGCCCGATATCGACCCCGCGGAGCACGCTGGCCTTCTCACCGATCCACACGTCCCCACCGATACGGGTCGGCGAGGTCACGATGCCCTGGTCCTTGATCGGGATGTCGAGCCGGTCGACCCGGTGGTCGAAGTCGCACACGTAGATCCAGTCCGCCAGGATCGCGGCGTCCCCCACCTCGACGTCGAGGTAGCTGTTCACCACGTTGTCCCGCCCGAGCACGGCCTTGGCACCGAGCGTCAACTGCCCCTCGTGGGAGCGCAGCTTGTTGTCGTTGCCGATCCAGCACCACGGGCCGATGACCAGGCGACCGTGCCCTCGACGGGCTCGCAGCTCCACCCGCCGGCCCGTGAACAGCATCCCCTGGAACTCGACGTTGTTGCCGGTGACGGCGGCACGGGCGCGGTGCCAGGCGGCACGCCGGTACAGGTTGAGGTACTGCGGGGTGACCATCCGCCGCGTGACCGCGACACGCACCGCCTCGCGCCAGCCCCAGCGTGGGTAGCGGGTGCGCAGGGGCGGGCGGCGCAGGTGCGCGGGCACGCCCGACGCCGCGAGCAGGTCGTCCGCCAGCCGGCTGGCCCGGGCGAGGCCCTCGCGTGCGGTCTCGGCGCGCACCGCCGCGTCGAGGTGGGCGGCGTGGGCGGCCCGGGCGTCGTCCTCGACCCCGGCCTGGCCCACAGGGCCCGTGGGGTGTGCGGGGGTCATGGGGTCGGTGGTCACCTCGTGTAGGGCTTCCGGGCGTGGAGGATGAGGTTGTAGAACAGCGCACGTGGGAGCACCCGCGACAGCACCTCGTCGTCGAAGCGGTGCAGGGCCAGGTAGCTGTAGAAGGCCGCCAGCGCCCAGCGGCGGCCGAGCAGGCCCGGTCGGACCGCCCCCTCGATGGTGCGCACCGACCAACCGACCCAGTTGGCGGTCAGCTCCTCGGTGACCACCGACACCTCCCTGAGGCCGCTGAGGCGGGCCATCTTCTCCACGTCCTTGGGGCGGAAGGTGTGCAGGTCCACCTCGTGCTCGAGGCGGGCGAGCACCTCGTCGGTGGCGGTACCGCCGGCGTCGGTGATCGACGGTTTGCGGATGCGCCGGAGTCCGGGCAGCGCGGTGACGGCGCGGAAGCTCTTCCAGGTCGCGTCCTTGACCAGCCACGACAGCCGGTCACCGATCTCCGTGGGCTCACCGGCGATGACCAGCGTGCCGCCGGGCTTGAGCACCCGCGCCATCTCCTGGAGCGCCGCGCCGGGCACGGGCAGATGGTGGATGAACGCGTGGCCGATGACCAGGTCGAAGGTGCCGTCGGCGTAGGGCAGCGCCTCCGCGTCGCCCTGCCGGGTGGCGACCTGGAGACCGTGCTCCTCGCCGTTGCGCCGGCACACCTCCAGCATCCGGTCGGAGAGGTCGGTGGCGTGCAGGTCGGCACCGTCGAGGCACCCGGCGAGGGCGAGGTTGATGAGGAAGAACCCGGTGCCGGCGCCGACCTCCAGGACCTGCCCGAAGCCCGCACCCTCCGGGACGACCTTGCGGAACCGGTCCCGGGCGTAGTCGATGCAGCGCTGGTCGTAGGAGATCGAGAACTTCGTGTCGTAGTTCCCCGCCTCCCAGTCGTGGTAGAGCCGCTGCTTGGTCTTGAGGTCCAGGCTGCGGACGTCCGGTGGGGTGTCACCGACGGCGGCGTCGGGCGCCGGGGTGACACCGACGGGGAGGTCGGCGGCGGTGGGGACCGGTTCGAGGGGTTGCGCGCTCAACTGTGCTCCTAGCGACCGTCGAAGGTGGCCTGCCCCGGGCCGTGCTCGAGGAAGCTTGCGATGCCGGTGGCTGCGTCGTCGGTGGCGAAGGCCGCGGCGAACAGCTCCGACTCCAGCCTGAGCCCCTGGCCGAGGCTCTGCTCGGTCCCGTCCTCGATGGCGCGTTTCGCCAGCGCGACCGACGCCGGGCCCGCAGCGAAGCGCGCCGCCGTCTCCTGTGCCGCCGCCAGCAGGTCATCGGCGGCCTCCACCCGGTCGACCAGCCCGATGCGCTCCCCCTCGACCATGTCGACCATCCGGCCGGAGAACACCAGCTCCTTGGCGCGTGACAGGCCGATGAGCCGCGGGAGGCGTTGCGTGCCGCCCGCGCCGGGGAGCAGTCCGAGCAGCACCTCGGGGAGTCCGAGCTTGGCGTTGTCAGCGGCCAGCCGCAGGTCGCAGGCCAGCGCGAGCTCGCAGCCACCTCCCAGCGCGTAGCCGTGGACGACGGCGATGGTGACCATCGGCGCCCGCGCGAGCCGGTCCAGGGCGCGCTGGAGCACCGTGCTGTAGCGCCGGGCGTCAGCGGGGGTCAGCTCGGGGAACTCCGTGATGTCCGCACCAGCGGCGAACACCTTCGGTCCGCCCCACACCAGCAGCGCCCGCACCTGCTCATCGGCGATCGCCGCGGCGACGGCCGCGTCGAGCTGCTCCCACATCTCGAGCGACAGGGCGTTCATGGGGGGCCGGTCGAGCCGCAGCGTGCCCACCCGCGTACCGGCGTCCACCTCGAGGCTGACGAGGGTGCCCATCTCCACGCTCCTGTTCGCTGCCAGGCGGGCCGCGTGAGCCTAGCCGCGGAGCGCCAGCGCTAGCCTCGCCCGGTGGTGCACCGAGCTGGTCGGTGACCGGGCAGGAGCGGGTGTGTGGCCGGCATGGGCGGTGGTGGTCGCCGTGGCGCCGATCGCGCTGCTCACCGCCCTGGTGCTGCGGTCGCGGCCCCTGACCCCGAGCGCCTGGATCAGCGCGTGCCTGGCGGCGGTGCTGGCCGCGACGGTGTTCGGCCTGCCGTTGTCGGGTGTGGGCGTTGCCGTGGTGCGTGGGATGTGGACGGGGGTCTGGATCCTGTTGATCGTGCTGCCCGCGCTGCTGGTGTTCGAGATCCTCGACCGCTCGGGGGCGCTCGACCACCTCTCGGACGCCGCTGACCAGCTCGCCCCGACCGAGGGACGGCGGCTCACGCTGCTGGCCTTCGCGCTGCCGTCGTTCCTCCAGGGCGCGGCAGGGTTCGGCGCACCGATCGCGATGAGCGCGCCGATGCTGGTGCGCCGCGGGATGGCCCCGGTGGCGGCGGTGGCCGCCTGTCTGATCGGCTACCAGTGGTCGGTGACCTTCGGGTCGATGGGCTCGAGCTACTTCATGGCGGAGGCGACCGCACGGCTGACCGAGCCGCAGGCGGCGTCCTTCGCCCTGCGCGCCTCGGTGCTGCTGGCGGTGACCGCGGTCGTCTCCGGAGCGCTGGTGCTGCGTCGCGGCAAGCGGGCGGCCGGTGACCGCTGGCGGGTGCTGGTGGTCGGTGCCGCGATGGGTGTGACGCTGATCGCGGTGGTGCAGGCCCAGCCGGCGCTCGGTTCCACCGCCGCCGGGCTGGTGGGACTGGTGGCGTGCTGGTGGCTGCTGCCGGGACGGGGCTCGACACGGCCCGCCGGCGGACCGCTCCTGGTGGCGGCCGCGCCCTACGTGGTCCTGACCGTCTCCGCGACCATCGGGTTCGCCCTCCCGCCGGTGCGCTCGCTGTTCGAGCGGGTTCCGGAGCTGGCACCGGTGCTGCCGGGCAGCGAGGCCGCCTTCGGGTTCGCGACCGCCGACGCGGCGGTGACGCCGGTGTTCCGTCCGCTGCTGCACCCGCTGCCCTACGTGCTGCTGGCCGCGCTGGTGGGCTACCTGGTCTACCGACGTCGCGGCTGGTGGCCACCCGGCGCGGGGCACGCCGCGCTGACCAGCTGGCTGGCGCGCTGCCGCAAGGTCGGGGCCAGCATCCTGGGGTTGACGATCCTGGCGGCCCTGCTCACCGAGGCCGGGATGATCACCGCCCTGGCCACCGCGCTGGCCTCGGGGCTCGGGGCAGGCTTCGTCGCGGTGTCCGCACCGCTCGGGACCCTGGGCACGGTGCTGACCGGGGCCACCACCGCCTCCAACGCCCTGTTCAGCTCCCTCCAGGCCGAGGTGGCGGTGGCGCTCGGGGTCCTGCCCGCGATCCTGCTCTCCGGCCAGACCGCCGGCGGCAACGTCGGCAACGCGCTCACCCCGGCGGTCGCCGCCGTCGGGACCTCGGCGGCCGGCGCCGGCGGTCGGGAGTCAGAGGTGATCCGGCGCAACCTGTCCGGCGCGGCGATCCTGCTGCTGGTGATCCTGGTGGGCCTGGCGGTCCAGTTGGTGCTGGCAGCGGGCTAGCCCACCAGGCCGCTGTCGCGCAGCAGGCCGTCCAGGGCGATGTCGACCATGGCGTCGAAGGTGGTCTGGCGCTCCGTGGGGCTGGTCTGCTCCCCGCGCAGGATGTGGTCGCTGACGGTCAGCACCGTCAGGGCGCGCGCACCGTGCTCCGCCGCGACCCCGTAGATGCCGGCGGCCTCCATCTCCACGGCCAGCACCCCCATGGCCTGCATCGTCGCGACGAGATCCTCGCGCGGGTCGTAGAACAGGTCGGCGCTGTGGACGTTGCCCACCGCGACCTCCTGCCCGATGGCCGCTGCGGCGGCCGCGGCGGCGCGCAGGAGCGGGAAGTCCGCGATGGCCGCGAAGTCCAGTCCGGCGTACCGCGCGCGGTTGACCTGGGAGTCGGTGCAGGCGCCGGCGGCCAGCACGACGTCGCGCAGCTGCAGCTGCTCCTGCACCGCCCCGCAGGAACCCACCCGGACCAGGCGCTCCACCCCGTACTCCCGGACGAGTTCCGTGGCGTAGATCGAGGCGGAGGGGATCCCCATGCCGGTCCCAAGGACCGAGATCCGCATCCCGCGGTAGGTGCCGGTGTAGGCCAGCGCGCCCCGCACCTCGTTGACCAGCTCCGCATCGTCGAAGCAGCGCTCGGCGATATGGCGGGCCCGCAGGGGGTCACCCGGGAGCAGCACGGTGTCGGCGAAGCGGTCCGGGGCGGCGGACAGGTGTGGGGTTGGCACGGGCGGCCTCGGCAGCTCGGCGGCAGGTGGGCGTCGCCCCGGGGTCTTACCACGCGATGACGTGCGGGCGCACACCGTCGGTACCGCGGACACCGTCCGTAGTCACTAGCGTGGACGGCACGGAAGGCAGGTGGACGTGGAGCAACCAGCAGCGGACGGTCCCAGGGACGACCCGCGGGTGCAGGCCGCGATCGAGGCGGTGGCCGAACGCGTCGTCGCGGCGGACGTCGTCGTCGCCCTCACCGGCGCCGGCGTGTCCACCGGCTCGGGCATCCCCGACTTCCGCGGGCCCCAGGGACTGTGGACCAAGGACCCGGGCGCACAACGCTACGTCTCGATCGACGACTACGTCGGCGACGAGGAGGTCCGCCGTGAGGCCTGGCGGCGCCGTGCGGCGGAGCCGACGTGGCAGGCGGAGCCGAACGCCGCCCACATCAGCCTGATGGAACTCGAGCGCCTCGAACGTCTAACGGCGCTGGTCACCCAGAACGTCGACGGACTCCACCAGCTCGCCGGCAGCTCCCCCGGACGGGTGATCGAGATCCACGGCACGGTGCGCGAGGTCATGTGCCTGTCCTGCGACGCCCGCCAGCCGGCGCTACCCGTCCTCGAGCGGGCCCGCGCCGGCGACCACGATCCGCGTTGCGAGCGGTGCGAAGGGCTCCTCAAGAGCGCGACGGTGTCCTTCGGCCAGTCCCTGGACCCGGAGCTCCTCCAGCGTGCGCATGACGCGACGATGGCGGCGGACGTGTTCCTGGCCATCGGCACGTCGCTGACCGTCCACCCCGTGGCACTTCTGCCGCGCACCGCCCTGGAGGCGGGGGCAATGCTCGTGCTCATCAACAACGAACCGACCCCCTACGACGACCGCGCGGACGTGCTGCTCCGCGAGGACGCCACCTCGGCGCTGCCGGCGATCGTCGCCCGGGTGCGGGCGCTCAGCTGACGCGGTCCGCGACCGCATCGAGCGCGTCGGCGATCGGGGTGTCACCGCCGATGACCTCGAAGGTGGCGCCGATGGTGTCGTCCCGCTCCAGACAGCCGACCAGCACCGCTGCGACGTCCTCGCGGGGGATGGAACCGCGCTCCGCCAGGGTCGGGACACCGACCTGCACGCGCCCGGTGCCGGGGCCGTGGGTCAGGCCGCCGGGCCGCACGATGGTCGCCGACAGCCCCGAGGTGGCCAGGATCCGGTCGCGGGCGTGCATGGCGGCGAGGTAGTGACGGATCGCCGCGGGTCCGCGCATGGGGTCGTCAGCGGCGATCGACGACAGCATGACGAAGCGCTGGACACCCGCGGCGGCACAGGCGTCCATCACCCGCACCGCGCCGTGCAGGTCCACGCGCAGGGTGGCATCGGGGCCGGTGCTCGAGCCGGACCCGGCGCAGAAGGCCACCGCGTCCACACCCTCGACGACCCCGTCCAGGCTGCCTTCCAGGTCGCCCCGGACCGCCGTCGCGCCCCGCTGCTGGAGGGCGGAGACCTGCTCCCGAGAGCGGACCATCGCGCGCACCCCGTGGCCACGCTCGAGGAGGTGATGCACCACCAGGTTGCCCGTGCCCCTGGTCGAGCCGATCACGAGGACGTCCATAGCTGCTCCCGAGGTCGATGGGCGCGCACGGTAGGACCTGCCCGGTGGACGTGCAGCCAGGGTGGCCTGTCAGCCGAGGAGCGCCAGGCGGCCCTCGCCGAAGCCCTCGATGCCGACCGCCCAGTCGTGGCGGACCGACGGGCTCGTGGCCATCGCGGCGAGATCCTCCGGGATCTCACCGGGGACCGGATCGAGGCTCCGTAGCGCCACATGAGGCGTCGTGGGACTGTTGAGCAGCCGCGCCGTGCCGCCCGCGACCTCGTGGAAGTACTCGAGCAGCTCCCCCTCCAGCGCGGCGGCCTTCTCCACCTCGGCCAGGGTCTCCTGCGGCGGCATCATCCCCATCGCGGCACCGGCCGCAGCCGCCAGGGTGAGGTCGGCGACGGCCATCGCCGCCGCCTCGCCCGCCTCGAAGCGGTACCCGGCGAGGTAGCTCGGGCGGTCCTCACGCAACTCCAGCGGCGGTCCGGGCCGCACCGTGACGGGCTGGCGCACCAGGTCGCGGAGCAGGTCGCGGAAGGACGCGCGGGCCGGGAGGGGGCAGCGTGCGCTCACGGGTCGGTCACCACCTTCTGCGGTCCGGTGCGGCGGTCGGGGCGGCCGGGGCACCGGGTGAGCGCGCGTCAGCACCCGAGCTGGCCTGCAACCCGACTCCACCCACCGGACGCGTCCCTGGTCGACGCCGTGCAGGCTCGGACGACGCGCTGCTCGGCTCGACGACCTGTCGACCGGAACGCCTCCGTCTACAGCGCTCCGTTGGAGGTGTGCGGGCCCCGGGCCGGTACGGTGCCGGACATGTCTGTGCACGCAACGCCACCACGCTCGGGACGCCGGCCCGCGGGCGTACTCCTGGCACTCATCGGCACGCTCGCTGCGGTTCTCGGCGGGTGCGGCAACGACGGGGAGACCGACGGCCAGGCGCTGTTCGACGCCAACTGCGCGGTGTGTCACGGCCCGGCCGGCGAGGGTGCCGCGGGCGCACCACCGCTGACCGACCCCGCCTACCTCCCCGACCAGCTCAGCGACGCCGAGGTGGCCGACGCGATCCGGGGCGGTGTGAGCGACGTGCGCGACGGCTACGGGGCGATGCCGGCCTTCTCGAACCTCGACGAGGAACAGATCGCGGCACTCGTGGAGGTCGTTCGGGAGCTCCAGGGCTCGTAGCATGCCGTGCCGGGCCCCCGTAGCTCAGCTGGATAGAGCACCGGACTTCTAATCCGACGGTCACAGGTTCGAGTCCTGTCGGGGGCGCTCAGGCCTGTCCGGCCAACCAGGGGGGGACGGGGGCCTCGATCCGCTCCAGTGGGGTGGGAACCGACCCGAAGCGATCCGTGCGCTGCGCCCACTCCCGGTAGGCGATAGTCATCTCCTCCCGGTCACGGGCGACGAAGTTCCACCACATCTGGATGCGTTCACCGAGGGGAACCCCACCCAGCAGCAACGCCCGGACTCCGTCGCGCTCGACCTCCACGGGCAGCTCCTCGACGCCCGGCGGGACCAGACCGATCCACCCGGGCTCGACGATGGCCTCCCCGACCTTAACCCGCCCCTCCATCGGGACCACCGCGAGCTCGAAGCGGGGGTCGACGGGCAGCAGCGTGGTCCCACGCCGCAGGCGCAGGTCGCCGGCCACCACCTCGGTGTCGGTGGTGGTGGGGGCGACGGCGCCGGCCAGTCCACCGGCGAACACCACCGCTTCGCCGTGGTCGAGGGTGGCACGCGGTAGGTGGGCGTGGTGTTCGAACCGGCTGGCGCCGTGCCGGGTCGCCTCGGGCTGGGCGAGCCACAGCTGCACGCCCCGGAACGGCGGCTCGGCTGCGAGCTCCGCGTGGGATATCCCGTGCCCGGCGGTCATCAGGTTGAGCTGACCCGGGCGGATGGGCTGTTCGGTGCCCAGCGAGTCGGTGTGGAGCGCCTCCCCCTCCAGCAGCCAGGTGACCGTCGACAGGCCGATGTGCGGGTGAGGCCCCACCTCGAGCGGGTCCGGGTCCTGCGCGTCCATCGGACCCATGAGGTCCACGAAGCACCACGCACCGACCGTGCGGCGCCCCTTGGTGGGCAGCACGCGCGCCACCGGGAGCCCACCCACCTCGGTGCTGCGACCCTCCCGCGCCTCCACCGTGGCCAACGGCTCATCCGCGCACTCGGTGTCGGGCTGCTGGACGGGGCCGCTGATGCGCATGCTCCAGGGACGGGTCCTCCCACGGTAGGCCCCCGGGGCGCCCGCGTCACCGTCACGTTGCGCCGGGTAGCGTCGGCGCCCTGGCCGGGGGAGTCAGCGATGGCGTTCGGTGTGGGGTTCCGGGTCGCGCCCGGGGTCCGGCTGCGCGCCGGGCGCCGTGGGCCCCGGCTGTCGCTGGGACCGCGCATCGCACGCGTCCACGTCGGTGGTGGGACGCCCTCGGTCTCCACCGGGCGCGGGGCGGTGACGGTGTGGCACACCCTGTCAGGAGGTGGCCATCAGCCGGCCAGCCCTCCCGGCAGCTCACGCTCCCGGAAGGAGCAGGAGTGGGCCAGCGTGCGCAACCACCTCGACGCGCTGCTCTCCCAGCACGAACGCCCGGTCACCCATGCGCAGCCGCCGGTCGTCCCAGAGCCGCCACCCGTCGACCGGCGTGCGGTCCGGCGGGAGCTCCGCGCCCAGCAGCGCGCGGGCCTGCCCTGGTTCCGGCGTGGCGAGCGGCGGGCGGCACGCCGGCGGGCGGATGCGGCCCTGCCGGCGGTGCTCGAGCAGCGGCGGACGGAGCGGCAGGAGGAGCACCGGGCGGCACAACGGGACGCCGACGGGTGGTGGCAGGCGCTGTGCGGGAACGACCCCGACACCGTCCTCGCACGGCTCGAGGACGCCTTCACCGCCCAGGAACTGCCCGCGGCACCGACCGCCGTCGAGGGTGCGACCGCCCACATCGTGGTGTCGGTGCTCCCCGTCGAGCAGCTGATCGGGCCCCGGGAACCGAAGCTGACCGAGGCGGGCAACCTCTCGCTGGCCCGGATGACCAAGACCCGGCGACACGAGCTCTACCAGGCGGCGGTGGGCTCGGCGGTGATCGCGATCGCGGCGGAGGCGTTCGCCACCTGTCCGGGCATCGCGACCCTCGATGTGGCCGTGCTCTGCCCGGACCAGCTCGGCGGCCCCGCCGTGCTCCTGCTCGCGGAGCTGCCGCGTTCGGTGGTGCTGCCGGGCGACGCCGAGCGTCCGGTGGCGTCCTCGCTGACCGAGCTCGCCGCCACGCAGCGGGCGCGGTTGGTCCTGGACCGCGGCAGCCGTATCGGTGCGTGGCGGCCTCTGGACGAGGAGCACGCCGACGTCCGGGAACTGCTCGACGCCCTCGATGCGGAGTAGGATGCCCTCCAGGGTTGGTGGTGCGCCGGGACGGGGCGGGCGGCACCGTGTCCCGGGTGGTCCGAGGTGGAGCAGCAACGACCGCGAACAGGTGGGAGCGCGCCCCACGAGGCGGGGGCGCAGCGTCCCCTGCTGCTGCGGTTCCTCGAGATGGTCGACGACCGGGTGGCACCGACCACGCTGTCGAAGCGCGCCCTGACCGACCTGTGCCGGACCCTCGAGGACCAGATCCTCGCCGAGGACCTCGAGGGCACGATCATCGCCGGGTTCCAGCGCGCCCGGCACTTCGCGGTGGAGCGTGCGCGCTACGAAGCGCTGACCGCCGACCCGCGACGCCGGGCGGTGGTGCTCACCGCGGACGCCGATGACGTCGATGACCGGTCGTCGCGGGTGCAACGTGTCGCCGTGGGCGAGGACCACGACCTGGCGCGCGAGTGGTTCGTCCTCGCGCTCACGGACGCGTGCAGTGCGGTGCTCCTCGGCCGGGAACTCGTGGCGACACCGCAGCCGGAGGAGGCGGACCGTCAGTTCCTGACCATCTGGAGCTTCGACCCCACCGTGGTGGACGATCTCACGGAGGCCGTGCTCAGCTCGACCTCGGATCTCCCACCCGAACAGTTCGCCGTCGTGCAGGACGCGGCACGTGCGGTGCGCCCACGTGTCCCCGAGCCGCTGCTCGTGCAGCGGTTCCTCAACGCGGTGCTGGAACGGCTCGATGCGGGTCAACGACGTCTGACACGGACAGCCGATGACCGCGACACGGCGCGCCGCGAGCTCGAGGCGGAGCAGGACCGTGCCCTGGCGCTCGAGTGGGACGCCGCACGCAGCGCGGTCGCGGGCCGCATCGCGCAACGCCTCGACGCGCCCCTGACGGCGGTCAGCGGTGCGGTCGATGCCCTGACGGAGGCCACGGACCCCGTCGAGCAGCAACGGCTGACCGGCGTCATCGCGGCCGAGACGCTGCGGACCCGGCAGCTCGCCAGCGAGTTGCAGTCGCTCTCCGACCGTGAACCGCCGATGTGGGAGCCTGTGGAGCTCGTCGCATGGCTCGAGCGAGAGGTCGACGACCACCGCGCGCAGGGTACGGACGTGGAGCTCGCGAGCTTCCCCGAGGCGGCGACCCTGCACGTGGACGTGTCCCGGCTGCGCCAGGCGCTGTCCTCGGTGCTCTCCGAGGCGGAGTCGGCCCCTGGCAGGACCCTGCCCCCGCGGGTCACGCTGAAGGTCGGGGAGGCTGGTGCGACGATCGTGGTATCGCGGGACGGGGTGGGCCCCGAGCCAGCGCAGCTGGGTGCTGTGCGGAACCCGCACGAGCGCGCCGCAGGCACCGATCCGGGCACGCTGGAGCTGGCCCTTGCGGCCGTGCACCTCAGCGCACAGGGCGGAGCGCTGCGACTGACCAGCGACGGCCACCTCACCAGCTACCACCTGCAGCTGCCGGCTGCCGCGACGGCACCGGATGGGCGCACCGACGCTGTTGCTACGGGCACGTCGGCGGCGGTGCCGGTGGCCAGCAGGCAGAGGTCCGCGCTGGTGGTCGATGACGAGCCTGCGATCCGCGGGCTCGTCGAGGCGTTGCTGCGCCGTGCGGGATGGACCGTCTACGCCGCGGCCAGCGCGTCTGAGGCGTGCCAGTGCGCGCTGGAGCACCACCTCGACGTGGTCCTGCTCGGTCTGGACCCGGGTGACCGGCAGCGACTGCGCGCCGAACTCGACCGGCTCCGCCCCGGCACGGCACTGCGCACGATCATCATCACGGGCGATCCCACTGCAGGCGACGAACAGCAGGGGTGCCCGGTCGTGCGGAAACCGTTCGTGTGGGCGGAGCTGAGCGATGCGTTGGACGTCGTGGCTGCGCGAGAGCCGGTCGAGGGCGCGGGCACCGCGCCGAACGGCTGAGGCTTTGACCGGGGTGGGAGGGGGGCGTACCCTCCGCCCGCGCGCCGGTGACCCCGGCGCGTCGCCATGGTGGGTGTAGCTCAGTCCGGTTAGAGCGCTCGGTTGTGATCCGAGAGGCCGGGGGTTCGAGTCCCCTCATCCACCCTCCCGGTGCGGGCGCGCGATCGGACGGCTACGGTCCCGCGCTCGCATCCTGCGCCGCTAGCTCAATTGGCAGAGCATCCGGCTCTTAACCGGCAGGTTCTAGGTTCGAGTCCTAGGCGGCGCACCCACGAGAACCGGCCCGTAGCGGCCGGTTCTCGGCGTTTCACGGGTCGTCGCTCATCGGCGCTTGACTGCGTTTTCCCCAGGCTGCGCCCTAACTGCGCCCTAACTCCTCGCGCTTCCTGCTTACCGTCTCGACGCACGACCGAGCGGGAGCAGGAGGAGGGCGCCGTGGCAACCACCAGAGGACGACAGCGGGCTCGTCGGGGCAGCGGCAGCATCACGCCGCGCGGGCAGCGCTTCTTCGCCCGCGTCGACCTCGGCCTCGATGCCGAAGGCAAGCGGATCCGACGCAACCGGTCGTTCGACACCCGGCGCGAAGCGCAGGCGTGGATCGATCAGCAGCGCTCCCACTCCGACGAGCTGATCCTCCCGGTCGCCGACCAGCGCCTGGACGAGTACCTGCGCTGGTGGCTCAAGCACGAGGCCCCGAAGGGCAAGCCGGGCCGCGCGCCGCTCGCCGCGACCACGCTACAGGGCTACAGCATCAACGTCGAACGCCACCTGATCCCCGCGCTCGGTCAGAAGCGGGTTGGGCAACTGACCATCAGCGACCTCGACGCCTTCGCGAACCGCAAGCTCGCCGAGGGCTACGCCCCCTCGACGGTCAACCGCATCCGCGAGACGCTCCGATCGGCGCTATCGACCGCGGTACGGCAGGACCGGCTAACTCGCAACGTTGCCCGTTACGGTGGCGGGGTCGGCGCCGCCTCTCCGCCGGTCGACCGGTTCTCTGACGCGGAGCTCGGCGCGATCCTAGCCAGCGCGCGCAATGAGCACTATTACCCGGTCATCTTGCTGCTCGCCCGGACGGGCCTGCGGATCGGGGAGGCTTGCGGCCTTCGCTGGCGCGACGCAGCACTCACGACGACCCCACCGCGACTCACGGTGGTGTGGCAGCTCGACAAGTGGGGCCAAATCGTCGACCCGAAGTCGCCCTCCTCACGACGCACCATTCCGCTTCGTGAGGATGTCGTGAGGGAGCTCGTGAGCTGGCGTGAGCTGCAGCAGCAGTGGTCGGACCGGCTTGGCGAGCACTTCACTAACAGTCACGGGCTGGTATTCACCACGAAGACCGGCCGGCCGATCTCGAAGCGCAACATCGCGCGATCGTTCGAGCGCGCTCGCAGGGCCGCCGGCGTCGAGCACGGGACACTCAAGACCTTACGGTCAACCGTGGCGACCCAGCTCGCCGAGGCTGGCCTGCATCCTCGCAAGGCGCAGGCCTTCCTCGGTCACGCTCACATGAGCACGACGATGAAGTACTACACGGCGGTCAGTGACGTTGATGACGCTGTCGCACTTCTGCCAAACCTTGAACGTGCGCAACTATGACTCACCGCTTGAGGCCTCAAGGTGAACGCTGCCGCCAGCGACCGGCGTCTTCGGATCGCTGCGAACGGATTCCGCAACACGACTATGGCATGGGCGCCACCCAGTCATCAGCCGGATTACAACGGTCCAGCCTTCTAGGCGACTAGCACAGTTGCTGGGTTGGGCGGCCTCCACCGAGCCACTTCGGCAGACTGAAGGGCCCCTCCATGAGCCCTCCAGCACTACTAAGCAGGTCAGAAGTATGTGGACTATGCGGTGATGTAGGCGAGGTTCGGGTCGCGGAAGAACCCGCGCACGAGGTGGGGCATCTTCTGGAGCCGTCGGAGTGCGGAGATGGCCTTG
>PXDB01000098.1 GCA_003565155.1 Nitriliruptoraceae bacterium | reverse complement strand
CCTGGAACTCCTCCACCCGGCTGCGGTGGTTGAGGTGCACGCACAGGATCTTCGACGGCTGTACCGGCGGCAGGTGCACGGCCGTGGCCACCGGCACCCGGCGGCCGTCGCCGGCGACCAACTCCTCCCCGTCCACGGTGACGGGCGCGACGACGCCCTCCAGCAGGATCCGACGGGTCTCCACCTGGCTGCTCCTCCGCTCGCCCCGATCGTTCGGGTCCGAACTGTAGACGCCGGCCACCGCCGGTTGACGTGTGGGGGTCGCATCGCGATGGCCGTCCACCTATCATTCGGCCCCGAACGTTCCCGCTCGGGTGCCATGGGAGGGCAACGGCGTGGCTGAGTTGCAGGGGTTCCTGTTCCCGCGCACGGCGACCGGGAAGGCGTCGGTGCTGCCGCCCCCGCCGTGGCACTACTCCGGTGACATGCTCACCATCGAGTACCGCACCGACCCGGACCGGGTCATCGAGCTGCTGCCGACGCCCCTGGAGCCGGCGGAGGATCCGGGCGCCGTTGCGCTGGTGTGGGCGGACTGGCAGTCCTGCTCCGATGGTGGGGAGGAGCTCCTCGATCCCGTGCGGGCGCAGTACAAGGAGGCCTTCGTGGTCGTGCGGGCGCGCTACCACGGTGAGCACGTCTCCCGGTGCGTGCACATCTGGGTGGACACCGACTTCTCCATGGTGCGCGGGCACTACCAGGGCTACCCGAAGAAGCTCGGTGACATCCACCTCACCCGGCCGGTGGCCTACGGGCGGGCCGGTCCGCGTCTGGCGCCGGGAGGCCGGTTCGGTGCCACCGTCTCGGCTGGTGGGCGCCGCCTGGCCGAGGCTCGCTTCACCATCACCGGTACCGCGGAGCAGGCCGGCTTCGTCAACGCGCACGCCATGTTCCACACCCGCTACCTGCCGGCGATGGAGGCCGAGGGGCCGCCAGCGCTCCACGAGCTGGTGGCCAACAAGACCATCGACGGGGAGGGCGGGCCGATCTACGTGGGTGACGCCGAACTGCAGCTGTTCACCTCCCCCACCGAGGAGCTGGACCGTCTGGCGCCCCGGGAGATCATCGGCGCCACCTACCGCCAGGTCGGCGCCACCTTCGCCGGTGGCACCACCGTGGAGCGCTACCACCCGGGCGGGTGAGCCGGGAGCCGGCCATCGCCCGCAACAAGGAGAGGGAGGACAGGAATGGGAAGCATCGTCGGCGCAGGGCTGGTGTCCCACGCCCCCACCATCATGCTGGACGAGTCCGTGCGCTACGAGCTGAACGAGGGCCGTGAGATCTCCCTCGTCCCGGGGCTCGAACGCCTCAGGGCCGAGGTGCTGGACCGGCTCCAGCCGGACACGATCGTGATCCTCGACACGCACTGGTTCACCACGATCGAGCACGTGGTCTCCGCCCACGAGCACCGCTCCGGGCGCATGACCTCCTCTGAGCTGCCGCGGGGGATGAAGCAGGTGCCCTACGACTATCCGGGTGACCCCGAGCTGGCGCGCCTGATCGCCAAGCACGGCGCCAACCTCGGGACCCCGACCCACCCCGAGGACGACCCGTACCTCCCCGTCTACTACGCGACGGTCAACCTCGTGCACTACCTGCACCAGGGGGAGAAGGTCGTATCGGTCTCGATCGTGCAGACCGGTGAGGACGACGACTTCCTCACGCTCGGGCGTGCCATCGGGGCGGCGGTGGAAGAGTCCGACCGGCGGGTCGTCGTGCTGGCGTCGGGGGGGATGAGCCACACCTTCCACCCCCTCAAGGAGCTCGGCAAGCACGAGGCCAGCGACCCGGTCCACATCTTCACCCCCGAGGCCCGGGCCGCCGACGAGGAGCGGCTCGCGTGGATGGAAGCCGGTGACCACGCCCAGGTGATCGACCGCATGGCCGAGTACCACCCGCACAACCCGGAGGGTGGGTTCGGTCACTACCTCGCGATGGTCGGTGCCCTCGGTGGGCGGGCGTGCACCGCTCCCGGGGAGCTCTACAGCGCGTACGAGAACGCCACCGGCACCGGGCAGGTGCACGTGTGGTTCGAGCGGCCCGAGGGTGGCTGGACCGGCTGAGCCGGAGCAGCGGCGTACGTGAGGAGCGGTCCATGGGAGAGCACCTGTCCGACGTCTGGTTCCGGCTCACCGACCTCGAGGTGGTCGAGGGAGCGGGGGCCACGGTCACCACGCGCACCGGGGAGCGCTACCTGGACCTGACCAGCGGCATCGGCGTGACCAACACCGGGCACAGCCATCCCCGGGTGGTCGCCGCGGTGCGCGACCAGGCCGAGCGCTTCCTCCACGCCCAGGTGAACTGCTACCTCCACGAGCAGCTGACCCCGCTGACCGATCGTCTCGCGGCCATCACGCCGGCCGGGATCGACCGGTTCTTCCTCGCCAACTCCGGCGCCGAGGCGACCGAGGCGGCGGTCAAGCTCGCCAAGCAGGCCACCGGACGTCCCGGGACCATCGTCTTCCAGGGTTCCTTCCACGGTCGCACGCACCTGGCCATGGCCATGACCACCTCGAAGTCGGTCTACCGCGTCGGGCACCACCCGCTGCCCGCGGGCGTCTCCGTGGCGCCCTTCCCCTACCCCTTCCTGACCGGTGAGGACCCGGAGGCCTCGATCGACCGGTGCCTCAGGGAGTTCGACCTGCTGCTGCGCACGCAGACGGCTGCCTCCGAGGTCGCCTGCGTGCTGCTCGAGCCGGTGCTGGGGGAGGGCGGCTACGTGCCGGCACCACGTCGCTTCGTGGAGGCGGTCGTCGAGCGGTGCCGCGCGCACGGGATGCTGTTCGTCGCCGACGAGGTCCAGACCGGTTTCGCGCGGACCGGCCGGATGTTCGCCATCGACCACTACGACATCGAGCCGGACATCATCGTGATGGCCAAGGGCATCGCCTCCGGCCTGCCGCTGTCGGCCATCGGCGCGAGCGCGGAGCTGATGGCCCGTTGGCCCCAGGGCTCCCACGGCGGCACCTACGGCGGCAACGTCGTGGCCTGCGCTGCGGCGGTGGCCACGATCGACGTCCTGCAGGAGGAGGGCCTGGCCGAGGCCGCGGCAGCCCGCGGAGCCCAGCTGCTGGCCGGGCTGGAGGCGCTGGCTGCGGACCACCCCGCCATCGGGGAGAACCGCGGTCTCGGTTGCATGGTCGCCACCGAGGTGGTGGACCACGAGGGCTGCGCCGACCCGCAGCGCGCCGCGGCGCTGCTCGCGCACCTGCGGGACCACTCCCGGGTGCTGGCGATGAGCTGCGGACCCTACGGTTCGACCCTGCGGTGGATCCCCCCGCTGGTGGTCACCGAGGACCAGATCGACGAGGCGCTCGGCGCCTTGTCCTCCGCGCTGGAGCAGGTGGACTGAGCAGCCGGGCGGCGGGATCGGCACACCGGCTGTGGCCGTGACCAGGACGAAGGGAGCGACCCGGATGCAGCAGCGACCGGTCCCCATCGACGGCGAACGCGTGACCGCCCCCGAGGGCCTGGAGGTCCGGGCGCCCTACGACGGACGCATGCTGGGTGAGGTCCCGCGGTGCGGCACCGTTGAGCTGGAGCGTGCCGTGGCCGGCGCGGCCAGGGCACGGTCCAGTGACCCCCTGCCGGCGTGGCGGCGTGCCGAGATCCTCGATCGCGCCGCGGAGCTGTTGCGCGAGCCCGAGCGGCAGGAGGCGTTCGCGCAGACCATCTGCCTGGAGTCGGCCAAGCCGATCACCACGGCCAGGGCCGAGGTGGCCCGTGCGGTCTCTACCTTGCGGTTCGCCGCCGTCGCCGCCCGCGAGCTGACCGGAGAGGTCCTGCCCCTGGACGCGAGCGCTGCCGGTGAGGGGCGGCTGGGCTTCACGCTCCGGGTACCCGTCGGGGTGGTCGGTGCGATCACGCCCTTCAACTTCCCCCTCAACCTCGTGGTCCACAAGCTGGCTCCGGCCATCGCCGCCGGATGTCCCACGGTGCTCAAGCCGGCGGAGAGGACCCCACTCTCCGCGCTCGCGCTGGCGGAGCTGCTGCTGGAGGAGTGCGAGCTACCGGCCAGCTGGCTGCACGTGGTGACCGGCACCGGCGACGAGGTGGGTCGCGCCCTGGTCGCGCACGACGAGGTGGCCATGGTCACCTTCACCGGGTCACCGGAGGTCGGCTGGGGCATCCGGGCGGCCGCGCCCCGCAAGCGGGTGTCGCTCGAGCTCGGCAACAACGCGCCGGTGCTCGTCCAGCCGGACGGCGCGTGGGAGGACGCCGCCGCGCGGATCGCGGTCGCCGGCAACGCGCACGCGGGGCAGTCCTGCATCTCCGTGCAGCGGGTGCTGGTGCACCGCGGGATCGCCGAGCCCTTCACCGCGTCGCTGGTCGAGCAGGTCGAGGCCCTCAGGGTGGGTGACCCGATGGACCCCGACACCCAGGTGTCGGCCCTGATCGACACCGACGCCCGGGACCGGGTGCAGGGGTGGATCGCCGAGGCGGAGGCCGGCGGCGCGCGTGTGCTCGTGGGCGGTGACCTCGACGCGCACGAGGTGCTGCGTCCCACGGTGCTGGCCGACGTCGATCCCGACATGCGGGTGTGCCGGGATGAGGTGTTCGGGCCCGTGCTCGCGGTCCAGGTCTACGACGACCTCGACACCGGCTTCACGCTGGCGAACCGGACCCGGTACGGGCTGCACGCGGGCATCTTCACCGCCGATCTCGCGACGGCACGCCGCGCGATGGTGGAGCTCGACTTCGGCGGCGTGCTCGTCAACGACGTGCCGACCTGGCGGGCGGACCAGATGCCCTACGGCGGTCTGCGCGACTCGGGCAACACCCGGGAGGGTCCGGCTTACGCCGTGCGCGAGATGACGGAGGTCCGCAGCGTCGTGCTCGCCTGAGCGCGGGTGCGGGCCGACTCGACCGCCTCGGCCGGGTCCGCGTCGAGGTCGTGCACGACGCAGCCGTCGTCGAGCAGGTGACGCACGCGGTAGGCCACCGAGGGTGTGGCGAGCACAGCCACGGGCAGCTCAGGGTGCTGCTCCCGGATCCCGGCGACCACCTGCGGGAGGCGGTCCCGGTCGTCACGCAGCACGCTGAGGACCACCTCGGCCGCAGCGACGCCGGGGCACTCGCGGGTCTCCTCGACAGGGCACCGTCCACGGGACAGCGATGCCGGACCGGTGCAGCCGATCACCTCGTAGCCGGCGGCGCGCAGGCGCCGTTCCGTGGTCAGGCGGCGGGTGGTGTCGGTGTCCTCCACCAGCACCCGCGGCAGCGGGCCGCGCCGCGTCGTGTACTGGGGGACGGGCGCGGCGGTGGGGCGTCGGTCGAACATGACACGCTCCTCCGGTGGGGGCCACGCGGGTCGTTCGGTCCCGAACGTTACGTGCATCGCGTGTCGCACGGCAGGGGCCTTGGTCCCTCGTTGCGCGGTCCGTCCTCGGATCCGCCCTTGCCACCGCACCGGGAGGCGTTCATGATCGGTCCCGGCCAGCGGCGTGAGGGAGGGACCGGATGGGCGTTTCCGAGGGGTCGTCACGCCCCCAGGTGGTCCGGTTCGGGGCGGGCGACGTCGAACTGGTCGGTGACCTGCGTCGACCGGAGGGGGTTGCCGGCGAGGCGCCGGGCGTGGTCCTCACGGGCCCGCTGACCGGGGTGAAGGAGCAGGTGACGGGCACCTACGCCGCAGCGCTGGCCGCGCGCGGGTTCGTGACCCTGGCCTTCGATCACCGCAACTTCGGCGCCAGCGGCGGCACACCACGCCAGCACGAGGACGCGTCCGGCAAACGGCAGGATCTGATCGCCGCTACGGGGTGGTTGGCGGCGCAGCCGGGTGTCGACCCCGATCGCATGGCAGCGGTCGGGGTGTGCCTGGGTGGCAGCTACGCGCTGCTGCACGCCTGCTACGACCCCCGTATCCGGGTGCTGGGACTGGTCGCCGGCGGCTACAACGAGGCCCCGGCCATGCGGGCGGGGATGGGCGTGGCGCGCTATCGGGAGGTGTTGCGCGAGGCGGTGGCCGCCGATGCGCGGGCGCAGGCAACGGGCGAGATCGACTACCTGAAGGCGGTGGCGGATGACGGCTCCGAGGCCATCATGGCCGGTGACGAGCCCTTCGCCTACTACGGCACCGACCGTGCGGCGAGCCCGGGCTGGCGCAACCAGGTGACCCGGACCACGATCCGCGAGCTCGTCACGCTGGACGCCACCGCGGCGATGGACCTGCTGGTCGACACGCCGACGGTGATGGTGCACGGCCGCACCGACGCCTACTGCGGCCCGGAGCAGGCGGCGTCGGTGTACGAGCGGCTGCCCGGCCCGAAGGACCTGCTGTGGTTGGACACGACCAACCACATCGAGCTGTACGACGATCCCCGGTTCGTCGAGCCGGCCGTCGACCACCTCGCGAGCTGGTTCCGGCAGCACCTGACGCCCGTCGGCGCGGCAGGGACGTTGCAGTAGCGAAGGACCGCCTCCCTGCCGCCCGGCCGTCACTCCCATGCGAGCGCCTCGGGCGCTCGCGACCGCCGGTGGCTCACTCGGTGACGGTCACCGTGCCCACCATGGAGCGGTGCAGGTCGCAGTAGTAGTCGAAGGTGCCCGGTTCGTCGAAGGTGATCATGGCCGTGTCTCCCTCGTCGTCGATCGGCTCGTCGAAGGTGCCATCGGGCTCCCCTGGGTGGCCGGAGGTGACGGTGTGGCGGACGACGTCTTCGTTGGTGAAGACCACCGTCGTGCCCACCTCGACCTCGATCTCGGCCGGTTCGAAGGCGATGTTGCGCGCGGCCACCGCGGGCTCGTCACCGGGTGCGTCACCGTTCTCGGCCGCATCCTCGGTGGCGTCCGTGTCCTCGCTGGTGTCCGTGTCGTCGACCGCCTCATCCGTGTCGGGTGTGTCGGCGGGGTCCGGATCCGCGCCGCACGCGCTCAGGGCGACGGCGGCGAGAAGTGGCGCGAGTATCCAACGGCGTCGACGTTCGCGGTGCATGGGGCTGCTCCTGTTCGGGATGGGGTGTGGGCCCGCCGCCACGAAGCAGTGACGGCGGGCCCGTGTCAAGGTCAGCTCAGCCGTGTCACAGGGACGCGACCGTCGCGTCGAACAGCGGGAACGCGATCATCTCCATGTGGGTGGCAGCCCCACGCAGCTCCGCGTACGCAGCTGCGGCGTCGCCCTCGGCCTGTGCGTCGATCGCGGGCAACAGCGTGGTGACGTGCTCCACGATCAGCGACTCGGAGGCATCTGCGGGCAGCTCGCCGAGGGTGAGCTCATCGAAGACTCCCGCGAGCTCCCCGCCGTACTCCTGGAGGTCGGCGACAGCGGCGTCCATGGCGTCCTGGTCGTCGGCCGCGGCACCTTCGGTGTAGGCGACGAACATCAGGATGTGGCTGTTCCAGAACTGCACGAAGTCGTCACGCTCGATGCGATCGTCGTAGACCGCGTCGACCAGATCGGCGAGCGCCTCCGTGTTGCCCTCGAGCAGCGCGTCCTGCGCTGCCGCAACGCCCTCACCCTCGGACAGTGCCTGTCCGGTGAAGGCGCCGGCGAGGTAGACGTGCTCCTGCAGCAGGGCGTTCAGCTCGGAACGGATACCAGCCAGGTCGCTGGACGCGTCGCCCTCGATGCCGTGCTGCGCGGAGATGGCACCGGCGAGCGCCTCAGCCATCCCGTCCATGTGGTGGGCGGCTGCACGCAGGTTGCTGAACGCCGCGTCCGGGTCACCCTCGGCCTGGGCGTCGACCGCGGCGGCCAGCGTGGTGATGTGCTCCTCGATCGCCGGTTGCGACGCCGCCGCCGGCAGCTCGCCCTCGGTGAGCTCCTCGAAGGTCGCAGCCAGCTCCTCGGCGTAGCCGAGCAGGCGGTCGACCGCATCCTGCTGGCCCGCTTCGTCGTCTTCGGACAGCGCCACGGTGTAGTCGACGAACATGTCGATGTGGCTGTTCCAGAAGCCGAAGAACTGCTCGCGGACGTCGTCGCCGTACACGGCACCGACGAGGTCGGCCAGGTCGCCGGTGTTGGACTGGGTGAGCTCGTTCGCGGCGGCGTCGAAGCCAGCTTCGTTGCCGGTGAGGAACTCACCGGTGGCGAGTCCCGCGAGGTAGACGTGCTCCTGCAGGAGTCGGTTGAGGGTGGCGCGCAGCTCCTCGGCCGTGAGGTCGACGTCCGCCGCCAGGTCATCGTGGTCGGCGTGCTCGTCCTCCTCTTCCGCGTCCATCGCCTCGTCGGGCTTGTCGTCCTCCTCGGGCTCCTCGGCTTCGATGTCCTCGACGGGCTCATCGACGGGCTCTTCGGTCGTGTCGTCCGCGCATGCGGCGAGCACGACCGCGGCGGCCATGGCTGCGGCCAGGGTCCGGGCGGTTCGGTTCGTGCGGATCATCGTGCACCTCCGAGGTGTTCGGTGTTCTGTTCGTTGATCGCGAGCGGTCGTGCGGTTGACGTCCAGACAGCAGGGCAGACCTCCGTGGTCACGCGGATCACGCCACAACAGCGACATGTGGCGACGACCGGAGCACGAGGCGCCAGTTCCGAAGATGGGGCCGGCACTGCCAGCTCCCGGGGTGCAACAGGTTCGCCGACCTCGCCGGGAGGGTTCTCCGGTTGCGTGCCGATCCTCGAAGATCCGCGGAAAACGTGCGGATCGGGCGCTTCTTCGCCTCCTTGCGCGCGGCAACCGATCAGGCGGCACGCCGATCGCCTCGCGGCACCGAAGGCGGCCGGGTCCGGGCGTGGCGAGGTGGCTGTCGCAGGCGTCGACGTGTTGTGGGCGCCGGGTTCGCGACGTAGGTTTCGCGCGCCGGCCACGGTGGCCCGGAGGATCCAGGAACGACATGCCCGCGGTCATCGAGGCCCGTGGACTCACCAAGCGCTACGGCCACGTGACCGCGCTCGACGGTCTCGACCTCGACGTTCCGTCGGCGCAGGTGCTGGGCCTGCTCGGCCCGAACGGGGCCGGCAAGACCACCGCCGTGCGCATCCTGACCACGTTGCTGCGGCCGGATGCCGGCCGCGCGACCGTCGCCGGGGTCGACGTGCTGGAGCAGCCCGAGGAGGTGCGTCGGCGTATCGGGCTGTCGGGCCAGTACGCGGCGGTGGACGAGACGCTGACCGGCTACGAGAACCTGGAGATGATCGGGCGGCTCTACCGCCTGGGCCGTCGTCGCGCCCGTGCCCGCGCGTCGGAGCTGCTCGAGCGCTTCTCGTTGACCGACGCCGCCGGGCGGCCGGTCAAGACCTACTCCGGCGGGATGCGGCGGCGGCTGGACCTCGCCGGGTCGCTGGTGGCCGAACCCTCGGTGCTGTTCCTCGACGAGCCGACCACCGGGCTCGATCCCCGCAGCCGGGTGACCATGTGGGAGGTGATACGGGAGCTGGTCGATCGGGGTACGACGCTCCTGCTGACCACCCAGTACCTCGAGGAGGCGGACCGGCTCGCCGACGAGATCGTCGTGATCGACCACGGTCGGGCGATCGCACGTGGTGATGCCGACGCACTGAAGGCCGAGGTGGGCGGGGAACGCATCGAGGTGGTCGTTCGCGACACCGACCGGATCGGTGAGGTCGGCGGCATCCTGGAGACGGTGGCGTTGGGTCAGGTGGTCGTCGGCGGTCAGGGCAACCAGCTGACGGCACCGGTCGCCGGTGGACCGGACACGCTCATGCGGGTGCTGCGCGAGCTCGACGCTGCCGGACTGGAGTTGCTGGACGTCGGACTACGACGTCCGACCCTCGATGACGTGTTCCTGGCCCTGACCGGCCAGCCGACCGACGACGCCGCCGAGCCCGGAGGCGGGGCCGCAACCGAGGAGGTCGGACCATGAGCCGGATCGGGTGGGCGGTGCACGACGGCCACATCGTCGCGCTGCGCAACGTCCGCAAGATCCGGCGCGTGCCCGAGGTCCTGGTGTTCGTCCTGATCTCACCGATCATGTTCGTGCTGCTGTTCGCGTACGTGTTCGGTGACTCCATCCCGATCGCCGGGCTCGACTACCGCGAGTTCCTGATCGCGGGCATCTTCGCCCAGACGGTGATCTTCGGCGCGACCTTCACCGGTGCCGGGATCGCCGAGGACATGCAGAAGGGCATCATCGACCGCTTCCGGTCACTTCCCATGTCACGGTCGGCGGTGCTGGTCGGACGGACCGCGAGTGACGTGATCTACAACCTGCTGTCGATCCTGATCATGACGCTGACGGGCCTGCTGGTCGGGTGGCGGATCCGTGGGTCGCTCATCGACGCGCTCGGCGGCTTCCTGCTGCTACTGGTGTTCGCCTACGCGTTCTCGTGGGTGATGGCCTTCGTCGGGCTGCTGGTCCCGAGCGTCGAGGTCATCAACAACGCCTCGTTCATCGTCATCTTCCCCGTGACCTTCATCGCCAACACCTTCGTGCCGTCGGAGAACCTGCCGGGTCCGCTGCGGACCTTCGCGGAGTGGAACCCGGTGTCGGCGGTCACGCAGGCGGCTCGCGAGGCGTTCGGCAACACCAACCCTGCCCTGCCACCACCTGACGTGTGGCCGCTGCGGCACCCTGTGGCCTACACCCTGCTGTGGGTCGGGATCATCCTGGTGGTGTTCATCCCGTTGTCGGTCCGCCAGTATCAGCGCGCCGCGGCACGGTGAGCCGCGGTGGGCAGCAGCGTGCGTGCACGCCTGCGCTCCATCAGCGGCCGCGACAACGGGGTGTGGCGGACATCGGTGGAAGGCCGATCTCCGCGGCACGATCGGTCGCTCAGGGGACGCGGGCGCGCAGCACCAGCATCTGGACCGTCGACGGCATGCCGAGCGGCGAGGCGGCGACGGCGCGCTCGTAGAGCTCTCCGCGTACGCGTGACGTGAGCGTGGCGACGAAGTCGAGGGTGTGGGGCATGTTGAGCCGCCACTGCACGGCGGTGTGGGGATCGTCCAGGCCGACCTCGACGTCGAGTTGATCGACGGTGACCTCCTCGAGGCCGGCGTCGATGGCGGCCCGTGCGAAGGTGTCAGGGTCGCCGCTCGGCTCGGCGATGCGCGCCTTGAACGCCGCGTACCAGTCGGGCCGCTGGTAGCCGAAGCGCGTGAGGACCTCCTCGACCACGGCCTTGGCGGGATGGTCCGCACCGTTGGGGAAGCTGCTGGCCAGCACCAGCCCTGCGCTGTCGGTGACCCTCCGGCACTCGCGCAGCGCACGGGTGAGGTCCGGTACGTGGTTGAGGCAGCAGGCGGCCACGACGGCATCGAAGGCGGCGTCACGGAAGGGCAGTGCCTGGGCGTTGCCGGCCACAGCCGGTGGGCGGTGCTGCCGCCGATGGCGGAGCATCTCCACGGTGAGATCCACGGCCGTCGGGCGGGCGTCGAGGTCGCTGAGCACCTCGGAAGCCACCCCCGTGCCGGCTCCGAGGTCCAGTACCCGGCGGCCGGTCAGCGGCATGCCGGCGGCGGCGACCAGGGCGAGCGCGAGGTGCCGGTACACGGTTGCCGGTCCGCTTGCCCAGCCGTCAGCAGCGCGTCCGTACGCGGCACGGATCTCGCGGGTGAGGTCGTCGTCCTCGTCGGCCATACCGGTCATCGCCGTCTCCGGGCGGCGTCCAGCGGCTGTCGGTAGCGCGTCGGGGTGGCGTCGCTGGTCCCGGGCAGGCGCACGGTGCTGGCGGTACGGATGCTGGGCCGGCTCACCGGGCGAGCCAGTGGGTCGCGGTGAGCGTCCGCTCCTCCCACCAGGCGAGTTCGTCAGCGTCGCCCAGCGCCTTCTCCCAGCCGAAGGTGAGCATGAGCCCGAGAAGGCACAGCCCCAGTTGGCGGTCCCACCAGGGCTCGGTGTCGATGCCGTGGCGTTCGAGGGCGTCGCGGTAGGTAGCGAAGGTGGCGTCCTTGCTCTCCGGCAGGCGCGCCCGGTTGAGGCAGACGTACCAGGCGAGGTCGAGGCACCCCGGGGCGATCCCGGGAACGTCCCAGTCGAGCAGGATCGTGCGGCCGTCCTCGTGGCTGCCGAGGTTGCCGGCCTTCCAGTCGCCGTGCACGAAGGTCTGTGGCGTCGCGGTCAGACCACCGATCAGCGGCGTGGGGTCGTCGAGGAGGTCGGTCACGATCGTGGCCGCGCGGGGTGCGCGCTGCCGTAGCCGCACCCAGCCGGCAGGTAGCAGCTGCGTCGGCACGGGGTGGGTGCCGCCCCGTGCCCGCTCCTCCTCGGCCAGTCCCGGGCGGAACAGCCGGAGCCGGCGCGACAGCGCCAGCAGCCCTGGCGCTGTCGAACAGCCCCAGAAGGTGGCGTGCAGCTCGGCCATGTGGTCGATGAAGCCGCGGTGCTGGTCGAAGGGCAGCGGGGTGTTGCCCTCGGGTACCAGGTGGGGTGTCACGTCCCGCAACACCAGCACAGCGGCGCGCACGTCCGGTTGCTGGTCCCAGGCCACGGCCACGACGGTGTGATCGATCGCCGGCGGAAGCCGGTCGAGCCATCCGTCGCGCCAGACCACGACGGGCCGCAGCGTGAGGTCGCCGCTGGCCTGCAGCACCCAGTCATCGTCGGGGTGCAGGTGCTTGAGCACGTAGTCCTGTCCGTCGACGGTGACCCGCTCGAGTTGCGCGCCGGTCTTGCCGTCGCTGTGGTCCAACGCCCGGCCGTGGACGTCGTGGCCGAACAGCGCCGTCAGCGACGGCGCCGCGGCTCTGGTACCGGTGGCCCCTGGCACGCTCATCGGTCCGCCGCGGTGGTGACCGCCGGTGCCCAGTTGGCGGGGAAGACCTCGGGATCCGGACCGATCCGTTCTCCACGGTCGAGTCGGTCGATCGCGCGCATCTGCTCGGGTGTGAGCGCGAAGGAGAACACCTCGGCGTTCGCCGCGATGCGCGCCGGCGTGACCGACTTCGGGATCGTCACGCTGCCGTGCTGGAGGGCCCACCGGATCGCGACCTGGTAGGGGGTCCTGTCGTGGTCACGCGCGATCCGCGCGATCGCTGGCACCTCGTCGATGCGGCCGACCATCAGCGGGGACCAGCCGGCGTGCTGGATGTCGTGCGCCCGGCAGAACCGCAGCAGGTCCGGCTGGACGAGGTAGGGGTGGAACTCGACCTGGTCGACCATGGGTGGGGTCGCGGCAGCTGTGAGCAGGTCCTCGAGGTGGTGGATCTGGAAGTTGGACACCCCGATCGCACGGGCCTGGCCACCGGCGTAGACCTCCTCGAGGACGCGCCACGCCTCCCGGTAGCCGGGGACCGGCCAGTGCAGCAGCACGAGATCGATGGTCTCGACCTGTAGCCGTGCGAGCGAGGCGTCGATCGCGGCACGGGTGGCCTCCGGTCCGGCGGCGATGTCGTCGTTCCACACCTTCGTGGTGAGGAACACCTCTGCACGGTCGACCGCATGCGCTGCCACGCCCTGCCCGACGGCCTGCTCGTTGCCGTAGAAGGCGGCGGTGTCGATGTGGCGATACCCGATGTCGAGTGCGGCGGTGACCGCTTCGGTGACGCCCTCAGCTGACCCCAACGGCGGAGCCGCGCTCTTGTGGTGGGGGGTCCACACCCCGGCGGTGCCCAGGCCGAGCCGGGGCATCCGCACGCCGTTGGACAGCGTGGTGCACGCCGTTGGTCCGCCGGTGGTCATGCCGTCCATCGCCGCCTCCTCGGATCCGGCTGGTCGGTGTCGGGCAAGGCCGACGGTCGGTCGCTGGTCACGGCCGGACCAGCGGCGACTCTTCGGCCATCCGGGCTTGCAGCTCGCGGTCCCAGACGCCGGCGCAGAACACGACCTGCTCGACGATCCGGCCCGCATCGTCGAGGCGGAAGATGTGCACCTCGCGCGAGACCTGGCCGCCGTGGTCGGCGTCCTGGCGCCACTCGAACTGCACGAGCAGGTCAGCGGACGCCGTGCGTTCCACCGCGAAGGAGGCGAAGCGGCCCGGGCCCGGCAGGCCCGTGCCGGTGGCCGCCGCAACCGCGGCGGGGCCCTGGAGCTGGAAGCGCCAGTTGGGCACGTGCGCGTCGAGCAGTACCTCGGGGTGGTAGAGCGCGGCGAGGCGATCGACATCGCGTGCCTCGACGGCAGTGCGGTAGCGCTCTGGGAGCAGTTCGTCGATCGTCTGTACCTCGGACATGTCGGGCCCTCTCGCGCCGTCGTGGTGTGGTGGCGGTACGTGGGCACCGTGCCGGTCGTCGGTTGCAGCCGGGCAGCGCCGCGGTTGCGCCGACGCTGTGCCGCTGCCGCGACACCGGGCTCAACGGCTGAGCAGCTCGTCGATGGTCGTCAGCGCCAGGTCGAGGGCGGCGGCCCCGTCCAGCTGCTGACCGTTGCTGACCAGCGCCTCGAAACGCTGCGTTCCAAGCCGGACGCTGAGCTGCTCGGCTGCGGCGCGGAGACGGTCAGCCTCGACGCCGTACGCGGGAACCGCGCCCGCTGCCTGGGCCGCGTACAGCTGTGCCGCCGCCGCGTCCGCGTCGAGGGCGACCAGCAGTGGGACGAGGTTGCGCAGCGTCGTCCACTGGTGGGTCCAGTCGCCGGCACGGCGCCAGTGGTTGATGACCTCGGGGAACGCGGCCAGCGCTTCCCGTGGTGAGCGGTGGCGAGCGAGCAGCGAGGTCGTCGCGACCCGTGCCACGCCTTCGAGGAAGCGGTCACCGACCGGTCCCGCCAGCTCCAAGGCGTCGGCGAGCAGCGCGAGGGCCTGGTCGGGGTCGTCGTCGCCGTACGCCTCGGCGAGCATGTAGCGGGCCCAGGCGCGCTGGCCGGGGTTACCGAGCTCGTCGGCGGCGGTGAGCCCGTCTTGCGCATCGCGCAGTCCAGCCTCCCGATCCCCGCCGTACACCCGCGAAAGGACGCCGTGTACCTGGGCCCACACCGCCCCGTAGGCGTCGCCAGCAAGCTCAGCCACGACAAGACCCTCACGGGCGTGGGCACGATGGTCGGCGAGCCGCCCTTCGTAGATCGCGATGGCCCACAGCGCGACCAGCGCCGTGAAGGGCGACGCCTGGCCGACCTGTGACGCCGCGGTCAGCGCGCGCTCGGCCATGACACGGGCGCGATCGAGTTCGCCGCGGCTGCTGAGCCCGATCGCGACGGCACCCCACACCGTCGGTCGGAGCGGGTGTCCTTCGGCCCCTGGCAGCTCTGCGGCCTCCTCGGCCCAGTCGAACACCTCGTCACGCAGCCGCCAGGTCGCGAAGGTGTATAGCGACGCGGCCAGCCGCAGTGCCGTCCCGGCGTCGTCCTGCGCCACCGCCCAGCGGTGGGCCGTGCGCAGGTTCGCGAGCTCGGCTTCGAAGCGGGCGACCGCCGCAGCTTCGTCGGGGCCACGAACCGCAACGTCGGCACGCTCGGTGAGGTCTGCGAACCACGTGGCATGCCGTTCGTGCAGCGGCCGCTCCTCGTCGCGTTCCGCCAACTTCGTGGCGGCGTAGTGACGCAGCGTCTCCAACAGGCGGTACCGGGCCGACCCGGCACGATGGTCAACCTCCACCATCGACCGGCTCACCAGCCCCGCCAGCAGACCCGCGATGCGTTCGGAGGGCAACGCGTCGTCGGCACAGATCCCCTCGACCGCAGCGAGCGTGAACCCGCCGGCGAAGACCGCGAGCCGATCGAACAGCTGCTGCTCGTCGGCGTCGAGCAGACCGTAGGACCACTCGACGACCGCTGTGAGGCTGCGATGGCGCGGCTGGGTGCGCGGCCCGTGCCGCAGCAAGCCGAACCGTTGCCCGAGACGGCGGGCGATCTCGCCGGGCGCCACGGCAGGGACCAGCGCAGCGGCGAGTTCGATCGCCAGGGGGAGTCCGTCGAGCTGGCGGCAGATCTCTGCGATCGCGGCGGCATCCTTTTCGTCGACAGCGACCTCCGCCCCGTGTCCGGCGGCCCGGTCGCGGAACAGCGCGGCCGCAGCCGAGGTGGCGAGGTGGCCACCCGCCTCAGGCGGCAGCGGGAGCGGCGGGACGACCCAGACCTGCTCCCCGGGCACGGTGAGCGGCTCGCGACTGGTTGCCAGGATCGTGACCTCGGGGCAGCGCCGCAGGACGTGCTCGACCAGTCGCGCGCTCGCGTCGATGACGTGCTCGCAGTTGTCCAGCACCAGCAGCACCCGTTTGCCCACCAGTGCCCCGCCGATGCTGTCCAGGATGCTGGCGTCGGCCTGGAGCTGCGTACCGAGTACGGCGGCCACGGCGTGGTCGACCGCACTGGCGTCAGCGGGCGCCAACTCGCACCACCACACGCCGTCGGGATGGCGGTCGGCGACCGAGGCTGCCGCCTCCATGGCGAGGCGGCTCTTGCCGACGCCGCCGACCCCGGTCAGGGTGACCAACCGGTCCCGTGCGAGCCGGCCGCGCAGTTCGGCGAGTGCGTTTTCACGTCCGACGAAGCTGGTCACGGGCTGCGGCAGGTTGCCTGGGCGGTGCTGGTTCCTCGGCGACGCCGGTGCATGGTCTGCGGCGGCCTTCGGAGCAGTGACCGTCGATGCGGTGACGGCAGGAGCCTGCCGCAGGATGTCGGCCTGGAGCTGTGCGAGTGCCGGTGAGGGCTCGAGACCGAGCTCGTCCGCGAACCGCGCGCGCACCCGTTGGTAGACGGCCAACGCCTCACTCTGCCGTCCGGCCAGAGACAGCGCGGTCATCAGGTGGCCGTACGGGCGCTCGCGGAAGGGATTGGCGGCCGTGAAAGCTTCAAGGTCACCCACGACCTCCGTGTCACCACATGCCAGCCGCGCGGCGAAGGCGTCCTCGTGCGCGGTCAGCCGCAGCTCGTCGAGCCGCACCGCCTCGGGTTGCGCGAACCCTTCCGCGGCGAACTCGCCGTAGGCGGGACCGCGCCACAGCGCGAGCGCCCCAGCGAGCTCGTCGGCGGCCCGTCGCGGATCATCTTCCAGGTGGCTGCGCGCAGCCTGGACGAGCCGGGTGAAACGGGCGGAGTCGATCTGTTGATCGGTGACGGCGAGCCGGTACCCGTTCGCATCGGAGAGCAGCGGTGCGCCGTCACCGAGCGCGCCGCGCAGCCGTGACACGTAGGCGTGCAGCCCCTTCGCGGCACTGGGTGGCGGCTCACCTGCCCACAGCACGTCGACCGCCCGGTCGGCACTGACCGGTGCGCCGGCGGACACGAGCAGGAGGGCCAGCAGGCGCCGCTGCATCCGGCTGCCGATGTGGATGGCCGCGCCATCGCGCGTGACCTCCAACGGTCCCAGGACCGCGAACTCCATGCCAGCCTCCGCAGGCCGGACACGACCCTACGTAGTGCCGCACACCCCTACAAGGCATCCGAGGGGGTCGACGGCGCCGGGACGCGGGGTGCCTGCGGCTCGGACGGGGGCACGCCCGCCTCCTGCAACCTCCTGGCATCATCGGGCTGCATCGTCGCTGCCCGTGTCCCTACGCGCTGCGGGCAAGCCGGGAGTCTGCCACTGCCCTGCCCGCCGGAGCGGTGCGAGCGGGGGGACTCGAACCCCCACAGGCCTCTCGGCCCACTGGGACCTAAACCCAGCGCGTCTGCCAGTTCCGCCACGCTCGCGTGGGTCTGGAAGCTACCGCTGACCAGGGAAGATGCGCGCATGGGGTCCGTCGACCGTCCTGGCGCGATCGTG
>PXDB01000017.1 GCA_003565155.1 Nitriliruptoraceae bacterium | reverse complement strand
GTCCTCGTCGTCTTCGTCGTCTTCGTCGTCTTCGTCCCCGGCCGATGATGCGCCTGGCCGCGACCTGGTCCCTCGCTCCACGATCCGGGTCTGCGGGACGTAGGTGGTGGTGATCGTGCGTTCCTCGGTCCCGCCGCCGACCAACTCGACGATGCGACGCACCTGGATCGTGAAGCCGTCGGTCCCGGACTGCACGACCCGTTCCTCGTCCTCGAACAGCTCGGAGGTGGTGCGGTTCTCCTCTTCGAACGACCGTGTCTGTGACCGCTGACCGTGTCGTGCGACCACCGCCTCGGCCCGGGGGACCCCGTAGAGGGTCACGGTCACCGACGTCGAGGTGTGCGCGGTCTTGACCAGGATCGCGCCCTCGGTGTTGTTGGTGAACTTCACGTCGAGCACCGGGTAGTTGAGCGTCGCTTCACGGCCGATGGGGTAGCGGCTGATGTACCAGGAGTGCGCGCGCCACTCGTCGAGTTGCACCCCGGCGAAGAAGGCCGCGTTCATGGTGGTGGTGCCGAACTGCGAGGTCCCGCCCCCGCAGGTGTCGACCAGCTCGCCGCGCACGATGGTGCCGGCGGGTTGATAGCCCTTCTCGCAGCTGCGTTCGCCGGAGATCTCGTTGATGGAGAACTGTTCGTCGGGAAGCACCAGGGCGCCGTCGATCACGTCGGCGAGCAGCTGGATGTTCTGGTTGCGGACCTGCCCGGCCTGGTAGTAGGTCGTGAAGGTGCCGATGGCGTGGGTGGGACGGAGCTCCTCCGCCACCGAGGTGGGGAAGTCCGGCTCGATCTCCGCGAGGCGCAGCTCCGCCTCGCGGTTGCCGGCCCGGAGCAGCTCTGTGAGCTGTGTGGCCGCCAACTCCGGGTCGAAGGCGCGGCCTGGCTCGCCCGGCACCACCTCGACGTCGGCACCCACCGGCCGGAAGGTGGCGTCGGCCTGGGCGTCGAAGGTGGTCGGGGGGGTCCGGCTGGCGGTGTAGGACGCGGACGTCGGAGCGCTGTCGAAGCGGTCGCTGGCGACCTCGGACAGCTCCTCCTCGACACGCTCGACGGGCACGACCAGCTCCAGGTCGATGTCGCCCGGCAGCGTGCCCACCTCCTCGACGACCACCAGGTCGGCGATCTCGCTCGGCGTCAGCTCGAGGCTCGCGTCGTCGGCCCGCAGTACCAGTGGCTCCTCCAGGGCGTTCTCAACGGCCGCCGCAGCGTCGGCGAGCACCTGGTCGGCGATCGGCTGGATCGTGGTGTCGGCGGGCAGGTCGAAGGTCTCGGGACCGGGGATCCGCAGCGCAGCCGTCGCCAGTTGCAGCGTCGAGTCCCGATCGACGGTCACCGCACCCTGGGAGGCGGTGACGCGGACCTCGGGGCCGTCCGGCTCGATGTCCACGCCGCCACGGATCTCCTCGCGGTCGAGCTGATCGGCGAGCTCGTCGACCCACTCGGTGATGTCCTCCGCGGCGCGGTGCTCGACCAGGTCGAGCTCCGCGGTGCGTCGGAAGGCCGCCAGGCGGGTGAGGATGTCGCCGGGAAGGCCCTCGCGCCCACGGGCGAGGGCGGCCTCGGCCGTCGCGTCGGCGTCGACCCGGTAGCCCACCTCCCGGGGGATCAGGACGTGCTCCTCATCCTCGAAGCGGAAGGTGATCGGGTCGGTCTCTCGTGCCTCGATGTCGTCCGAGAGCGCGGCGGTGACCTCCTCCGCGGTCATCCCCGACACGTCGATCCCCACCACCCGGGTGTTGGGCAGCACCTGGTCCCGTTGCGTGATCCACAGCGTGGCGAGCAGCAGCACAGCGAGCAGCAGCACGCCGCCGGCGATGACGCCGAGGCGTGCCTTCGGTTGGGAGAGGGTGGAACGGACCGACATCACGAGACCCCCGAGCGGGCGGCCCCAGGGGGAGAGGCCAGACCGGCGAGAGTATCGGAGGGGGTCCTCGGGCAGGCGCAGCACACCCCTACGGCGCGACCGTGCACGGACCCGTCGCCCGGCCCACCGGACCGTCCGGACGGCCGTGGTCGGCAGCGAGGAGGCCGGGACCACGCGGTAGGTTGCGCGCGGCGTCGTCGGGTGAGGGAGGACGGGGTCGGGGCCATCGCACCGCTCGGCCACGCGACCACCACACCCGCGACCACCAGATCGTTGGGCTTACGGGAGCTCTCCCAGCTGCCCGATCGGGACCGAAGCCGTTCGCACCGGTCGCACCGCCGCACCTGGGCCACAGCCGTCCGCCATCCACGCGAGGTCTCACGATGCCGACGCGGTCCGCCCTCCCGGTCTCGCTGGTCGGCGCTGCCATCGTGGTCGTCGCCGGGTTGCTCGGGGCGGTCGCGGGACCGGTGCACGCGCAGAGCGCAGTGGAGCAGCGACTAGCGGAGGCACGTTCCGCCCTCGAACGCATCGCGGACGAGTTGGAGGCGGCTCAGGAGGAGGCCGAGGACGCTGAAGCCGACCTCGAGGAGGCGACCGCCCGCCTGCGTGCGCTCGAGCAGGTCGTGAACGACGTCGCCGCCGCGGTGGAGGAGCAGCGGGTGCTGGTCCGCGACGCGGAACGGCGACTCGCCGGCATCGAGGCCGATCTCGCGGCGCTGGAGGAGGCCTTCACCGACCGTGTGGCGCGGCTGTTCAAGCAGGGACCGGGCCTGACCTTCGAGACCCTGCTGAACGCGCAGGGAGCCGACGAGGTGATCGCGCGCACGGAGCTGTTGGAGCGGGTGCTCGCCGGCGATCAGGTCGATCTCGAGCGACTCGATGCGCTGACCGTGGCCGTGGACGCACAGCGACAGGTGGTTGCGGAGGAACAGGCCGAGCTGGAGGCGCAACTCGCGGAACAGGAGGAGCTGCTCGCGCAGGCGGAGGAGCTGCGGGAGTCCCGGGCCCTTGCGGCCGCCGACGCGCAGGCCCGCGCCGAGGAGCTGGAGGGCGAGCGCGACGACCTCGAGGCGGACGAGGAGGATCTCCGGGCGCTGGTCGAGCAGCAGCAGGCGGAGGAACGTCGGCGGGAGCAGGAACAGGCGCGCCAGCAGCAGGACAGCACGTCCTCCTCGGGCGGCTCGAGCAGCTCCGGCGCCACGGCATCGGGCGGCTCGGGCAGCTCGGGCGCAGCGGCGCCGTCGAGCGGCGGCGGGTACGCCTGGCCGATGTGCGCTCCGGTGACCTCGGAGTACGGCCCGCGGTGGGGCAGGATGCACCGCGGAATCGACCTCGGCGCCCCGGTGGGGACCCCCATCCGTGCCATCCGTGGTGGTAGCGTGATCTTCGCGGGCTGGCAGGGGGGCTACGGCCAGATCACCCTCATCGATCACGGCAACGGCGTGGTCAGCGCCTACGCCCACCAGTCCCGTTTCGCCGTCGGGCAGGGTGCCCGGGTCTCCCAGGGCCAGGTCATCGGCTACGTCGGCATGACGGGCAACACCACCGGTCCACACCTCCACCTCGAGACCCGGGTCGGTGGATCCGCGGTCAACCCCCGTCAGTACCTCTCCGGGTCGCCGTGCTGAGCGATCGCGCCGCCCCGCTCGGGTGGCGTCGTGCCGGCGCACGCAGCCGGTAGCGCGCCGTCCGCGGGTGCGTCGGAGCGCAGCACCGGGTGCGCTGGCCGGCCACGGCGCCGCGACGGTCCGTGAGCGGCGTACGCTGCCGTGCCATGGTGAGCGGGCACGGTCGGTACGAGGAGATGGCGGTCGGGCATGTGCTCGGCGGCCTGTCCCCACGGCAGTCGGCGGACTTCCGCAACCACCTGCACAGCTGTGGCGAGTGCCGCTCGCGGGTCGCCGAGCTCCACAGCATCGCCGACGACCTCGCGGCAGCGGAGCGCGAGGAACGCACGCGGGCACCTGTCCGCACCGAGGTTGCCCCTCGGGAGGGCCCGCCGGAAGGTGAGGATCCGCGCCGTCCCCGTATCGGTGTCGGCCACGTGACGGTCGCGGTGGTGGTCGTGCTCGCGCTGGCCGTCGGCATGGCCTTCTGGAACCTCCACCTGCGCAGCACCGCTGACGTCCACCTCGGCGTGGTGGAGGCCCAGGGTGATGCGTTGCAGCGGTTGGCGAGCGGGGTCGAGTTGGACGCCACCACCCACGAAGGTGCCCTGGGTCGGGTCGTGACCGACGGCAGCACCATCACGGTGACGCTGGCGGGTCTGGAGGAGCTGGGTGCGGACGAGCGGCTCGTCGCCTGGTTCAGTGGTGCCCCTGACCCCGACCAGACGCCACCCCGGGTGCTGGCCGGACCCGGTGAGCTCGACGATGGCGCGGTCGCAGCGTCGCTGGAGACCGACGGGGCCAGGGAGCTGACCATCACCCGTGAGGTCGGCACCAGCCAGCAGGAGCCGCAGGGGCCGGTGGTGCTCGAGGTCCGGCTGGTGTCGGAGCGGGTCAGCGACGAGCCGTGAGCAACTACTCGCGGTCCTCTGGGTCCTCGTCGAAGTAGTCGAGCCGGTCGATCGGCATCACCACCGCGGACAGCACGTTGGTCAGGTGCGCGACGATGCGCTTGATGTAGCGCGCGGCGAGGGCCCGGCCGACGGCGTAGGGACGGTCGTCGTCGCCGCGGACCAACTCCGAGACCACGCGATCGAACTCATCGAGCAGCTCGTCGCCCCTGGCCAGCAGCCGGCGGGCACGCTCGTCGTCACGCTCCGCGAACACCTCGGCGGTGTCACCGATCATCTGGGACACCTCGGTGCGGACCTCCTTCCACGCTGGGAACTCCTGCAGGTCGACCCCGTCCTTCGCGAGGTCGCGGAGGTTCTTGCCGTAGTCCCCGATCCGCTCGATGTCCTTGACGATGGACATGTAGACCAGGATCGCCGGGGTGTCGATGGCGCCGACGACGCTGGCGTGGACGACGAGGTCCCGGCGGATCTCCCGTTCCCCGTCGTTGACCCGCTGGTCCGTGGCCTTGATCTCGCGCTTGACGCCCTTCCAGTCCACACCGTCCACCAGCCCCGACATGGCGAGATCGAACACCACCCGGTCGTCAGCCAGCATGCGCTGGATGGTCGCCTCGATGTTGTCGAGCCGGTCGTCGGTGGTCTTGCTGCGCTTGAAGCCGAACGCCATGGTTGGCCTCCCTGAGGATCAGCCGAGTAGGAACACGCCCAGCAGCGGGATGACGATGAACGCGCCGATCACGTAGGCCAGCACCAGCGTGCGGTGCTCGGTGGCCACCCGCGCCATCCACACCGACGCCTTCAGCGGCAGGTCACGGATCACCGGGACCGGGTAGATGATGGCGATCGCGACCAGGTTGAACAAGGTGTGGACCAGGGCGATGGTCAGACCCTCCGGTCTGAGCACCGCCAGGGAGGCCAGCAGTGCGGTCACGGTCGTGCCGATGTTGGCGCCGAGGGTCACCGGGTAGGCGTTGCGCAGGGTCAGCACCCCCGCGGCCACCAGCGGCACCAGGATGGCCGTGACGATCGAGGAGGACTGGACCGCGACGGTGACGATCACGCCCACGACGATCCCGAGCGAGCCGCCGCCCTTGCCGATGACGGTGTTCATCGCCTTCTGGAGCCCGCCGGCCACCAGTTGGCGCATGTTCTTGGTCAGCATCCCCAGGGCGCCGAAGATCAGTCCCAGACCGAGCCCCAGCAGGACGATGGCCACCAGCACGTCGATCATGCCGATGCCGTGCACAAGGTCGGTAATGGTGTCCACGGGCAGCCGCACGGCGCTGCGGATCGGGCTCGTGCCGACCTCGCTCACCTCGGTGCCGCGGAGCAGACCGGTAAGCCAGGTGGAGCTGCGCACCAGCCAGCCGGTTGCCACCTCCAGGGGCAGCAGGATGGCGACGGCCATCAGCTTGAAGAAGTCGTGCAGCAGGGCGGCGGAGAAGCCGAGCTGGAACTCCCGCGGCCGCCGGATGTTGCCCAGCGCCGCGAGGGTGTTGGTGACGGTGGTACCGATGTTGGCACCCATCACCATGGGGACGGCGAGGTCGAGGGGGACCGTGCCGGCGCCGACCAGCCCGACGATGGTCGCGGTCGACACCGAGGAGGACTGGACCAGCACGGTGAACAGGAGCCCGGCGAACAGGCCCGACAGCGGGTTGGCGACCTGGTCGAGCAGACCGGTCGTGAAGCCCTCGCCCAGTTCGGCGATACCGACCTCGAGGAGCGCCACGCCGACGAGGAAGGCGTACAGCAGGAGGAGGACGAGGACGCCACGCACGGCGTTGGGTAGCTCACGGTGACGCCGCAGCGCCCGGTCTTCTCGGTCCACCAGTGGCTCCACCACGTGGGCGGAGCGCGAGGTCCCGTCCGTGCGTCCGCCGTTCGGCCGTATGTTGGCAGAACACACAGCCTACGGTTACCCCGGTCAGGGTCCCGTGACCACTTGTTCACCGATCGTTCACCCTGGGTGGTCGCGGGCGGTGGCGGCCGGCGGGTTCGACCGCAGGTGCCCACTGTCCGGGGTCGGCGTGCACACGGGTGAGGGGCGCGGCCGACGGCCGCGCCCCTCACCTGGTGCGATCTTGCGGTTGCTGGATGGAACCTCTGGCACCGTCACTGCCGTCGATGTCGGTCCGACCACAGGGTCGCGTCACCGGCGGTGTGGCGTCGGGCGGGACGAGTCCCCGACCGTTGCCGCGGGCGGTACCCGGCGTGGATTCGCTGGAACGGTCCAGCGTCCGGCCTCAGCGGCCGGGCACCTCCAGGGTCCCGTTCGGATGACTATGGCGCAACGGACCACCTCCTTCCTCTGGTGCGGGGAGCGTGCCACAGGGGTGGGGCCGGCGCCAGGATGTCTGCGCACCGCAGAGGAGTTGGCCGGGAGGGCGGCGGGGTCGCTGTTGGCCCTCCTGCGGTGCCGCCGCTACGGTTCCGACCGCACCATCCCACCGATATCCGGGCACGTAGCTCAGTGGGAGAGCGCTGCCTTCACACGGCAGAGGTCAGAGGTTCGATACCTCTCGTGCCCACCACCGCATCGCCGACCCCGTCACCCGCATCGATCCGTGGCAGGGCCGGGGCCTCCGCGTCACACGGTGGCGGTCTGCGCCGCCCCGCCGCTCGGGACCTCCTGCCGTGGTGCCGAAGGCTGGAGCTGGTCCACACTGGAAGGCAACACCTCGGCCGCCGAAGGCCCCCCAGCACGGTGGGTGCTGCGGCCGTTGAGGTTCGTTGTGCCGGAGGTGGGGCCGGTGTCGACGTCGGGTGGCGGGAAGCGGGTTCCCGGTCGCGGGGGCCAGCGGCCGGTTGGGCGGACCGGCACCGTGTCACGGTCACCGGCGGCCGGCGGCCCGGCGGCCGGTGGCCCGGGGACCGCGCGGCTGCTGGTGGCCGCGATCGCCACGGGGGTGGTCGTGGGTGGCATCTCGATCACCGAACCCGTCCTGCCAGCGCTCCACGAGCGGCTGCTGGGCAGCGGCTCCCACGCCGTCGTGGTCGCCGAACGCCCGGGCGTCCCGGGTGGGTCGCCTGCGCGGGAGCCGAGCGGAGCGGCGAACGGCGCACCGCGGATCGAGCCCGTACCGCCACCGGACGTGCCCGTGCTGGTCCGGGTGGACGGTGAGGTACGGACCATCCTGAGCGCGGAACGGACGGTGGAGGAGATCCTGGCGATCGGTGGCGTCTCGTTGGGCCCGTTGGACCGGGTCGAGCCGTCGATCGAGCACCGACCGGCACAGGCGACGCTGATCGTCGTGCAGCGCGTGGAGGTCGTCGAGGAGGTGCACGACACGCCGATCCCCTACGACACGCGGGAGCAGCAGACCGACACGCTGGTCGAGGGGGAACGCGAGATCGTCCAGGGGGGCGTGGAGGGGCTCCGTCGCACGGTGGTCGAGGTCACCCTGGTCGACGGTCGTGAGCGGCACCGCGAGGTCGTCTCGGAGCAGCGCGTCACCGCGCCGGTGGACCACATCGTCCTGGTGGGTACGGCGCCGCCCCCGCTGCGGGAGGCGCAGCAGTTGCTGGTCGATCTGGGCTACCCCGCGGGCCCCGTGGACGGGATCGACGGTCCGCAGACCCGGCGGGGGCTGTGCGCGTGGCGGCGACTCGAGGGTCGAGAGGTCGCCCGCGACACGCTTCGTGAGGGGGAACTCGAGGCGCTCCGCGCAACGCCGCGGCTGCCCGATGCACCCGCCGGACGGGGCGTACAGGTCGACAGGACCTGCCAGGTGCTCGCCTACCGCGACGCCGGCGCGTGGCAGGCGGTCCATCCTGCCTCCACCGGTGAGGGCGGCCTGCCGAGCGTGGGCCGGTACGCGATCCACGCGACACGTGCCGGCTGGCACACCTCCACCCTGTACCCGGCACCGCAGCCCAACATGTACAACAGCCTGTTCTTCCACGGCGCGATCGCTCTCCACGGGGCGCACCACGTGCCGCCCCACCCCGCCAGCGCCGGCTGCGTCCGCGTGACACCCCAGGACGCCGACCACCTGTTCTCGGTGTTGCGGGTCGGGGACCCCGTCGAGGTCGTGGGCGCGTACTGACGGGCCTCCGGCTGTCGTGCGAGGCACCGGTCGGTAGGGGTCCGCTCACGGGGTGGCGCACTACCCTCTCGCGACGCGGTCGTCCGACACCTCGGTTTCGACGGACGACGACCCGGCAGTGGGCGCCACGGCGCCAGCCCCAGGAGTACCTCGTGAGCCACACGATCACCGTTCACCACGGCGACGCGTCCGTGCAACTCGATGCCGGGGCGACCGCACTGCAGGCGCTCAAGGCCCTGGAGGCGATCCGCGGCGCGATCGTGGCCGCGGAGCTGACCACCACCGACGGCACGCGCAGCGAGTGGGACCTCGACCGTCCCGTGCCCGACGGTGCCACCGTCGCGCCCGTCTACGCCGACACCGAGCAGGGCCGCGCCATCCTGCGCCACTCCACCGCCCACCTGATGGCCCAGGCGGTCACCGACCTGTTCCCCGGTGCGAAGTGGGCCATCGGCCCGCCCATCGAGGACGGCTTCTACTACGACTTCGACGTGCCCGCACCCTTCACCCCGGAGGACCTCGAGCGCATCGAGGCACGGATGCACGAGCTCGCCCGCGAGCGGCAGCGCTACGTGCGCGAGGAGGTGCCGCAGCCGGCCGCACGGCAGGAGTTCGCCGACCAGCCCTACAAGATCGAGATCATGGACCTGGTCGACGACGGCACGATCCTCAGCGCGGTGGACACCGCGGCGCCCGACGCGCCGTCCGGCACCGCTGCGGGCGAGGGTGACCGCCCGGCGACCGAGCCCACCTTCACGGTCTACCGCAACGTGCGCGACCTCGACGACGGCAGCACCGAGGTGGCCTGGTCCGACCTGTGCCGGGGGCCCCACGTGCCCTCCACCGAGCGCATCCCGGCCTTCAAGCTCCTGCGCAGCGCCGGGGCCTACTGGCGGGGCCGTGAGGACCAGCCGATGCTCCAGCGCATCTACGGCACCGCGTGGGAGTCGAAGAAGGCGCTGCAGGCCCACCTCGAGCTGCTCGAGGAGGCCAGGAAACGCGACCACCGCAAGCTCGGGCGTGACCTCGAGCTGACCCACCACCCCGACGAGCTGGGCCCGGGCCTGTCCATCTTCCTGCCCAACGGCGCCCTGGTCCGCAAGCAGATGGAGGACTGGATCCGCGACGAGACGCTCGCGCGCGGCTACCAGCCGGTGTACACCCCGCACGTCGCCAAGGAGGATCTCTGGCGGATCTCCGGCCACCTCGAGAACTACGGGGAGCTGATGTACCCGGGCATGGAGCTCGACGACGCCGGTGCCGCCTACCGGCTCAAGCCGATGAACTGCCCCTTCCACATCCTGGCCTTCACCTCGCGCACCCGCTCCTACCGGGAGCTGCCCCTGCGCATCGCGGAGCTCGGCACCGTCTACCGCTACGAGCGTTCCGGTGTCGTCAACGGGATGCTGCGCGCCCGCGGGTTCACCCAGGACGACTCGCACATCTTCTGCCGCGCCGACCAGGTGGTGGACGAGGTGGTCGGCTGCATCGCCTTCGCCCGCGACCTGTACGCGGCCTTCGGGCTGGGGGAGCCCTCCCGGGTGGCGGTGTCGACAAGACCCGAGGGAAAGTCGATCGGGACCGACGAGCAGTGGGCCTACGCGGAGAAGGCCCTGATGGAGGCCGCCGAGCGCTCCGGCTACGACTACCAGGTCGACGCCGGTGAGGGCGCGTTCTACGGGCCGAAGATCGACATCCACGCCCGCGACGCCATCGGGCGTGAGTGGCAGCTGACCACGATCCAGGTCGACTTCAACCTCCCCGAGCGTTTCGACATCACCTACGTCGGCGACGATGGTCAGCGCCACCGGCCCTTCATGGTGCACCGCGCGCTGTTCGGCTCGATCGAGCGGTTCTTCGCGGTGATGGTGGAGTCCTTCAACGGCGCCTTCCCCACCTGGCTCGCCCCCGAGCAGGTGCGGGTCCTGCCGGTGGCAGATGAGTTCGACGGCTACGCCACCGAGGTGGCGGACCGGCTGCGCGCCGCGGGGGTGCGGGTCCACGTCGAAGTCGCCGACGCGACGCTCGGCAACCGGATCCGCGAGGCGCAGACCTCCAAGGTCCCCTACACCCTGGTGGTCGGGGGCAGCGAGGCTGAGGCCGGCACCGTCGCCGTGCGTCCGTACCACGGCCCGCAGCGCAAGGATGTCGCGCTGGCCGTCTTCGTCACCGAGGTTGCCGAGGAGATCGCCACCAAGGGCGTGGACGATGCGGGCCCGGACGATGCGGGCGTGCACGCGTCCGGGGAGGACCTCGACGCGTGACCGGGCGTGCGCCGAGCTACCACGATCTCGCGGGCTGGTACGACGCCCTCTACGACGCCCGCGGCAAGGACTACCGGCGGGAGGCGCAGGTCCTGCTCGAGCTGGCGGCAGCCCGCGGCGTCACGGCGCACGACCTCCTCGACGTGGCCTGCGGCACCGGCCGCCACCTCGCGGTCTTCGCCGACCACCTCGCCGAGGTGGTCGGCACCGACGGCTCCTCGGAGATGCTGACCATCGCCGCCGCCCGGCTCGGCCCTGAGGTGGCGTTGCACGAGGCTGACCTGCGCGGCTTCGACCTCGGGCGCACCTTCGATCTCGTCACCTGCCTGTTCAGCTCCATCGGCCATGTGGAGGACGCCGGCGAACTGGACGCCGCCGTGGCGTCCATGGCCCGTCACGTCGCGCCGGGCGGGTTGCTGCTGATCGAGCCATGGCTCACCCCGGACCGGGTACGCGCTGGCGGTGTGCGTGACCTGGTCACCGCGGAGCAGGAGGACGGAACGATCGCGCGGGTGTCCAGTTCACGTCGGGAGGGTGACGTGCTGGCGCTGTCCTTCGGGTGGGCGGTCGCCACCCCCGGTGGGGTCGCCACCCTGGAGGAGGAGCTGCGGATGCCGCTGTTCACCGCGGAGCGGTACGTGGCCGCGGTCGAGCGGGCGGGACTGCGAGGCGAGTGGCTGACCGAGGTGGAGGGGCTCGCCGCCAGCCGCGGCCTGCTGCTCGGGAGCCGATCATCGTGAGCGGGCCGTCCCGGGGTGAACAGGGCAGTACCGGCGGGCCCGGCCCCCACGGCGAGGTGGAGGACCACGTCGGAGAGGTCGGGCGCGACACCCGCAGCGACCAGCCCGGTGTGGGTATCGAGGGGCTGCAGCGCCTGTGGGCGCCGTGGCGTTTCGGCTACATCGCGGGCGCCGACCCGGTCGACGGCTGTCCCTTCTGCGTCCTGCCCGACCGCAGTCCCGACCGGGACCGGGAGTCGCTGATCCTCTACCGGGGCCGGCAGGCCTACGTGATCTTCAACGCCTACCCCTACAACCCGGGCCACCTCATGGTCGTGCCCTACGTGCACGCCGCCGA
This sequence comes from Nitriliruptoraceae bacterium, assembly GCA_003565155.1. Lineage (GTDB taxonomy): Bacteria > Actinomycetota > Nitriliruptoria > Nitriliruptorales > Nitriliruptoraceae > T1Sed10-7. The sequence continues at coordinate 38,613 of PXDB01000017.1, read as the reverse complement.
CCTCGAGTATCTCGACGCCGAGGTGGCGTCGGAGGTGTTCGCCCTGGGGCGGCGGACGGTGGGCCTGCTCAAGCAGCGCATCGGGGCGCAGGGCATCAACCTCGGCATGAACCTCGGTGGTGTGGCAGGGGCCGGGATCACCGATCACCTGCATCTGCACGCGGTACCCCGCTGGGGCGGCGACACCAACTTCATGTCGGTGGTCGGTGCGGCTCGGGTGCTGCCGAAGGCGCTCGAGGAGTTGTACGACGAGCTGTTGCCCGGCTTCGCGGAGCTCGGCTGAACGGCCGCGCGAGCGTTGTAGCCTTGGGGGTCGTCGTCTCCCCGCTCCCGTAGGTCGCCGTGGCCCTGCGCTCGCGTTTCCCCGCCGCCGTCGACGCCGTCACGGCGCCGTTGGGGCGTGGTCTCGGACGCACGGGCATCAGCCCCAACGTCCTGACCACCTTCGGGCTGCTGTTGACCGGTGCCGCGGCGGTGCTGGTGGCCCTCGGCGAGTACCGCACCGCCGGGCTGGTGCTGGTCGCCGGCGGCATGATGGACGTCCTCGACGGGTCCGTCGCCCGCGCCACCGAACGCTCCACACCCTTCGGGGGGTTCTACGACTCGGTGAGCGACCGCATCTCCGACGGGCTGATCCTGGCCGGTATCGCGTGGGCCGTGGCCGACCAACCCCGGCTGCTGGCCCTCTCCCTCGTGGCCCTGCTCGCGGCGGGGCTCACCAGCTACGTGCGTGCGAAGGCGGAAGCCATCGACCTGGAGTGTTCGGTCGGGATACTCGAACGTGCCGAGCGTGCGATCGCGCTCATGGTCGCGCTGCTGTTCCACCCGTGGCTGTTCGAGCCCGTCCTGTGGCTGCTGGCCGTCGGCGGTGTCGTCACGGTGGTCCAGCGCATCCACCACGTGTGGTGCCAGATCGACCGGGACGTGCCGGAGGAGCTCCTGGCGCTGGCGTTGCACGATCGCGCCTGGAGCCGCGCCTTCAAGGCCGCAGCCCGTCGCTTCTACGGGGAACGGAACTTCGACGGTGCTGTGGACGGTCGGCCGGACCCGGCCCGCGAGCGTGGCAGCACCGCGTGACCGCCCACGACCCCGCGGACGACCTTCCACCGGCGCCATCGCCGTCGCTGCGGCAGCGCGGTGCCTACCTGCGGTACCTGACGGCCTGGGAGGCCGCAGCCCGGGCGCCCGAGCCGTTGGCCCGGCGGTTGCCCGCCCAGCTCGGTCGTGCCTGGTACCTCGCCGCGTCCGCGGGGCAGCGCGCCCAGGTCCGGGCGAACCTTGCCCGGATCCGCCGCGACGCCGACGCGCAGGAGCTGAGCCGGCTCGTTCGCGAGGCCTACGTGCACTACGCCCGCTACTGGGTCGACGCCTTCCGGCTGCACCGCATGGACGGGGCAGCGGTGGTGGCGGCCTCCACCGCCGAGGGCCTCGGCTACGTGGACGCGGTCCGCGACGCCGGCCGCGGGGGCATCTTCGCCACCGCCCACCTCGGATCCTGGGACGTCGGTGCCTTCTTCACCACCCAGCGTCGCTGGGGCATGGTCGTGGTCGCCGAGGTGGTGGAGCCGCGGCCGCTGTTCGACCGGTTCGTCCGCCTGCGGGAGCAGGCCGGCATCGGGGTGATCCCCCTGGTCCGCGGTGGCGACGCGCTCGGCCGGCTCGAACGTGCGGTGCGGGCGGAGGGCGCCCTGGCCACGCTGCTCGCCGACCGGGACCTGACCCGTCGCGGCCCGATCGTGGAGTTCTTCGGGGAACCGTGCCGGCTGCCGGCCGGGCCGGCGGCACTCGCGCGGCGCACGGGCCTGCCCGTGCACGTCGGGGCGTTCCTGGCCGCCGGTGACGGCTTCCACGGGGTGGTGCACGCCCCGATCGAGGTCGCCCACCTCGACGTGCTCGACGGCACCCAGGCGGTGGCCACCGAGCTGGAGGTGCTGATCGGGCGGTTCCCCACCCAGTGGCACGTCTTCGTGCGCAACTGGCTGGCCGACCGCGAACCGGACCATCCGGTGGTGGCCGCCTGGCGGTCCGGCGGTGACTGGCGGGCCCTGGCACGCGCGGAACGGCGCGCTACGGCGGAGACCGAGGCCGGGTGAGGATCGTCCTGGTCAGCCCCTACGACCTCGGTGTGCCGGGCGGGGTGCAGTCGCACGTACGGCATCTGGGTGCGGCGTTGCGTGCCGCGGGTGACCAGGTGGTGGTGCTGGGGCCCGGTGACCGCGGGGTCCGACGGCAGGCGGTGCGCACCGCAACCGCTGCCGTCGGCGGCGCCACGCCCGACGGACCCGCCGCGCCACGCGGCCTGTCGACGACACCCGAGGTGTGCGTCGGCGCGACCCGGGGTGTGCCCTTCAACGGGGCCGTGGCGCCGATCGCGCTCGGCGCTGGCGCAGCCAGGGACGTCGCAGGGGTGCTCCGCCGGTTGCAACCGGACATCGTGCACGTGCACGAACCGCTCGTGCCCGTGGTCGGCCCCGCCGCGGTCCTCGGTGCGGGAGCGCCCGTGGTGGTGACGCTCCACGCGTGGTCGGACAGCGATCGCGCCTACCGCTGCGCCCGGGCAGCCGGGAGACGGCTGTTGGCCCGTGCCAGCGCCGTGCTCGCGGTGAGCCCGGCTGCCGCCCGCTACCACGCGGAGGCGCTGGGGATCGCGGAGGCGGGCCTCGACGTGGTGCCCAACGGTGTGGACGTGGCCCGGTTCGCCGACGCCCGCCGGCGCGTGGCGGACGCCCGCGACGCGCAACAGCCACCCTCGGTGGTGTTCGTCGGGCGGTTGGAACCACGCAAGGGGGTGCTCGTCCTGGCACGGGCCTACCGCCGGATGCTGCGGACCCATCCCGACGCGCGTCTCACGGTCATCGGCGACGGACCCCAGCGCGGGGCGCTGGCCACCCTGCTCGATGGGGTCGGACCGGGCCAGGTCGAGCTCGCGGGCCGGCTCGAGGGTGACCGGCTGGCCACGGCGCTGGCGGGCGCCGATGTGGCGGTCGCGCCGGCGCTCGGCGGGGAGTCCTTCGGCATCGTCCTGCTGGAGGCCATGGCGGCCGGCACGGCGGTGGTGGCCTCCGACATCCCCGGCTACCGCGGGGTCGTCACCGAGGGCAGCGACGCGGTCCTCGTCCCGCCGGGCGACGATGCCGCCCTTGCCACCGCCCTCGCGGACCTCCTCGCCGACCCTCCGCGACGGGCGCGGTTGGTGGCTGCCGGGACCGCGACGGCGGCGCGCCACGACTGGCCCGTGGTCGCACGGGCACTGCGGGAGCGCTACGCCGCCGTCGGTGATGCCACGCGCGCCTGACCGTGCCTGAGTGCGGTGGCGCCTACACCGTCCGTCGCTGCACGCGCCGTACGCTCGGCGGTACGCGGCCATCGGCGCCGGCGTCGACCCGACGGAGCAGCTCGTGAAGCCCAGCCACCTCGTCCTCTCGGCGGCCCTGCTGTCGGTGCTGGCACTGGTGCTGGTGGCCTGCGGTGGCGGCAAGGACCTCGCCGGTCCGACACCCGCACCCGACGCCCCCGAGGAGCCGGAGCCCGAACCAGAGCGCGAGCCGGAGCCCGAGCCGGAGCCGGAGCCCGAGCCGGAGCCCGGACCTCTCTCCCCGTTGACCGGCGAGGAGATCGACGAGGAACTCCTTGACCGACCGCTGCTGCTGGCCAAGATCGACAACGCGCCGCGAGCCCGACCGCAGAGCGGCTTGGAGGCCGCCGACATCGTCTTCGAGGAGCGGGTGGAGTCCGGCCTCACGCGGTTCCTCGCCGTCTTCCACTCCCAGCTGCCGGACACCGTGGGGCCCATCCGCTCGGCTCGGCCCGTGGACGCGCAGCTGATGTCCGGCTACGGCCGGTCGGGGTTCGCCTACTCCGGCGCGCGCGACGACGTGCAGCCGATGCTGCGTGACGCCCCGTCCGTTCTCACTGCCGAGGGCCGGCAGGGCTTCTTCCGCGACGGCTCCCGTGGTGCTCCCTTCAACCTCTACATCGACCCGGCCGCCATCCTCGACGATGTCCGCTCCCGGGGTGCGGAACCCTTCGATGACGTGCGTTGGCACTTCGATGCAGCGCCACCGGGTGGTGCGCTGGAGTGCCCCGATGACGCCGAGGGGTGCACCGACCCGGGGGAGCGGGTACGCGTGGACATCTCGTCGCGCTACGACACCGTCTTCACCTACGACGCGGAGGCCGGTCTCTACCGGCGGTCCGAGGACGGTCAGGCGACGCGGGTGACCGGAGCGGGTGAGGTCGGCGCGGCGAACGTCGTCGTGCTCGATACACGCTTCTACTTCTCCGGGCCGAACTGCTACGGCGCGCCCTGTCCGGAGACCGATGTGGTCACCGATACCTCCGCCGCCCTGGTCCTACGGGACGGCAAGCGCTACGAGGCCACCTACCGCAAACCCCGCCAGGACAGCCCCATCGAGGTGTTCGATACCCACGGCCGGCCCTTCACCTTCAAGCCCGGGCCGACCTGGGTGCTGCTGCCGGACGGGCTGCCGGCGGTGACCGAGTAGGGCGGCTGCCGCGCCGGGCCGCCGCCCTGCACCGCGTGCGCAGGACCGTCGCCGCGCAGCGGTTGCCTGGGAACGGTGCCGCGTGCAGGGGACCGGTGCTCGGCCGCGGGGTGCGGTTGTACGCTAGCGAGGGCCACACACCGGACAGACCGACCGTACGCACCGCACGCACGGAGCCGCGCCGATGAACGCCGCCGACCCGCACGCCACCGACCCACGCACCGGGACCTCCCGCGTCAAGCGGGGGCTCGCCGACATGCTCAAGGGCGGCGTGATCATGGACGTGGTCACCCCCGAACAGGCGCGGATCGCCGAGGAGGCGGGTGCCGTCGCTGTCATGGCGCTCGAGCGTGTGCCTGCCGACATCCGCGCACAAGGTGGGGTCGCACGGATGTCCGATCCCGACATGATCGACGGGATCGTGGAGACGGTGTCGATCCCGGTGATGGCCAAGGCCCGGATCGGGCACTTCGTCGAGGCGCAGGTGCTCGCCTCCCTGGGCGTCGACTACATCGACGAGTCCGAGGTGCTCACTCCCGCCGACGAGGCCCACCACATCGACAAGTGGCGTTTCGACGTGCCCTTCGTCTGTGGCGCCACCAACCTCGGTGAGGCACTGCGGCGACTGGCCGAGGGTGCCGCGATGATCCGCTCCAAAGGTGAGGCCGGCACGGGGAACGTCGTGGAGGCCACCCGACACATGCGCGCCATCGCCGGTGAGATCCGTCGCCTGGCCACCATGGACGAGACGGAGCTGTACGCCGCGGCCAAGGAGCACCGGGCGCCGGTGGAGCTGGTCCGGGAGTGCGCGGAGACCGGTCGGCTGCCCGTGGTCCTGTTCACCGCCGGTGGGATCGCGACGCCCGCCGATGCGGCGATGATGATGCAGCTCGGCGCCGACGGCGTGTTCGTGGGCTCCGGCATCTTCAAGTCCGGCAACCCGGAGCAGCGCGCCCGCGCGATCGTCGAGGCCACGACCCACTTCGAGGACCCCGGCGTGGTCGCGAAGGTCTCCCGCGGACTGGGCGAGGCGATGGTGGGTATCAACCTCGACACCCTGCCCGAGGACGAGAAGTACGCCGCCCGCGGCTGGTGAGCGCGAGTTTCGTCCCCGAGCGGTGGATCCCGGGCGAGCGCCTGACGGGCGCCCCGGTGGTCCCTCGACCGGGTCCCGACGCGCCCGTCGTGGGCGTGCTGTCCCTCCAGGGTGACGTCATCGAGCACCTCCGGGTGCTCCGACGCGTCGGTGCCCACGCGGTGCAGGTCAAGTCCGCTCCACAGCTCGAGGGTGTGGATGCGTTGGTGCTCCCCGGCGGCGAGTCCACCACGATCGGCAAGCTGCTGGTGCGGTTCGATCTGCTGTCGCCGTTGCAGGCGCGCATCGCCGACGGCCTCCCCGTGCTCGGTACCTGCGCGGGGATGATCCTGCTCTCCGACGAGCTCGACCAGGTCGAGGAGCAGCCGCTGGTCGGTGGTCTGCGCGTTCGCACCCGTCGCAACGCCTTCGGCCGCCAGCAGGACTCCTTCGACGCGCGCATCGAGGTGATGGGCATCGACGGTGGCCCGATGGACGTCGCCTTCATCCGGGCGCCACGCGTGGTCGCGGTGCTCGACCCCACGGTCGAGGTGCTGGCCAGGGTCGAGGACGCGCCGGTGGTGGTGCGCCAGGGTGCGATCTGGGCCACGGCCTTCCACCCGGAGGTCACCGGCGACGACCGCCTCCACGCCGCGTTCGTGGCGACCGTGCCGCCACGCTGACGGCCCATGTCCGGCGTCGGCACGGCCGGGTCGCGGCGCTGACGGTCCGCGCAGGTGCCCGTGGTCGTACCGACCGCCACGGACCCGTTCCCCGATGCTGGTTCCCCATCGTTGGGCGCTCGCCCGGTTCCGCGTCCGCTCGACACCACCTCGGGTCCGACCATGAGCATCCTCGCCACTCCGGGAGCGCCGCGAGACGACCCAACCCACGCGTGCGCCCCCGAGGCTGCGCGGCCCCCGGTCCTGGGGAGGGCCGGATGGGTACGGGTGCCGGAAGCTGTGGTCAGCCACAGCTTCCGTCCCGTGGGCCGGCCTCCTGGTCCCACGAGCAGCGACTACTTGCCGCGAGTCGTGGCTGACCACAACTTCGGGTGGAACCCGGGTCGGCGGTGCCGTCGTCCACCCGGCCGTCGACGTTGGCTCGGGTTCCCGGCGGGTGGGGTCGATATCGGGGACGCCGCCGGCGCACCGCTCCCGGACGACGTACGCGCGAGGTCCGGAGGGCTGGTGTGCGGCCGCTGCTCGCTCCCTACGTCCCTCTCTGGACCCCGCGGGCCCGTAGCGGCGCTCGCCTCCGCGGCTGCGCGGATCCAGGCCGAACGGGGCCTCGCCCTGTGGGCACCGCGCAGCCGTCCGGTGCGCGTCGATGGTCGCGAGGAGCGGTAGCGTCCGGCGCCGGCGCGACCCAGCGTCGTCGCGTGACCGGATCGCCCTGCCGCCACGGCAGCGGGCGCGCGGACGACCGTCGACCGGAACGGACCTCGCCTGTGGAACTGCCGCTGACCCCGGACCTGCTGCGCCGCGCGCCGAAGGTGCTCCTCCACGACCACCTCGACGGTGGCCTCCGGCCCACCACGGTGCTGGACCTCGCGGCGGCGGTCGGCCACGCGCTCCCCGCCGCCGACGCGGCGGGTATCGCCGCGTGGTTCGACCAGGGCGGTCGCAGCGCGGATCTCGAGCGCTACCTCGGGGCCTTCGCGCACACCGTCGCACTGCTCCAGACCGAGGGGGCGCTCACGCGGGTGATGCGCGAGTGCGTGGAGGATCTCGACGCCGACGGGGTCGTCCACGCCGAGGTGCGCTACGCACCCGAGCTGTCCACCGCGGGTGGCCTCCACCTCGACGCCGTCTTCGACGCGCTCGCGGCCGGGGTCGCTGCGGCACCCGCCACGATCGGGGTGCGCCTGATCGCCTGCATCATGCGCCAGGGGGACCGCTCGGAAGAGGTGGTGGCAGCGGCGTTACGCGCCCGGGACCGCGGTGTCCCCGTGGTCGCCGTTGACCTGGCCGGTCCGGAGGTGGGCTACCCCGCCAGCCGCCACGCCGCGGCGCTGCGGACCGCGCAGGAGGGCGGGCTGCACCTGACCCTGCATGCGGGGGAGGCGGAGGGTCCGTCGTCGGTCGCGGACGCCCTCGACCACGGCGCGGAGCGGCTCGGCCACGGGGTCCGGATCGTGGAGGATCTCGATGCGGAGGGGACGCCGGGGGAGATCGCCCGGCGGGTGCTCGCCGCTGCTACCCCGCTCGAGGTGTGCCCGACCTCCAACGTGCACACCGGCATCGTCGACGACCGCCGCGACCATCCCGTGCAACGCCTGCGCGACGCGGGCTTCGCGGTGACCATCTCCACGGACAACCGGCTGATGAGCGGCGTGACGCTGTCGGGCGAGCTCGCGCACCTCGCTGACGCCTTCGGCTGGACGCTGGACGACATCGCCACGGTGACCGACGCGGCCGTCGTTGCGGCCTTCCTCGGGGAACAGGAGCGCCAGGCGCTGGCGGACCGGGTGCACCGCGGCTTCGCGGCCCTGGTGCCCTGACCGGCAGCGGCCCGAGGCCGCGACACCGGCGACGGGTAGGCTGGCGCGTCGATGTCCGTCCCCGGGCCCGAGGAGCGCGCCATGGCTGGTCACAGCAAGTGGGCCAACATCAAGCACCGCAAGGCCGCCCAGGACAAGAAGCGCGGCAAGCAGTTCGCCAAGCTCATCCGTGCCATCGAGTCCGCGGCACGCGAGGCCAACACCTCCGACCCGGAGATGAGCCCCTCGTTGGGGCTCGCGGTGCAGAAGGCGAAGGATGCCGACGTCCCCAAGGACAACATCGAGCGTGCGTGCAAGCGCGGTGCAGGGGAGTTGGACGGTGCGGCCGCCTACGAGACCGCGACTTACGAGGGGTACGCGCCCGGCGGTGTGGCGGTGCTGGTGGACGTGCTCACCGACAACCGCAACCGCACCGCCTCGGACGTCCGCAGCGCCTTCACGCGCGCCGGCGGCAACCTGGCGGAACCGGGCAGCGTGTCCTTCCTGTTCACCCGTCGAGGACAGGTGGTCGTCGAGGCAGCCGGGGTGGAGGAGGACGAGCTGATGCTCGTCGGCCTCGATGCGGGGATGGAGGATCTCGAGCCCGAGGGTGAGGTGTTCACCGCCTGGTGCGAGCCGTCGGACGTGGTGCCCTTGCGCGGGGCCCTCGAGGAGGCCGGCTACACGATCCTGGAGGCGGGTTCGACGATGGTGCCGGCCTCCACGGTCCCACTCACCGACAAGGGCGAGGCCGCGAAGGTGCTGCGGTTGCTGGACGCCCTGGACGACAACGACGACGTGCAGGACGTGTTCGCCAACTACGACATCGGTGACGAGGTCATGGCGCTGATGGAGGACTGAGCGGGTCCTGGCGCAGCGGGGGGGAAGCTGGGATGCACCGATGAGCGGGCCGGGCCACGAGGCCGAGCAGCTCTTCGAGCTGTGTCCGGACCTGCTCGTGGTCAGCGGTTTCGACGGCTATCTCCAGCGGGTGAACCCCGCCTGGTCCAGGGCGCTGGGCTGGTCCGCTGAGGAGCTCAAGGCCGGGCCCTACCTCGACCTCGTGCACCCGGACGACAGGGACCGCACCCGGGATGCGGCCGACGAACTGATCCGGCAGGGGACGCTGTCGGGTTTCATCAACCGGTTCCGACACCGGGATGGCAGCTACCGGTGGCTGTCCTGGGACGCGCGTGCGGACGCCCGCGAACGCCGCATGTACGCCGCGGTGCGCGACGTGACCGAGCAGCACCGGACGACGGCGTTGCGGGATCAGCTGGAGGCCATCACCGGGGTCGGGACCTGGGAACTGGACCTCGACAACGGGGACGTGTACTGGTCGCCGATCTGTCACGCGATCCACGGCACGGACGTGGAGGGCGCCCGCCCGCGACTGGAGGCGGCGCTGACGCACTACCCCGGCACCGCACGCGCCGAGGTGGAGCGTGAGCTCGGCCGGCTGCTCGAGGACCGCGTGCCCCGCGAGCTCGAGGTGGCGTTCCGTACGGTGGACGGGCGGGACCGCTGGGTCGAGCTCACAGCCGCGGTGATGGAGGTGGACGGCAAGCTGGTCCGGGTCTTCGGCACGATCGAGGACGTCACGGAGCGGGTGGAGGAGCGCCAGCGCCTGCAGCGCTTCCGCGACCTCCTCGAGCTCACCGAGGAGGGGATCGCGCAGCTGGGCCCGGATGGCACCATCGTGTACGCCAACGCCCGGCTGGCGCGGATGGTGCACGCCCCTTCGGTGGCCGCTGTGGAGGGTCGCCGGTCGACGTCGCTGCTGCACGAGGCCGAGCGGGCCCGGTTCCAGGGGTGGTTCGACCGGCGTGGCCCCGCAGGTGACGAGGTCACCCGGGCAGAGGTGCGCCTGGCCGTCACCTCCAGCGAACGGCGTGCGCAGGTCGCCCTGCGGGTGCAGCGTGACGCCCGTGGCACGGTCACGGGAGGGACGGCCGTCTTCACCGACGTCACGCCCCGTGTGCTTCGGGAGCGCAAGCTCGAGGAGACGCAGGTGCTCCTCGAGGAGGCGCAGACGCTGGCACGCATCGGCCACTGGCGCGGCGAGGTGGCGTCCGGTCTGGTCACCGCCTCGGCGGTTGTGGAGGACATCGTCGGCGTCGCGAGCGGCTCGTTGACCATCCCCCGGTACCTGGCGGCGATCCACCCCGATGATCAGGAGGGGTTCCCGACCCACGTGCGCGAGCTGCCGATCGAGCACCCGGTGGACAGCGTCCACCGGCTCCTCACGCCGTCGGGCGACGAACGCACCGTGCACCTGCGTGCGACGATGGAACTGGATGGGACGGGGCGGATCGTCGCCATGCGCGGCACGTTGCAGGACGTCACCGAGCTGCATCGCACGGAGCGAGCGCTGCAGCGTGTCCTGCGGGCGACCAACGACGGCTGGTGGGAGGAGGACCTCGTCAGTGGCGACGCGGTCTACTCCGACCGTTGGTGGGAGATCCACGGGCTGACCGCGCCATCGGTGCATCCTCCGGCCGGCACCTGGCGCCGCTACGTGCCGCAGGAGGAGCTCCAGCACATCGACGAGCGCCTCGGTGCGGTGCTGGCCGAGCAGCACCCAACCTTCGAGATGCGCGGCCACGTGCTGCACAGCAGTGGGCGACAGGTCCCCGTGGTGGTCCGTGCCAGCATCGAGTACGACCCTTCCGGTCGCCCGGTCCGGATCAGCGGGGCCACCACTGACGTCACCGAACAGCAGCGGCTCGACCGGGCCAAGGAGGTGTTCGTCTCCACGGTCAGCCATGAGCTGCGCACCCCGCTCACGGCGATCGGTGGGTCACTGGAACTCCTGGCTGACGGGCGCGGCGGAGCGCTGCCCGAGGGTTCCCGGGACCTCGTGGAGATGGGGCTGCGCAACGCCGCCCGGTTGCGGACCCTGATCGCGGATCTGCTCGATGTCGAGCAGCTGCGCACGGGATCGGTCAGCCTGCACCTCGAACCCGGCGCCATCGGGCCGCTGGTCCGGGCGGCGGTGACGGATCTGCGGCCGACCGCTGAGCCCAACCGGGTGGCGTTCGACCTGCACCTGCCGGAACAGGAACCGCAGGTCCTCCGCGACGCCGAACGCATCGGTCAGGTCCTGCGCAACCTGCTGTCCAACGCCGTGAAGTACGCACCCGCAGGCAGCGTCATCGACGTCCACGTCAGCCCCGGGACGGACGTGGTCCGCACGACGGTCGTGGATCGCGGCCCGGGCCTACCGGAGGGCTTCCAGCAGCGGGCCTTCGAGCGCTTCGCGCAGGCCGATCCCGACGATCCCCGCAGCCGGGGTGGAACCGGCCTCGGTCTGGCCATCAGCCGTGAGATCGTCGAGCAGCACCGGGGTGCCATCGGGTACGACTCCCGCCCGGGCAACACCGGTTTCTGGTTCGACCTGCCGGTCACCTGATCCGGGCAGGTGCTGCCGTTGCTGCACCACCTCCCTGCACCCTGGGCGTGCGCTGCTAGCCTCTGCGAACAGCTGTTCGTGGCCGCGGGGGCGGGGCGACCACGGACCGAGGAGGCCGCGTGGTGGGATCGCAGGTGGTACTGGGCGTCGATCCCGGTCTGACCCGCTGTGGCCTCGGGCTGGTCAGCGGCCCGGCCGCCGCGCCCCGGGCGATCCACCTCGGCTGTGCCCGGACCGCGTCGGACACCCCCCTGGAACAGCGCCTGCTGAGGATCCACCGCGCCATCGCCGAGGTGATCGCCACCCACCGTCCCGATGCCGTGGCCGTGGAACGGGTGCTGTTCTCCACCAACGTGCGTACGGCGATGGCCACCGGGCAGGCCGCCGGTGTGGCCCTGCTGGCGGCGGCTGAGGCGGGCGTCGCTGTGGCCTCCTACAGCCCGAGCGACGTCAAGCTCACCGTGGCGGGGGCGGGGGACGCGGACAAGGACGCGATCACCCGGCTGGTGACCGCACAGCTGCGGTTGTCGACCACGCCGCGGCCCGCCGATGTCGCTGACGCCCTCGCCGTGGCCCTGACCCACCTGGCCCGGAGCCGGATGGCGGCACTGACGGCGGACACCCCGGCAGGTGATCGGCTCGCCGCCGCGACGGCGCAGGCCGAACGTGCCGACCGGGGTGGCTGGGAGGCCCATCTGGCGGCGCGCGGACTGCTGCCGCCCGGCACGCCCGGTCGCTCGCGTTCGGCGAGCGAGGCGCACCGGCGGGACACGCGGCCATGATCGCCCGGCTCACCGGCACCGTCCTGCACCGCTCCACCTCGGCGGTGGTGGTGGACGTGGCAGGCGTCGGCTACCGCGTCCACGTCGTGGCCGGGGCCGAGGTGCCACCTCACGGCGAGGAGGTCAGCCTGCACACCTCGCTGCAGGTCCGTGAGGACGCGATGACGTTGTACGGGTTCACCTCCGCTGCACAGCTCGCGCTGTTCGAGCTCCTCCTGACCTCCTCCGGGGTGGGTCCACGCCTGGCGTTGGCGGTCCTGTCCACCCACCGCCCCGAGGTGGTGCGCACCGCGATCGCGGGTGGTGACGAGACGACACTGACCGCCGTGCCGGGCATCGGGCGCAAGGTCGCGCAGCGCCTGGTGCTGGAGTTGAAGGACAAGGTCGGCAGCGTTCCGGCGCCGGCCTCCGCCGACGGCGCTGACGTTGGGGCGTCCTCGGCCACCGCGGACCCGGCCGCCGAGGAAGAGGTCCGCGACGCGCTGCTCGGGCTCGGCTACTCCGCCGGAGAGGTCACCGCCGCGCTGACCGCGACCCGTGCGGTCACCGGTGATGCCGCCGAGCGACTGCGTGCGGCGCTGCGCCACCTCGGCGGAGGGACGCGCTGATGGGCGACGGCCAGGACGAGAGCGCGAGGACAGGGAAGCCGTTGGACCAGCAGGAACCGGAGCTGCTGGAGGGCGGCGCGCTCCCCGGCGAGGATCGGCTGGACGCCAGCCTGCGTCCCGGACGCCTCGAGGAGTTCATCGGGCAGGACCGGGTCCGCCGTCAACTGGAGCTGGTGCTGGTCGGTGCGCGGCAGCGTGGCCAGGCGGCCGACCACGTGCTCCTCTCCGGAGCTCCCGGGCTCGGCAAGACCACCCTGGCCGCCATCGTCGCTGCCGAGGTGGGGGCCAGCTTCCGTGCCACCTCCGGTCCGGCCATCGAGCGGCCTGGTGACCTCGCCGCCATCCTCACCGGGTTGGAGCCCGGGGATGTGCTGTTCCTCGACGAGGTTCACCGCCTCCCGCGCACCGTCGAGGAGGTGCTCTACCCGGCGATGGAGGACTTCCAGCTCGACATCGTGGTGGGCAAGGGGCCGGGTGCGCGTTCGATCCGCCTCGATCTGCCCCGCTTCACCCTGGTGGGGGCAACGACCCGCACGGGGCTGATCTCCTCCCCACTCAGGGACCGGTTCGGGTTCGCCGCCCACCTCGAGCACTACGAGGTCCACGAGCTCGACCGCATCGTGCGCCGCTCCTCCCGGTTGCTCGAGGTACCCGTGGACGCCGAAGGTGCGGTGGAGATCGCCAGCCGGTCCCGCGGGACACCTCGGATCGCGAACCGGCTGCTGCGTCGGGTCCGCGACGTCGCCGAGGTGGAGGGTGAGGGGCGTGTCGATCTCGACCTGGCACGACACGCCCTGGAGCTGTTCGACGTCGACGAGCTCGGCCTGGACCGCCTCGACCGACGGGTGCTGGAGGCGCTGGTGGACGGGTTCGGCGGTGGCCCGGTGGGGCTGACCACGTTGGCCACCTCGGTCGCGGAGGAGCCCGACACCATCGAGGACGCCGTGGAGCCCTTCCTGCTGCGGTGTGGGCTGTTACAGCGCACCCCCCGTGGTCGTACCGCGACGCTGGCCGCCTACGCACACCTCGGCCGCCCGGCGCCGGCGGCCGGCTCCGGCGTCGACCCGCGGCGCCCAGGGTCGGTGCCGCTGTTCGATCCTGACGGTGACGGTCAACAGACCTGAGCGCGGACGGGATGGCCGTGACCAGATGGCAGGCCCCGCACGCGCCACCGTCCGTGTGTCGACGAGGACCCTGACCGGTAGGCTCCGCCCTCGCTGCGCCCGCCTCAGGCGGGCGTCGTCGCATCCTCCTGCGGTGGGGGACACTGGTCGCTGCCACGGCCGTACCGGCCACCCCCGCCGGGTGTGGACCTGGTCGGAACCCCAGCCCGCTGCGTGTCCCCGCCGGGGCCGCCGTCCGCGTTCCACCGGATGCGACCACCACCGACCACCGGACCGTGCGGGTCCGAGACCAAGGACGTGACGTGGAAGAGTTCGGCGCCCTCCTGCTGCCCATCGGCTTCCTCGTGGTGCTGTACCTGCTGCTGATCCGCCCGCAGAACAAGCGGCGCAAGGAGCAGCAGCAGATGGTCCGCGAGCTCAACGTCGGCGACGATGTCGTGACCATCGGTGGACTGCACGGGCGTGTGGTCGCGCTCACCGACAGCACCATGGATCTGGCTGTCGACGCCGACGAAGACGTCCTGGTCCGCTACGAACGGTCCTCCCTCGCCCGGATCGTGCGCGACGAGGCCGCACCTGCCGAGGAGGCCGACACGTCCGAGGACCCGGACGACGACGATGCGGACGACCGGTGAGCGAAGCCGACCGTCCGCAGCCACCGGCCGCCGACACCGTCGATGCGGCCGCTGCCACGCGCGCGGACGCGGAGGTGCCCGCGCAGGTGGATGACCGCGCGCCGTCGGCGCTCACCGACCCGGTGAGCGCGATCCGCGGTTCGGCGGAGGCGGCGTTGCTCCGCGGCGTGGACGCCTCCGACGCGGTAGCAGAGGCCCGGACGGTCGCGATCGACGCGGAGCGCCGGACCGGTTCCCACGTCGACATGCTCACCGGACTGCAGAACGACGAGGTGGTCTCCGCTTTCCTCAAGCTCGCCGACCAGTTCCTCGGCAGCCTCGGGTTCACCGAGCACGGCTTCCGCCACGCCAACCTGGTGGGCCGCATCGCCCACAACGTCCTCCACCACCTCGGTGCCGACGATGCACTGTGCGAGCTGGCGGCCGCCGCGGGCTACCTCCACGACGTCGGCAATGTCGTCACCCGTGCGAACCACGGGTTGTCGGGCGCCTGGATCGCCTACGACGCCCTGCGCCGTCTCGAGGTGGACCCCTACCGCATCGGTCTGGTGCTCTCCGCGGTCGGCAACCACGAGGAGCAGTACGGCTCGGCGATCGGGCCGGTCGGGGCTGCGGTGATCCTCGCGGACAAGTCCGACGTGCACCGCTCCCGGGTCCGCAAGGGGGCCGACACCGCCACCGACATCCACGACCGGGTCAACGACGCGGTCACGCACTCCTTCCTGCGCGTCGATGCCGATGCCGCCACCATCACCCTCGAGCTCGAGCTCGACACCGAGCGTTCCACGGTCATCGAGTACTTCGAGATCTTCCTCGACCGCATGGTGATGTGCCGCCGTGCCGCACGCACCCTCGGGTGCGAGTTCCGCATCACCGCCAACGGTGTCCCACTCGGCTGACGCCGCAGCACCGCTCACGACCAGGAACCTCACGTGGACAAGCGCCCCCTCTTCGTCAGTATCGCGGTGGTGGTCCTGCTCGCCCTGGGCGCAGGCGTCTACCTCGGTACGGGTGCACGCCCCAACCTCGGTCTGGATCTCCAGGGTGGGATCAGCGCGATCTACAACCCGGTCCTGCCGCCGGGAGAGGAGGAGCCCGAGGATTTCGAGGAGATCATCGACGAGACCATCGAGGTGATCCGCGCCCGGGTCGACTCGCTGGGGGTGGCCGAGCCCGACATCTCCCGTTCCGGCACCGACGTGCAGGTCCAGCTGCCGGGCATCGCCGACGCGGACCGGGTCCAGGAGATCATCGGCACCACCGCGCAGCTGTCCTTCCGTCGCGTCGTCGACGAGATCCCGCCCGGCTCGGAACGCTACGACGAGGGGCCCGACTGCCGCGCACCCACCGACGAGCGCGAGGAGCTCGCGCCGGGGGACAGCGGCATCCTGTGCGGCTCGCCCGACGACGCCGTCGTCGACCCGGAGACCGAGGAGGCGCTGCCGATCAAGTTCGAGGTCGGCCCCGCGGAGCTCACGGGGGACAACGTCGAGGATGCGTTCGTCCAGCTCGGTCAGGGAGCCGGTCAGGCCTTCCAGGTCGGCCTCGACCTCGACGATGAGGGCGGCGAGGTCTTCGCAGCCGTGACCTCCGACCTGGCGTGCGAGCGTGACCGGGGGGAGGACGGTCGCTTCGCCATCGTGCTGGACAACATCGTCGAGTCCAGCCCCGGGGTGAACCCCTCGGTGGCCTGCGGGACCGGCATCACCGGTGGCAGCGCAACCATCACCACCGGCGGGGGGCTCAGCCGCGAGGAGCAGGAGCAGGAGGCCACCGACCTGGCGCTCGTGCTGCGCACCGGTGCCCTGCCGATCTCCCTGGAGGCCTCCACCTTCCAGACCGTGTCACCCACCCTCGGTGCGGAGTCGCTGCAGGCCGGGATCCTCGCCGGGGTGATCGGGCTCGCGTTGGTCGCCGGGTGGCTGATGTGGTTCTACCGGTGGGTCGGGGTGATCGCCGTGCTGGAGGTCAGCCTCTACGGGCTGTTCATCGTGGCCGGTATCGCGGTGATGGGTGAGCTGATCGGGTTCGCCCTCACCCTGGCCGGGGTGGCGGGCATCATCGTGTCCATCGGCATCACCGCGGACTCCGCCATCATCTACGCCGAACGCATCCGCGACGAGGTGAACCTCGGCAAGACCGTGCGCACCGCCGTCATCCGTGCCCACGAGTCCGCCTGGCGGACCAACCTCACCGGCAACACCGTCACGATCGCCGCCGCGACGATCCTGTACTTCCTGGCGGTGGGGCCGGTCCGTGGGTTCGCGCTGATGCTCGGGATCTCCAGCGTGCTGGACCTGATCATCATGTACACCTTCGCGCGGCCGGCGGCCTACGTGCTCGCCGACCGCGGGGTGCTGACCCGGCGCAACGTCGGCGCCGTGGACCCCGACCGCCGCATCACGGCAGGAGCGCGCGCATGAGGACGCCAACGATCGACTTCGTCGGCAACTCCCGGCGCTGGATCCTGATCTCCGGCGCGCTGCTCGCGATCAGCCTGCTGTCGCTGGGCATCCGCGGGCTGGACCTATCCATCGACTTCGTCGGCGGGAACGCCTACCAGCTGGTCGACGTCCGCGAGGACGTCACCTCTGCGGAGCTACGGGAGGCGGCCGAGGCGGCCGGGGCCACCGACGTGATCGCCCAGCTGCAGACCAGCGACGGGGTCACCACGGGTGCCCAGGTGCGCACGGAATCCCTCGAGCCCGCCAGCGAGGTGGAGCAGGCGGTCCGCGGTGCGCTGGAGGAGACCGCCCAACCCGCGGAGATCGGGTTCGACTTCGTCGGGCCGGTGTGGGGGGAGCGGATCACGCGCCAGGCGATCGAGGCGCTGCTGGTGTTCCTCGTGGTGGTGGTCCTCTACATCACCTTCCGGCTCGAGTTCAAGATGGCGGTGGCCGCCATCGTCGCGCTGGTGCACGACATCCTGATCACCATCGGGATCTACGCCCTGGTGGGCTTCAACGTCTCACCGGCGACGGTGATCGCCCTGCTCACCATCCTCGGGTACTCCCTCTACGACTCCGTCGTGGTCTTCGACCGTGTCAAGGAGAACGCGGCCAACCTCGGTGACCCGGGACTCAGGACCTTCCCCGAGGTGGTGAACGCCTCGATGAACCAGGTGGTCTACCGCTCGATCAACACCTCGATCACCTCGCTGCTGCCCGTCGGGGCGCTGCTGCTGCTCGGTGCGCAGGTGCTCGGTGCGGTCACCCTGCAGGACCTGGCGCTGGCGTTGTTCGTCGGGGTCGGGGTCGGGGTGTACTCGTCGCTGTTCGTGGCCGGACCGATCTTCGCGTGGCTGAAGGGCTTCGAGCCGGAGGAGCAGAAGCGGGTCCGCAAGGCAGCGGCGATGGACGAGGGCACCGACCCTGACACGGCGGAGGCCGCGGCGCAGGCCGCGGTCGCGGCCCCCGCGGAGGAGCCGGCACCCGGCTCACCGGAGGCACGCGCACCGATCACCACCGAGTACGTCCGTGGGCAGGGCAAGGGCAAGAAGCGCCGCAAGCGCTGACGCCACGAGCGGTCCGTCCACCCATCCCGAGGAGCCCGCAGTGAGCGCAACCCGCGACCCCCACGATCTGGCCCGGCTCATCCGGGACGTCCCCGACTTCCCCGAGCCAGGGATCGTGTTCCGCGACGTCGCCCCCCTGCTGGCCGATCCGGCCGCCTTCGAGACGGTCGTCGAAGGCCTGGCGGGGTCGGCGGACGGTGTGGACGCCGTGGTCGGGATCGAGTCCCGGGGGTTCATCCTGGGTGCGCCCGTGGCGCTGCGCACCGGCGCCGGGTTCGTGCCCGCCCGCAAGGCCGGCAAGCTGCCGGGGGAGACGGTGTCCGTGGCGTTCGCCCTGGAGTACGGCGAGGCGGTCCTGGAGCTGCAGGCCGGTGCCATCGCGGCTGGCCAACGGGTGCTGATCGTGGACGACGTGCTGGCCACCGGCGGCACGGCCGCAGCCACCGCGCAGCTGGTCGAACAGCTCGGCGGGGAGGTGGTGGGCCTGAGCTTCCTGCTGGAGCTGACCGCCCTTCGGGGTGGGGAGCGGCTCGCGGCCTACCGGCACCGCTCGTTGCTCAGCTACTGAACCGCACCCGAGCGGGGGTGCGCAGGCCGGTACGCTGCGTACCGGAGCGGGCAGTACGCCCGCGAGCTGGGGGTAGCCACTGAGCACGTCGGAGACCACGGGCACCGAGCAGGCTCGGGACAGCCGTCCCGCGCTCCCCCCGCCACGGCCCACGGGTGTCAAGGCGGCGATCTCCCGGCTCCCGCTCGTCCAGCGTGACACGATCCCGCCGGAACTCGACGACCTCGCCGCGGCCATCCGCGAGTCCTCCCGCGCCGACCTCCGCGAGGTGGTGCGCGCCTACCGCTACGCGGAGGCGATGCACGAGGGCCAGAAGCGCCAGAGCGGGGAGGACTACATCACCCACCCCGTGGCGGTCGCCGCGGAGCTCGCGCGTCTCGGCCTCGGGACCCCGACCCTGGTCGCCGCGCTCCTCCACGACACCGTGGAGGACACCCCCGCCACCCTCAACGACGTCAAGGACGGGTTCGGCCAGGAGGTGGCCCACCTCGTCGACGGGGTGACCAAGCTGGACCGGATCCAGGTCGAGTCGAAGCAGCAGCAGCAGGCCGAGACCCTGCGCAAGATGATCGTCGCGATGGCCAAGGACATCCGCGTGCTGGTCATCAAGCTCGCCGACCGTGTCCACAACATGGAGACCATCGGCTACACGCCGCGGGAGAAGCAGAAGCGCATCGCCCAGGAGACCCTCGATATCTACGCGCCCCTGGCGCACCGACTGGGGATGCAGAACTTCAAGCTCCGCCTCGAGGACCTCGGCTTCAAGGCGCTCCACCCCAAACGCTACGAGGAGATCGTGGCGATGGTGGAGGAGCGCAACCCCGAGCGGGAGCGCGAGCTCGAGCAGATCATCGCCGCGATCCACGAGCAGCTCAAGGAGCTCAAGATCCGCGGCGAGGTCACCGGTCGGCCGAAGCACTACTACTCGATCTACGAGAAGATGGTGCTGCGCGGCAAGGAGTTCGACGAGATCCACGACCTGATGGCGGTCCGGGTCATCGTCTCCTCGGTACGGGACTGCTACGCCGTCCTCGGCCAGCTGCACGCGACCTGGCGTCCCGTCCCGGGGCGCTTCAAGGACTACGTCGCGATGCCCAAGGTCAACCTCTACCAGTCGTTGCACACCTCGGTCATCGGCCCGCGTGGTCGCCCGCTCGAGGTACAGATCCGGACCGAGGCCATGCACCGCACCGCGGAGTTCGGTGTGGCCGCGCACTGGAAGTACAAGGGCAGCTCCCGCAGCAGCTCCGGCGACGAGCCGAGCACCGATGAGCTGCCCTGGATCGACCAGCTGCTCGAGTGGCAGTCGGACGTCGACGAGCCGGGCGACTACCTCGAGTCGCTGAAGATCGACCTCTACCAGGACGAGGTGTTCGTCTTCACCCCGCGCGGGGACGTGATGGGGCTGCCCGCGAAGTCCTCGCCGGTCGACTTCGCCTACGCCGTCCACACCGACGTCGGACATCGGTGCATCGGTGCTCGGGTCAACGGCCGGCTGGTACCGCTGGACTACCGGCTGTCCAACGGTGACAGCGTGGAGATCCTCACCTCCAAGGCCGAGGACGCCGGGCCCAGCAGGGACTGGCTCCAGCTCGCCGCCTCCCAGCGCGCCCGTTCGAAGATCCGCGCCTACTTCAACCGGGAACGCCGCGAGGACGCGATCGTGCGGGGACGGGACGCCATCTCCCGGGCCCTGCGCCGCAAGGGCATCGCCTACGCGCGGGCGATGGCCTCCGGTGACCTCGATGATGTCGCGCACGTCCTGAACTACAAGGATGCGGAGACCCTGTTCCGCGCCACCGGCGAGGGCCACGTGGCCGCGGCGACCGTCGCCCAGCACGTGCTCAACGAGCTCACGCAGGTCGACGACGAGCCCGAATCCGAGGTGGAGGACCTCTCCGCCGCCCCGATCCGTATCGGCACCTCCGGCGGTGATGACGTCGAGGTGGAGGGCGACTCGGGGATGATGGTGAAGCTGGCCCGGTGCTGTACGCCGGTGCCGGGGGACCAGATCGTCGGCTTCGTGACCCGCGGGCGGGGCGTGTCGGTGCACCGGGCGGACTGCTCCAACGTCGCCGACCTCGAGCGTGACCCGGACCGGTTCGTGCCGGTCGACTGGTCAGGGGACACCACGGCCTCCTTCCTCGTCCAGATCGAGGTGGAGGCGCTCGACCGCAAGCACCTCCTGCGGGACATCACCGCGGTCCTCGGTGACCTGCACATCAACATCACGTCCGCGCAGGTCGGGACCGCCAAGGATCGCATCGCCCGGCTCAAGTTCACCTTCGAGCTCGGCGACCCGTCCCACCTCGAGGAGGCCCTGCGCTCGATCCGCCGGGTGTCCGGGGTGTACGACGCCTTCCGGGCGGTGCCCCAGGCCCAGCGCTGAGCCGTGTGCGACGACGGGCAGTAGCCTGCCGGCCACATCCGTGGTCCCTGCCGGAGCCAGCACGACGTGTCCGAACCCTTCGTCCTCGGTGCCCCCCTCGGTCGGTGGCAGACCAACTGCTACGCCGTCGGTGATCGCGAGCTCGGCACGGCCGTGCTGGTGGACCCGGGGGAGACCGCCGAGGCGCAGGCCCTGGAGATGCTCACCAGCGTCGGTGCCCGGTGCGAGGCGATCCTGCTGACCCACGGCCATCTCGACCACCTGTGGGCGGTACCGGAGTTGGCACGGACCCTGGACGTCCCCGTGCTGCTCCACGCGGACGACCGGTGGCTGTGGGACGATCCCGCGGCAGCCTTCGGGGCCCCGCCCGAGCTCCTGGCTGCCGAACTCGGGCTGGAGTGGGACCCGCCGACCGAGCACCTCGACACGGTCGCGGACGGCCAGCGGCTGCAGCTCGCCGGGGTGACCTTCGATGTGGTGCACAACCCCGGTCACACCCCGGGTCACGTGACCTACCTCGGGAGGGACCTCGCGGCGGCCAGCGTCACCTTCCCCCTCGGTGACGCGGAGCAGGCCAGCGACCACGTCCTGTTCTCCGGTGATCTGCTGTTCGCGGGCTCCATCGGTCGCACCGACTTCCCGCGGGGCTCGATGGAGGACATGCTGCGCTCCCTGGCCGCCACGGTGCTGCCGCTGGAGGATGACACCCTGGTGCTCTCCGGCCACGGTCCCGACACCACCGTCGGCTACGAGCGCGAGACCAACCCCTTCCTCCGTCAGGCGCTCGAGGCAGCGGGCCGACATCGCTGACGGGCCGACCGACGGCCCGGCGGGCGGCACACGACCCGCGTGCCGCCCGCCCCACCACCGCGAGGCCCGCCGCACCGTCCTCCCGCCGCAGGGCTCCGCCGCCATCCCGTCCCGGGGACGCGGCCCCACCACCTCGAGGTCCCCATGGCCACCATCGACGCCAACCCCGCCTCCGGCACCCGCGACCTGCTGCCCGCCGAGGTGGCACGACGCGAGCGTGCCTTCTCTACGATCCGCCGGACCTTCGACGCCCACGGCTTCGCCCCGTTGGACACCCCCGCCTTCGAGCGGCTCGAGGTGCTCACCGGTAAGTACGGCGAGGAGGGCGACCAGCTGATCTTCAAGATCCTGCGCCGAGGTGACCACGCGGCCTCCGGCGACGCGGACCTCGCCCTGCGCTACGACCTGACCGTGCCGCTGGCCCGGGTCGCGGCCCGCTACGGCTCGCAGCTGCCCACCCCGTTCAAGCGGTACCAGATCGCTCCCGTGTGGCGGGCGGACCGCCCTGGCAAGGGGCGCTACCGCGAGTTCTTCCAGTGCGACGTGGACACGATCGGCTCGGACTCCCTGACCGCCGACGCCGCCACGCTGGTGGCCGTCACCGACGCGCTCGAGGCGCTGGGCCTCGAGGGATTCCGGGTGCAGCTGAACTCGCGGAAGGCCCTGCGCGGGCTGGTGGAGTCCTACGGCATCCCGGAGCAGCTGGAGTCCGAGGCGCTGACGGCCCTCGACAAGCTGGACAAGATCGGCATCGACGGCGTCGCCGGGGAGCTGACCGAACGGGGCATCACCACCGCCGCGGTGGAGGCGCTGGGCGCCGACCTGGATGCAGCCGACCCCGAGGCGGCGGTCCGCGACCGCCTCACCCGGTCCGAGGTCGGACAGGCCGGACTCACGGAGGTGGACCGCGTCCTGGCGCTGGTGGACGGGGTCGTGCCCGTCGCCTACGCCCCGGTGCTGGCCCGAGGCCTGTCCTACTACACCGGCCCGGTCTTCGAGGTGGTGCACGACGGCCTCGATGCAACGATCGCCGCCGGCGGGCGTTACGACGGGCTGATCGGGATGTTCCAGTCGGGCGACGTGCCGGCCACGGGTGGGTCGCTCGGCCTGGAGCGGATCCTGCTCCTGCTCGAGCAGGCCGAGGCTGCCGCGGCCGCGGGTGCTGCGGAGGAGGGTCCGCAGGTCCTGGTCACCGTGATGGACGAGGACGGTGCCGGTGATGCGCTCGCGGTCGCCGCGCGGGTGCGGGCGGCGGGGCTCACGGTGGAGCCCTACAGCGGTGGTGGGCGGTTGAAGCTCGCCAAGCAGCTGAAGTACGCCGACCGCCGTGGCGTCCGCGTCGCGATCATCCGTGGTGGTGACGAGCGCGCCGCGGCTACGGTCACCTGCAAGGCGCTGGCCACCGGGGAGCAGCGCACCGTGCCCCTGGAGCACCTCGAGGCGACCCTGGCCGAGCTGCTCGAGGCCTGACCCGGTCACGCCCCTGCGTGGCCCGGCCCCGCACTCCGATCCCACCCCCATCCGCCTCCGCTCGGCCCCGCCTCGACCCGACCCCCGTTGCACCCTTCCTCCTGGAGCTTCCGTGAGCATCACCGCCTTCGGCGCCCTGCGCAGCCACGGCGCCGGCACCCTGCGCACCGAGCACGTCGACACCTCCGTCACCCTCGCCGGCTGGGTGGACACCCGCCGCGACCACGGCGGGGTCGCGTTCCTGGACCTGCGTGACCGTTCCGGCATCGTGCAGGTGGTGGCCGACCCGGAGGCCTCCGAGGCGCTGGCGGCCGCGCATCGCGTCCGGCCCGAGTGGGTCGTCCGCGTCACCGGGACCGTCCGCGCGCGTCCGGACGGCATGCGCAACCCGTCCCTGGACACCGGCGACATCGAGGTGGCCGCCAGCTCGATCGAGGTGCTCGCGGAGGCCGTCACGCCGCCCTTCCCCGTCGCGGACGGCATCGAGGTGTCCGAGGAGCTCCGGCTCTCGCACCGTTACGTGGACCTGCGCCGGCCACGGATGGCGGACATCCTGCGGCTGCGCTCCCGCGCCACCTCAGTGATCCGGCGGGTCATGGAGGAGCACGACTTCCTCGATGTGGAGACGCCGGTCCTCACCAAGGCGACCCCCGAGGGCGCGCGGGATTTCCTGGTGCCGTCCCGTCTCCAACCGGGGGAGAGCTACGCCCTGCCCCAGTCGCCGCAGCTGTTCAAGCAGCTGCTCATGGTCGCCGGCGTGGAGCGCTACTACCAGATCGCCCGCTGCTTCCGGGACGAGAACCTGCGCGCCGACCGTCAACCGGAGTTCACCCAGCTGGACGTGGAGCTGTCCTTCGGCGACCAGGAGGACGTGATCGGCATCACCGAGCAGGTCCTCGCCGCGGTGTGGGGTGAGACCCTCGGCGTCGAGGTGGAGACCCCCTTCCCACGGCTCACCTACGCGGAGGCGATGCGACGGTTCGGCACCGACGCTCCGGACCTCAGGATCGATGGGCTGGAGCTCGCCCACCTCGACGAGGTGTTCGCCGACACCGAGGTGGGGGTGTTCAAGGGCGTGCTGGGTGACGGCGGGTCGGTCGTCGCCCTGGCCCTGCCTGGCGGCGGCGAGATGGCCCGGCGCGAGTTCGACGAGCTGGTGGAGTGGGCCAAGCGCCGCGGCGCGAAGGGCCTGGCCTGGGGCGTGGTGGAGGCCGACGGCACCCTGCGTTCCCCGCTGTCGAAGTTCATGTCGGAGGCGGAGATCGCCGGGGTGCTGGCTGAGACGGGCGCCGGTCCCGGCGACGCGGTGTTCTTCGGCGCGGGGGAGACCACCTTCGCCCGCGAACTGATGGGGGCCCTGCGGGAACACCTCGCCGCGGAGCGCGGCCTGATCGGCGACGGCTTCGCCTTCTGTTGGGTCGTGGACGCGCCGATGTTCGAACCGGTGGTCGACCGCGGGGAGGCGGTGGGCACCACCGCCTGGACGCCGGTGCACCCCCCCTTCACCGCCCCGACGCCCGAGTGGATCGACCGCTTCGAGGAGTCCCCGGGCGAGGCGCTGTCCAACGCCTACGACGTGGTGTGCAACGGCTACGAGCTCGGCGGCGGGTCGATCCGTATCCACGACCGCGAGGTGCAGGCCAGGGTGTTCCGCTTCCTCGGCATCAGCGACGAGGTGGCGGAGGAGCGGTTCGGGTTCCTGCTCCGCGGACTGGCCCACGGCGCCCCACCTCACGGCGGCATCGCCTTGGGGCTGGACCGGCTGGTGATGCTGCTGGCGGATGCCACCAACATCCGCGATGTGATCGCCTTCCCGAAGACCCAGTCGGGGGCGTGCCTGCTCACCGACGCGCCGGCCTCGTACGACCCGGTCGCGCTGCGTGATGTCGGCCTGCGCCTGCTGCCCGCTGCACCCACGGCCTAGCCGCCGGGCCGGGCCGGTCTGCCCAGCTGCCGCGCGGCCGGGCCGCCGGCGCGGTTGGGTGTCGGCAGCGGCCGCGGATGTCCCGTTCCGTCGCCCAGGCTGGCTTCGAGGCCGTGTTGGGCGACCAGGGTGGACATCGCTGTCCCGTCCGATAGCCCAGGACGGCGGACCCCGCGGCCGTGGCGGTCATGGGCCGGGAAGCCGCACCACGCGACGCGGTACGGTGCCGGCCATGGGCGATCCGCGGCTGTTCGGTGAGGACGACGGCGGTTCGTCGGCGTCGGGTGACCGGCCTTCGTTGCACGGTCCGGATGGTCGCGCGCGCGAGGACGGGCACGAGGGTGGCCGCGTACCCGGGGACGGAGACGACGGCGGCCGGGGTGCCCACCGGCGACCGGGCACCGTCCCCACCTCGATGCCCCTGCCGGCCCGGCTGCGGCCACGCAACCTCGACGAGTACGTCGGACAGCTGGACGTGCTCGGGTCGGGCAAGCCGCTCCGGGCGATGCTGGACCGCGGGGACCTGCGGTCGCTGCTCCTGTGGGGGCCGCCAGGTGTGGGCAAGACGTCCCTGGCCACGGTCATCGCCGCCCACGTCGACGCGGCGTGGACGGAGTTGTCCGCGGTGACCGCCGGGGTGAAGGACGTCCGCCGCGTGATCGAGGAGGGACGCAGCCGGCAGGAGCTCCGTGACCGCCGCACGGTGCTGTTCATCGACGAGATCCACCGCTTCAACAAGGGCCAGCAGGACGCCCTGCTCCCCGGCGTCGAGGCCGGCTGGGTGACCCTCATCGGCGCCACCACGGAGAACCCGTTCTTCGAGCTGAACGCGCCGCTGCTGTCACGCTGTCAACTGGTCCGCCTCGAGCCCCTGACCACGACCGACGTCGAGGTGCTCCTCGACCGCGCCTGCACCGATCCGCAGCGCGGTTTCGGTGGGCGGGTCACCCTCGATGACGATGCCCTCGCCCACCTGGTCACGGTGGGCGACGGTGACGCCCGCACCGCGCTGAGTGCGCTCGAGGTCGCAGCGGCCGCGGCCGGGGTGGACCGCGCGGGCACCGAGGGGCCGACCTGCCACCTCGGTGTCAGCGACGTCGCCGACGCGATGCAACGCTTCCGCTACGACAAGGCCTCGGACGGGCACTACGACCAGATCTCGGCGTTCATCAAGTCGTTGCGCGGCTCCGACCCCGACGCCGGTGTGTACTGGCTGCTGCGGATGCTGGCCTCGGGTGAGGACCCACGCTTCATCGCGCGACGGATGGTCATCTTCGCCTCGGAGGATGTCGGTCTGGCGGATCGGCAGGCACTTCCCCTCGCGGTGGCGGCCTTCGACGCCCTCGACAAGGTGGGGCTGCCGGAGGCCCGCTACGCCCTCACCCACGCGGCGATCGCGCTGGCCGTCGCACCGAAGTCCAACAGCGTCGCCCGCGCACTGTCCCAGGGGGAGTCCCTGGTCCACCGCGCGGGCAACCTGCACGTACCGCTGCATCTGCGGGACGCCCACTACCGCGGCGCGGAAGCGCTCGGCCACGGCGCCGGGTACCAGTACCCGCACGACTACCCCGGCGGGTTCGTCCCCGGTCAGTCGCACCTGCCCGAGGAGTTGGTCGGCACCGAGGTGTACGCCCCCTCTCAGCACGGTCACGAAGCATCGGTCGCCGAGCGGCTCGCACGACTACGTGCCCAGGTACGGCGCGCACGCGGTGCAGCGGTGCCGGGCCCCGACCGCCAGGGTGCGCGCGAGGTCTGAGCCTGCGTCGGGGTGGAGGGCACCATCCACGTCCCGGGGGGTGTCCTTGCGGGGCCGGCCCCTCGCGCGCACCTGTGCCGGCTAGGCTCAGCGGCCACGCTTTGCCACCGACCGGAGGACGACCGCACGTGACCGTCAGGGACTGGGCCATCGTGTTCGCTGTCGTGTTCTGGGGTGCGCTGGTGGTGATGGCCTCCTACGCCCTGTTGAAGACCGTGGGCCTGCTCGAGGAGGCCACCCGGGGCCTCCGTGAGACCACGGACCGGCTGCTGCCCACCCTGGAACAGGTCACGGAGACCGCGGCCGGGGTCAACGTGGAGTTGGCGCGCATCGACACGATCGTCGCCGGCGTGCAGTCGATCACCTCGACGACCGACCAGTTGGTCGGTGTCCTCCACGCCACGGTGTCGAACCCGCTGATCAAGGTGGCGGCCTTCGCTGCAGGGACGGCCCGGGCGACCCGGAAGATGGCGGAGTGAGGCCGGTGCGGCCCTCCTGCACCGGCCCGTCACCGCAGCACCCCTCAGAGCACAGGACGACCCCGTGAAGCGCGCGTTCACCCTCGCTCTCGGCCTCGGTGCCGGCATCGTCGTCGGCGCCTACGTCGTACGTCGCCTCGACGACGCGCAGCGCGCCGTCCAACCCACCAACCTGGCCGGCAACGCCGGTCGGGCCGCGGCCGGGTTCGGTCAGCGGCTCCGGGCGGCGACCGAGGAGGGTCGCCAGGCCGCGGCCGCACGCGAGGCCGAACTACGCGGCCGGTTCGATGTGCCCAGCCTGCGCGAGACGCTCGGTTCCTGACCGAGAGCACGGACCGCGGTCTTGTGCGGTGCAGGACCGGGCGCATCCGTTGCGGGGTCCGCGGGTGGCCGGTGACCGATCCGGGCGCGGAACCGCCCCACCCGCGGCCCGAGGTACACGCCCTCCTCCCCCGGACGTGGCACCATCCCCACGACCCAAGGACCCATCGTGGACTCGCTGACCATCAGACAGACGTTCCTCGACTTCTTCGCTGAACGTGGGGCACGTCGCTACGACAGCGCGCCGTTGATCCCGAACGACCCGTCGCTGCTGCTGACGATCGCCGGGATGGTGCCCTTCAAGCCCTACTTCCTCGGCGACGCCACGCCCCCCTCCGCACGAGCGGTCAGCTTCCAGAAGTGCGTGCGCACCAACGACATCGAGAACGTCGGCCGCACCACCCGGCACCTGTCCTTCTTCGAGATGCTCGGCAACTTCTCCTTCGGCGACTACTTCAAGCGCGAGGCGATCCGCTGGGCCTACCGGCTGTCGGTGCAGGAGTACGGCCTCGACCCCGCGCGCATCTGGGTGACGATCTACGAGGACGACGACGAGGCGGAGCGGTGCTGGCTCGAGGAGACCGACATCCCCCGCGAACGCATCCAGCGCGTGGGCGTGCCCGCGGGCGCGACCCGCAAGGACGCCTCGGACAACTTCTGGTCCACCGGTGGTGCCGGGCCGTGCGGCCCCTGCTCGGAGCTCAACTACGACCGGGGACCCGAGTGGGGTGAGGAGGGCGGCCCGCTGGTCAACGGCGAGCGCTACCTCGAGTACTACAACCTCGTGTTCATGCAGTACGTCCAGGACCGGGACGGCGAGGTCATCGGTGACCTGCCCGCTCCCAGCGTCGACACCGGGTTGGGCCTCGAGCGCATGGCCGTGCTGCTCCAGGGGGTCGACAACGTCTTCGAGACCGACCTGTTCGCCCCCCTGCTCGCCCGGGCGGAGGAACTGACCGGCGCCGCCTACGACGACGGCGTCGACGAGACGGACGTCTCGTTGCGGGTCATCGCCGAGCACGCCCGTACCTCCGCCTTCCTGATCGGCGACGGCGTCCTGCCCGCCAAGGAGGGCCGCGGCTACGTGCTCCGCCGCCTGCTGCGGCGTGCCGTGCGCCACGGACAGCTGCTCGGCGTCGACGTCGGCGGCGGGCAGCCACTGCTGGTGCCGATGGTGGAACAGGTCATCGAGCTGATGGCCGCCGCCTACCCGGACCTGGCCGCCCAGCGCGAGCTGGTCACCCGCATCGCCGCCGCGGAGGAGGCGGACTTCGGCGCCCGCATCCGTCAGGGCCTGGAGAAGGTCGACACCGCCATCGAGGCGCTCGGTGGGCGTGACCAGGCCGCCGGCAAGGCGTTCCCGGGTGAGGTCGCCTTCGAGCTCCACGACACCTTCGGCTTCCCCATCGATCTCACCGTGGAGATCGCCGCCGACGCCGGCCTCGAACTCGACCGTGACCGGTTCGAGGAGCTGATGGACGCCCAGCGCGCCCGCGCCCGGGCCGCGGCCAAACGTGGCGGCGGGGCCATCGACATCGACACCTACCGGACCGCCGCGAGCCACGTCGGGAGCACGGAGTTCGTCGGCTACGGCGACGAGCTCATCACCGAGTCCCAGCTCGGTGCCCTGGTGTCACCCGGTGGGCTGCTCGACGCCGCCAGCGAGGGCGACGAGGTGGAGGTGGTCCTGCCCCGCCCCCCCTTCTACGCCGAAGGTGGTGGCCAGATCGGCGACGCCGGCACGCTCAGCACCCCGACAGGCCGGCTGGAGGTCGCCGACACCCAGGAGGCCCTCGACGGCTTCATCGTCCACCGTGCGAAGGTGGTCGCCGGCGAGGTCCACGCCGGACAGGAGATCGCCGCCGAGGTGGACCGCGACCGTCGCGTGGCAACGGCGCGCAGCCACTCCGCGACCCACATCCTCCACGCCACCATCAAGGAACTGCTCGGCGCGCACGCCCAACAGGCCGGCTCCCTGGTCCCCCCCGGACGGCTGCGCTTCGACTTCCCGCACTTCGACCGGGTCAGCCGCGACGAGCTCGACCTGCTCGAGCGCACCGTCAACCGCCGCGTCGTCGCCGACCCCTACGTGCAGACCGAGATCCTGCCCGTGGAGGACGCGCGTGCCGCCGGCGCGGTCGCCAACTTCGGGGAGAAGTACGGCGAGGTGGTCCGCGTGGTCACCATCGGGGACTTCTCCAAGGAGCTGTGCGGGGGCACCCACGTGCCCTCGGGCGCCAAGGTCGGCACGATCACCGTGGTCCGCGAGGAGTCCATCGGCTCCAATACCCGCCGGATCGAGGCGCTGACCGGCGAGGACGCCTTCACCTACCTGACCCGTGAGCGGCTGGTGGCGGAGGAGGTGTCCCGCCTCCTGGAGGTCCCCTCCGACCAGGCGGTCGCCCGGGTCGGTGCGCTGCTGGAGCGCCTCAAGGCGGCGGAGAAGGAGCTGGCGGCCGCCCGTGGCGCCGCGCTCTCCCAGGACGCGGCTCGCATCGCAGCGGAGGCCGACCGTGCGGACGGCCTCGCCGTGGTGGTGCACCGCGTCGACGGCGTGGCCATGGACGACCTGCGCCGCCTGGCCACGGAGGTCCGCACCCACCTCGGCACCCGCGGGGTGGTGGTCACCGCCACCGCCACCGACGACGGCAAGGCCCAGCTGATCTGCGCCCTCACCAACGACCTCGCTGACGCAGGCGTCGTCGCCCGCGAGATCCTGCACCCGGCAGCACAGGTCGTCGGCGGCGGCGCGGGTGGGAAGGGCGATCTCGCGCAGGCCGGCGGCAAGCAGGGCGCCAAGCTCGACGAGGCACTGGCCATCGCGGCTCAGCAGGCCCGCACCGTGGCGGGTGACGCATGAGCGCCCCCGCCCCCGCCCCGTCCCGCGGTCACGGCGACGAGCTGCCCACCACCGGCCGGCTGCTGGCCATCGACCTCGGTGAGGTGCGCATCGGCCTGGCGCTGAGCGACCCGGGCCAGGTGGTCGCCTCGCCAGCGGAGACCCTGCACGTTCCCCGCGACGCCGACGGGCCCGCTGTCGACGCGCTCGTGGACGCCACGCGTCGTCACGAGGCCGCGGGAGTGGTGATCGGCTACCCCCGCACCCTCGACGGGCGCGAGGGAGGGGCCGCAACCCGTGCCCGCCGGTTCGCCGAGGAGCTGCGCGAGCGCACCGGCCTGCCCGTGCGGCTGTGGGACGAACGCTTCACCACCGTGGAGGCCGAACGGGTGCTGATCGACGCCGACGTCTCCCGGGCCGGCCGCAAGGACACCGTCGACCGCATCGCCGCCAGCGTCCTGCTCCAGGGGGTCCTGGAGGCCCAGCGGCGTCGGCGCCAGAGCTGACGCCGAGGTGGTGGTCACGGGCCGGGTACCGTGCGCAGCCGTGATGTCGGCGGACCAGGAGGGGACACGGCCATGCGGCTGAGCCGCGGCTCGCGCTGGTTCCTCGCCTTCGGGATGCTCGCGCTCGCCGGCGTCGCCGCCGGTGTCTGGTACCTCGACACCGAGGTGTTCGTCGACGACATCGAGCCCGGTGAACCCGTCGAGTACACCGTGCAGCGCGGTGCGTCCGTGCGGTTCGTGGGTGATGAGCTCGAGGACCTCGGGGTGGTCCGCAGCGCCTTCCGCTTCCGCTCCGCCGCGGAGGACGCGGAGCTGGAGACGGTGCTGCAGCCCGGGCAGTTCGAGCTCGAGACCGGCATGGACCTCGACGACGTGATCGAGGTGCTCGCGGCGGGGCCCATCGCACCGCCCGTCGTCCGCTTCACCGTGCCGGAGGGGTTGACGGTGGAGCAGACCCTGGCGTCCCTGGCCGAACAGTTCCCCGGACACGAGGTGGAGGACTACCGCGAGGTGCTGGACGAGCGCCGCGGCGTCGACCTCGATGCGGAGGACGAGGACGGCGACCCGATCGACCGCGCGTCCCTGCTGGCCGGGCTGTTGCAGGTGCCGGAGTGGGTACCCGACCCGGCTGAGGTGTCCGGTGACCTCGAGGCCTTCGAGGGGCTGCTGTGGCCGCAGACCTACGAGGTCGACGACCAGGCCGAACCGTTGCAGGTGCTCCAGCGGATGGTCGACCAGCTCGAGGTGGAGCTCGCCGCGGTGCCGGCGGAGCTGCGCGAGGACGTGGAGGACGACGAGCTGTACGACCTGCTGATCCTGGCCAGCCTCATCGAGCGGGAGACCCGGGTGGATGCCGAGCGCAGCGAGGTCGCCGGCGTCATCGCCAACCGGCTCGAGCAGGAGATGCGTCTGCAGATCGACGCCACCGTGGTCTACGCCCTGGGCGGTGGCCCAAGGGACATCGTCACCTTCGACGATCTCGAGGTGGACAGCCCCCACAACACCTACCAGGTGGACGGGCTGCCGCCGACGCCGATCAGCGGTGTGGGCACCGCCGCGTTCCAGGCGGCTTTCGACCCGGCGGATACCGACTACCTGTTCTACGTCCTCGACCCCGCGTGCGACGGCAGCCACCGGTTCTCGGAGTCCTTCGAGGAGCACGAGGAGAACGTCGCCGCGTTCCGGGAGAACAACCGCTGCCAGGACGACCAGGTCGGATGACGCCCAGCAGTCGCGGGATGGGTGGTGCGGGCGACGCGGCCGCCGGTGTTCCCCACGACGACGGCGACGCCGGGACCGTCTGGCCCACCGCGACGACCCGGCCGGTGTTCCTGCTCGGCTGGCCCGCCCGGCACTCCCTGTCACCGGTGCTCCACAACGCCGCGTTCCGTGCCGACGGCCTTGACCTCGTCTACCTCGCCGCTCCCGTCCCGCCGGACCGCGTACGTGAGGTGGTCGGCGCCCTGGCGGCGATGGACGCCGTCGGCGCCAACGTCACCGTGCCCCACAAGCGTGCGGTCCTCCCCGCCTGCGACTACCTCACCGACGAGGCGCAGCTGATCGGCGCGGTCAACACCCTCCACCTCACCGACGAGGGGCTCATCGGCGACAACACCGACGCCCGTGGCCTGATCCGTGCCCTCGAGCGGGACGTCGACCAGGTCACCGGGGCAGGGTTCGTCCTGCTCGGTACCGGCGGCGCCGCCCGTGCCGCTGCGGTCGCGATCGGCCGGTTGGGCGGCGACCTGCACGTGGTCGGCCGGCGTCGTGACGCTGCTCGCGACATCGCTGACCTGGCCCGCCGCGCCGGCAGTGCCAACGCCGAGGTGGTGGTCCTCGGCTCCGCCGACGAGGCGACCCTGGCCACGGCGACGGCCACCGCGCGGGTGGTCGTCAACGCGACCCCGCTCGGGATGGCAGGGGAGGAGCTGCCCGCGGGCTTCCACCACCTGGAACCCGGGCAGGTGGCCTACGACCTCGTGTACGAGCCGGCGGAGACCC
The DNA here is from genome assembly GCA_003565155.1 of Nitriliruptoraceae bacterium. Classification (GTDB taxonomy): domain Bacteria; phylum Actinomycetota; class Nitriliruptoria; order Nitriliruptorales; family Nitriliruptoraceae; genus T1Sed10-7. The sequence continues at coordinate 5,413 of PXDB01000017.1, read as the reverse complement.
CGTTCCTCGCTGCGGCCCGTGCGCGGGGTGCCGCGGCGCACAACGGTCTGGCCATGCTGCTCGGTCAGGCCGCCGTCAGCTACGAGCAGTGGACAGCGCGCCCCGCACCCCTCCAGGTCATGCGTGCTGCGGTCGAGCGGTTCCTCGGCACCCGCTGACCCGACCTGCACCATGTGCCCGCCGGTCCGGGCCTCCGGGCGCGCCACCTCAAGTGCCCCGGTACCCGCGTCGATGCGTGGGGAGGAGTCTGCCCTCGACCGTGACCGGAGCGACGGATGCCGCGAACCGCATGCGCCGCCCGATGAACAACGTCGGTCACATCCTGGTCGACCGCGGGCTGCTCAGCCAGGAGCAGCTGCAGGACGCTGAGCGCCGGCACCGCGATACCGGCCAGTCGCTCGGTCGGGTGCTGGTCGACGAACGCCTGGTGGGGGAGAAGGACCTCGTCTCCGCCCTGGCCAGCCAGATCGGGATCGGCTTCGTCGACCTCGACGATGCCGAGGTGGACGGGCGCGCCACAACGCTGCTGTCCGACGCCATCATGCGACGCCACAGCATCCTCCCGGTGGGGTTCGAGGACGGGAAGCTGCTGGTCGCGATGAGCGACCCGTCCAACGTGGTGGCGATGGACGACGTCCGCACCATCACCAACATGGAGGTCAAGCCCCTCGTCGCGACCAAGGGCGACGTCGCGAGAGCCATCGACAAGTACGCCTCGATGAGCGAGGACATCCAGGCAATCGCCGGGAACCTCGCCGGGGAGGACGACGCTCCCGACCTCGAGGAGCTGCACTCGGTCACCGAGGACGCGCCGATCGTGAAGTTCGTCAACCTGCTCATCACCCAGGCGGTGTCCGACAGCGCGTCGGACATCCACATCGAGCCCGGAGAGAAGGAACTGCGCGTCCGCTACCGCATCGACGGCGTGCTGCACGAGGTGATGAAGAGCCCCCGCTCGATCCAGAAGGGCGTCATCAGCCGGCTGAAGATCATGGCCGAGGTGGACATCGCGGAGCGGCGGATCCCGCAGGACGGCCGCATCGCGCTGACGGTGCACGGCAAACAGATCGATCTGCGCTTCTCGACCCTGCCGACGGTGTACGGCGAGAAGATCGTCATGCGCATCCTCGACAAGTCCTCGGTGATGCTCTCCCTCGACGACCTCGGGTTCCTCGACCACAACCTCGCCAGGTTCCAGGAGGCCTACCGCAAGCCCTACGGGATGATCCTGGTGACCGGTCCGACGGGTTCCGGGAAGTCCACGACCCTGTACGCGACGCTCAACGTGGTCAACCACGAGGGCGTGAACATCATCACCACCGAGGACCCGGTGGAGTATCGCCTGGCCGGCATCAGCCAGGTGCAGGTCAACAACAAGGCCGGGTTGACCTTCGCGTCGGCGTTGCGGTCGATCCTGCGTCAGGACCCCGACATCGTGCTGGTCGGGGAGATGCGTGACCGCGAGACGGCACATATCGGGGTCGAAGCGGCGCTGACCGGCCACCTGGTGCTCTCCACCCTGCACACCAACGACGCCCCCTCGGCGCTCACCCGGCTCACCGAGATGGGGATCGAGCCGTTCCTGGTCGGCTCCGCCGTAGACTGCGTCCTGGCACAGCGGCTCGCCCGACGCGTGTGCAGCAGGTGCGTGGAGCTGGCACGGCCCGAGGCGGAGATGTTCAAGGCCGCCGGCTTCGATGACGACATCGTTGACGAGCGGCCTGAGGTGCCCCAAGCCAGGGGGTGCTCCGCGTGCAGCCACACCGGCTATCGCGGGCGGCTCGCCATCCACGAGGTGATGACCGTGACCGAGGAGATCGAGCGGCTCGCCGTCGCCCGCGCGTCCAGTGAGGAGATCGCGCGGACCGCGGTCGAGCAGGGCATGCGGCAGTTGCGTGATGACGGCCTGGAGAAGGTGTTGCTGGGCAGGACCACCATCGACGAGATCGGGCGTGTCGTCATCTGACGGCGACGACCGGTGGTGCCACCGCTGGCACCGGAGAGGACACGGAGAAGTGGCTGGACTCGCTGAACTGCTCGTGGACCAGGGGCTGGTGGATGAGGAGGCGCTCGCGCGCGCCGAAGCCCACCGTGCGGAGACCGGTGGCAGACTGGCCAACAGCCTGGTGGCACTCGGGCTCGCGACGGAGAACGATCTCGTCCGGGCCTTCGCCACCTCTGTGGGGTTGGGTTTCGTCGACCCGGCAGCCGGGTCGATCGACGACCACGCCGTCGCGCTCCTCGACATCGAGGTGGCCCGGGAGCTCAGCGCGTTACCCGTGGCCTTCGGTGATGGCTCCGAGGTGGTGGTCGCGATCGCCGATCCGGCGGCCCGCGACCAGCTGCAGACGCGGTTGGTCGCGGAGATGGGCGTACCCGTGGCGCTGGCGCTGGCCCCACGCCGGGCGTTGCTCGAGGCCATCGCCGCGCAGGGCAACGGCGTGCCCGGCTCACCGGCCGGCCACACCGAGGTCGCCACCGGTCACGCGCCACCGGCCAACCGCAACGGCAACGGAGCTGCGCCGGCCACGGGCCAGGCTGCGGCGCCGGCGCCGGCCACGGGCCAGGCTGCGGCGCCGGCGCCGGCCACAGGCCAGGCTGCGGCGCAGCGCCCGGCTGCGGCCCCGGCACCGGGCAGGCCGCGCGAGAACGTCGCCGCGACCAACGGCGGGGCCCAGCTGATGTCGGAGGAGGCCAGCGAGCTCGATCTCGATGTGCTGCTCGGACAACTGGTGGAGCGCGGTGGGTCCGATCTGCACCTCACGGTCGGCATCGCGCCGTCGATCCGTGTCAACGGCCAGCTGACACCGTTGGACGACTTCCCGACGCTCGTGCCCGACGAGCTGCAGAAGCTGCTCTACGCGATCATGACCCAGAAGCAGCGCGAGGCCTTCGAGAACGACCTCGAGCTGGACATGAGCTACTCCGTGCCCGGACTCGCGCGGTTCCGCGTCAACATCTTCCAGCAGCGGTACGCGATGGGCGCGGTCATGCGCGTCATCCCCTTCGAGATCCTGCCGCTCGAGGACCTCGGCATCCCCGAGCAGGTCGCCAACTTCGCCTACCTGCCGCGCGGGTTCGTGCTGGTCACCGGCCCGACCGGCTCCGGCAAGTCCACGACCCTCGCGTCGCTCATCGACCTGGCGAACCGCAACCGTGCCGCGCACATCATGACCGTCGAGGACCCGATCGAGTTCCTGCACCAGCACAAGCAGTGCGTGATCAACCAGCGCGAGGTCGGCACCGACACCCACGGATTCGCACCGGCGCTCAAGCACGCGCTCCGCCAGGACCCCGACATCATCCTGGTGGGCGAGCTGCGTGACCTGGAGACGATCCAGATCGCCCTGACCGCCGCGGAGACCGGCCACCTGGTGTTCGGGACCCTGCACACCCAGGACGCGCCGCAGTCCATCGACCGCATCATCGACGTGTTCCCACCGCACCAGCAGGAGCAGATCCGGGTCATGCTGGCCGGAGCGCTCAAGGGCGTGGTGTGTCAGACGCTGGTCAAGACCGCAGACGGGAAGGGCCGGACCGCAGCCAGCGAGGTGATGGTGGCCAGCTCCGGGATCAAGAACCTGATCCGTGAGGGCAAGACGCACCAGATCTACTCCGCGATCCAGGCGGGTGCGAAGGACGGGATGATCGCGATGGACCAGTCGTTGGCGCAGCTGGTCAAGAACGGCCGGGTCACCTACGACGCAGCCCTGGAGAAGTGCAACAACGCCAGTGAGTTCAACCGCCTCGCCGGCCGGGCCTGACCACCGCCGCCCGTTCACGCGGCTCGCGCCACCCCCTGAGGAGCACCCACATGGCCGCCCCGACGCTCACCAAGTTCGACTACCAGGTCCGTGACCGCGCGGGGAAGATGGTCACGGGTCAACTGGAGGCGGCCAGCCCGGCGGCGGTCGCCGCCAAGTTGACCTCCATGGGCTACTCGCCGATCAGCATCGAGGCGGTGAAGGAGACCGGTCTCCACACGGAGATCAAGATCCCCGGCTTCTCCGATCGTGTCGGGCTCAAGGATCTCGCGATCTTCTCGCGCCAGTTCGCGACGATGATCAACTCCGGCCTGTCGTTGATCCGGGCGCTGTCGATCCTCGCGGAACAGACGGAGAACAGCACGCTCGCCGAGGTGATCGACGAGGCCCGCAGCGAGATCGAGGCCGGGCAGAGCCTGTCCGCGGCGGTCGCCGAGCACCCGAAGGTCTTCCCGAAGCTCTACGTCGCCATGGTCCGCGCCGGTGAGGCAGCCGGCATGCTGGACCAGGTGCTGCTGCGTGTCGCCGCGATGTACGAGGCGGACGTCAAGCTGCGGGGCAAGATCAAGTCGGCGATGACCTACCCCGTCATCGTCCTCGTGATGGCGATCGTGCTGTCAGCGGCGATGCTGATCTTCATCGTCCCGACCTTCGCGGGCATGTTCGACGACCTCGGCGAGGAGCTGCCGTGGCTGACGCGCATGATGATGGGCCTCTCGGATTTCGTCACCTCCTGGGCCGGCCTCGCGACCTTCGTGCTCCTGCCGGCAGGGCTGTGGTTCGCCTTCAAGCGCTTCCGGGCCACCGAGCGTGGCCGCTTCGTCCTCGACACGATCAAGCTGCGTGTTCCGGTGTTCGGTCCGCTCTTCCACAAGATCGCGTTGAGCCGTTTCGCACGCAACCTCTCGACCCTGTTGGCCGCCGGCGTGCCGATCCTCCAGGCGTTGGAGATCACGGCCGACACGGTCAACAACGGCCCGATCGCGACGGCCGTACGGGACGTGCAGACCTCTGTCCGGGAAGGTGAGTCGATCAACCGTCCCTTGGGCAGCCACGAGGTCTTCCCGCCCATGGTGGTCCAGATGATCGCGGTGGGGGAGGAGACCGGGAACGTGGACGGGATGCTGGGAAAGGTCGCGGACTTCTACGACCTCGAGATCGAGTCCACGACCGAGTCGCTGACCGCGATGATGGAACCGCTCATGATCGGGGTCATCGGCGGCATCGTGGGGACCATGGTCATCGCGCTCTACCTCCCCATGTTCGGGATCTTCGACCTGATCGAGTGATCCGCTGCGAGATCGGCGCTAAAGGTCCCCCGTCGGGGTGCCGATGCCTTCCGTGACGGACACATGCGCGTGACAAGGGCGAGCCCGCCGAGAGACGGGTCAGCAACGCCAAGGGACCTCACCACCTCCGGGTGGACGGTCATCCGGCTACCTCGCGCAGTGCAGCGCCTCCGGGCGTGATCTGGGGCGAGGGTGTGCGCCGTCGCAACGACCCTCATCGCCATACTGGAAGGAGCGAACACGATGTTCGCCACCAAGATCCAAGACAAGAGGAACGAAGAGGGCTTCACCCTCATCGAGTTGCTGGTCGTGGTCATCATCATCGGCATCCTTGCCGCGATCGCCATCCCGACGTTCCTG
>PXDB01000060.1 GCA_003565155.1 Nitriliruptoraceae bacterium | reverse complement strand
GCGCGTTCGTCCGCGATCGCCGGCGCGTACGACCAGGCATCGCGAGCGCTGACCATCGGTCGTGACATCCACGGTCGGGGGGCCGTGACGCACTTCGACGAGCTGGGGGCCTACCGGGTGCTGTCGCTGGTCGAGGACCGCGCGGAACTCGACGCCTTCGCCGCGGAGGTCCTGGGAGAACTCGTCCAGGACACCGACACCGCCACCGACCTCCGCCACACCCTGCAGGTCCTCCTGGACGCGGGGGGCAACGTCGCCGAGGCGGCACGGCGCCTGCACTTCCACTACAACACCCTGCGCTACCGGATCGACAAGCTGTCCTCGATCGTCGGACCGTTCACGACGGACGCGCGGGTTCGCCTGGACGTGCACCTTGCGCTCCTCGTCCACGCGATGCGTGGCGTCGACGAACGCCGGAAGACGTGACCGGGACGGACCCTGCCAGCGTGATCACCCGTCGGCTTCCCGGCCGCCCTCGATGGTCGGCAGGCCGGCGGCCTGCCAGGCCTGGAAGCCACCGTCCAGGTCGGTGGCACGTCGCAGGCCGAGTTCCTGGAGACTGGCAGCAGCGAGGCTGGAGGTGTAGCCCTGCGAGCAGAGGACGATCACCTGCAGGTCGTGATGTGTCGCGATCGGTAGCCGCGCATCGCTGGACGGGTCGAAGCGCCACTCGAGCACGTTGCGTTCGATGACGAGCGACCCGGGGATCTCGCCCTCGCGCGCCCGCTGCGCCTGAGGCCGGATATCGACCAGGACCGCGCCGTCCTGCTGTGCCCGAGCCGCATCGTGTGGCGTCAGCCGGTCGAGGTCCGACCGTGCCCGCTCGAGGCGTGCGTCGATGGACAGCGTCGTCACGTTCCGCGTCATCGGTGTGCGCCTTGTTGGCCGGTCCCGGCGAGCAACGGCAGCGGCGCGACCGAGTCGTCCGGTTCCGGGCCGTCGACCGGGCGACGGTGCGTGGCGTGGAGGCGGCCCTGCGCATCGGGCTCGTAGAAACGCATGAACGGCAGGGGCGGCGAGTACGCGTGGATGCTCGTGGCCGGGTCCGGACCGGCGTTGCCGAGGTTGTGCACGTGGCGTGCATCGAAGGGAACCACCGAGCCCGTGAGGTGCTCGCAGCGGTCGATCACCGCCGACCGGGCGCGGCCACGCTCCTCGATGAGCCGACCCTCGGTGACGGCGAACGCACCCACCGAGCCGCCGTGATCGTGCATGCGGGTGTCCTGATCCGCGGTCCACCCCAACAGGTAGACCTCGGCGAACGGGGTCCACAACAGCCGGGTGTGCCAGCGGTTCACCGGATCGTGTCGGACCAGGGAGGCCCAGACGGCGATGTCCGCCGCCAGGCCCGCCACCAACGCGGCGGTCTCTGCGGGTCGCAGGCAGCGGTCCGGCAGGGAGACCATCGAAGGATGACGGAGCATCTCGGGGGGCAACGTGACAGGGTTCGTGCGGGTCATGCGCAGACCTTCGGTCATGAGCAGGCCGGCACGACCGTCGACCAGGATCCGTTCCCACACCCACGCGAGGTGGTGCAGGCCACGGTCGGTACGACCGCCGGACGCGGGCCGCTCGGGCCATGCCCACGGTTCGCGCTCCGGCGCTCGCGCGCCGACTCGCCTCCCGCGGACGGTGTCGTCCGTGCCGGTCCGCTGCTGCCGACGTGCGACAGGGCAGCCCAGCCCTCCTACTCTAGCGCCTCCAGTGCACAAGGACGGTGTGATGCCGATCGACAGGGACCAACGAGCGGCGATCGGCGAGGCCGTCACGCGCCTCGAGCGCGACTTCTACGGCCGCGGCCCGAGCTCCGTGCGGGTCACCGCGAGCGACGGCTCCCCTGAGGTGGTCACCGTGCTGAGCCTCGACACGCTCACGACGTCCGACCGCACCCTGGTCGAGCGCGGTGGCATCGGGGCGGTGCGGGCGCACCATCAGGCCGTGCACGAAGCCACCTCTGAGGACTTCCGGACCGAGGTGGCAGCGATCGTGGGTGACGAACCGTCCGCCTACTTCGCCCAGGTCGATCCGCACACCGGCTATGCGGTCCGGGTGTTCGTGTTCGACGGTCCGGACCGCTGAGAGGATCGGTTCCCGCTGGCGACGGTCACAGGTCCCCAGCCGCCAGTCGTCGCCGGACCTCCGTCGCCCGCTCCCGCAGTTCCTCGAGGTCCTTGAGGCGGTCGAGCGTCGCGTAGGGCTGGTTCAACCGGTGGTTGCCCTTGAGCACGTCGCGGTTGCGGTCGAGCATGTCCCAGTACAGGGTGGTGAACGGACACGCGGTCTCGCCAACCCGCTGTTTCGGGTCGAAGCGACAGTCGTTGCAGTACCCGGTCGACATCCTGCTGATGTACGCGCCACCCGAGATGTAGGGCTTGGTCGACATCCTCCCCCCGTCGGCGAAGGTCCCCATCCCGATCACGTTCGGGACCATCACCCAGTCATAGGCGTCGATGAAGGCACCGTGCATCCACGTGGTGAACGCCTGCGGATCGACCCCGGCACTGGTGGCCAGGTTGGCCAGCACCATCAGGCGTTGGATGTGATGGGCGTAGGCATGGTCGTGGATCGAGGCAACGGTGTCCGCCACGCACCGCAGGTCGGTGTCCGCCTCGCCGGTGAAGGCCGGTGGCACCGCGAGGTCGGCACCCAGCTCGTTGAGATCCGCGTACTCGGGCATCCACCGGCGGTACACGCCCCAGATGTACTCCCGCCAGCCGATGATCTGACGGATGAACCCCTCGGCGGCATTGATGGGGACGCGGCCGTCCCGGTAGGCCTCCTCGACCGCGTCACAGACCTCGGCGGGATGCAGCAGTCCGAGGTTCAGGGCGTGTGACAACAGGGCGTGGTTCAGCGACCAGGCGCCTGCGACCATCGCGTCCTGGTGGTCGCCGAACGCTGGGAGGGCCTCGTCGACGAAGCGGCGGAGGCGCGCCAGAGCGCGACGCCGCGTCGTGGCCCACGTGCCGTCCGGGGGCGCGCCGTAGAGCCCGTCCGGCAACCAGTTGTCGAGCGTGTCCCGGTCGATCTCGTCCAACCTCGAGGTCACCAGGTCCGGGGCCGTCTCGATGAGCTCCCGGGTGGGCGGTTCCCGGTTGGCGTGATCGTGGTTCCAACGGCCGCCGGCCGGCTCCTCGCCGTCCATGAGGTAGCCGGTCTGCTGCCGGCGCAGCCGGTAGAAGTCCTCCATCTTCAGGTGGGTCCGGCCGTCCGCCCACGCATCGAAGTCACGCCAGTGGCACAGGAAGTGGTCGTTGTCGACAACCTCGAGGTCGAGGTCGTCGAGGAGCCGGCTGCCCGGGAGGCTGGCGGGTTCCATGGCGCGGACCGTGCCGGGGGCATACTCGTCGACGTGCGCCACGAACCCGGCGCGCATGGACGCGGCACGACGGAGGTCGACCTCGAACCCGGCGTCTTCGAGCTCGGCAGCGAAGTGTCGGATCGCGGAGACGACCAGGTGGGCCTTCTGCACGTGCCACCGGCGCTCAGCGAGCTTGTCGGTGCTCACCACCAGCAGGACCCGGGTCGTCGCCGGGTCCGCGTCCCGCAGGTGCGCCAGGTCACGGTTGAGCTGGTCACCCCACACCCAGACCGTGTCCACGTTGCCACCTCGACGTCGTTTCTCTGCGTTCGAACCCGCGCGCACCATGGTTCGACGCACCATGCAGCGGGCACGGGTCGATCAGAGCGCCGCAGTCACCGACGGTCGGGTACGACGGTCACCGGCACGTCGCTGTGCCCGACCAGCCAGGTCGCCACACTGCCGAGCAGGAGCCGTCCAACCGGCCCGAGACCACGTGAACCGACCACCAGCAGGTCCGCTGATCGGTCACGCACCACCTGCAGCAACTCTTTGCGCGCATCACCGACCCGCATCTCGATCTCCGGGAGGGGCCGATCAGCCCCGAGCGTGCGGCACCACTGCTCCACCTGCTCACGGGCTGCCGCCTCATCGGGCTCCGGCACCAGCGCCGGGTACTCGGCGGCTGGTCCGGGCACGATGACGTTGGCGACGATCAACTCGGCGCCCACCCGCGTGGCCAGGTCCTGACCAGCTCGCAACGCGCGCAGCGACTCCTCCGAACCGTCGATCCCGACAACGATCCGGTTGAGCCGTTCCAGCTGGGTCACCGCGCCCCGCCGCAGGACCGTCACCGGGCAGGGAGCGTGTTCACACAGCTGGCGACTGACCGATCCCAGCAGCAGCCCCTTGAACCCGCCCAGGCCCCGTGAACCGACCACGATCATCACCGTCCCGTGCCGCGCCGCACGCAGCAGCGCAGCTGCGGCGGGACCGCGGCCGACCTGCAGGGTCACATCGG